>JBAVTK010000634.1:0-6780 GCA_049696095.1 Aliidongia sp. | reverse complement strand
GGCCGGGGCGGATGTCGTGTTCCATTCCGCGGCCTGGCTGTCCGGCGGTGCTGCGGCGCTTGCCGAGGCGACCAATGTCGGCGGCACGGCCACCATGCTGGCGGCAGCGCGTGCGGCTGGCGTGCCGCGCTTTGTCCATGTCGGGACTGAAGCAGTCCTGGTCGGCGGCCCGCCGATCCGCAATGCCGATGAAAGCTGGCCGATCCCGGCCCGGCCGCTCGGCCTCTATCCCGCGACCAAGGCGGCGGCCGAGAAACTGGTGCGGGCGGCGAATGCCCCCGACTTCACGACCATCGTGGTGCGGCCGCGCTTCGTCTGGGGCAAGGGCGACCGGACCTTGTTGCCGCGCCTCGCCGAGGCGGTCAAATCCGGTCAGTTCGCCTGGATCGGCGGCGGGCGCTATCCGACCTCGACCACCCATGTCCGCAATGTTTGCGAGGGGCTGCTCAAGGCCGCCCGATCGGGCCAGTCGGGCGGGGTCTATTTCGTCACCGACGGCGCACCGATCGAGTTTCGCGAGATGGTCGAGGCATTGCTCGAAACCCAGGGCATCGCCGCCCCGACCCGATCGGTACCACATGCGCTCGCTTCCCTGCTTGCTTCCGGCGGCGAAATGCTCTGGCGCGTTTTAGGCAAGCCGGGCGAACCAACCCTGTCGCGCGCCGTTCTTCGTCTGATCGGCGAGGAAGTGACGGTCAATGACGCGCTCGCCCGCCGGGAGTTGGGCTATCTCGGCTCGGTGTCTCGGGCCGAAGGGCTGGCCGAGCTGCGCGGGTCCGCTTAAGCAATCTCTTATCAATTGCTTGTGTGTTATTCGGAGGTCGGTCGATAAACCTCCGGATAGGCGAGGAGCCGGCGCCTGTGACTTGGGCCAGTCAGATCTGGGATAATTCCGGTGGCGAGGTGCTGACGCGCCTGCGGGCTTGGTGGTATGGCATCGATTTCCGCGCGGTGGCGGACGTGCCGTTCATCGAGCCGGAACCGGTGGCGGCGCACGCGACCGATGAGGTGCCGCTCGATCGGCTTGAATTGTCGCAGCGGATCTGGGGCGCCGGCTTTCTGTTGCCGGGCGGCACCGATCAAATCATGAGTCTGGTCAAGCCGTTCGGCGTCAATCCGGCAATGAGCCTGCTCGATCTCTCGGCCGGGGTCGGCGGGGCATCGCGCCATGTCTCGGCCACGTTCGATGTCTATATTACCGGGATGGAGCGGTCGGCGGAAATTGCCCGCCGCGGCCACACCATGTCGGTCGATGCCGGGCTCGGTCGCAAGGTGCCGATCAGCGCTTATGATCCGGAATCGATCGAACTCCGGCCGCACGCCTTCGATGCGGTTTATGCTCAGTTCCTGCTGACCGGTGTCCTCGACAAGGAGCGGCTGCTGCGCGAGATCATGCGCAGTTTGAAGCCGCGCGGGCAGTTGAGTTTTCTCGATTTTACCCTGCGCGAGTCGGAACCGGACGATCCGAGGCTCGCCCGGCTGCGTGAACTCGAACGCTATCCGGTGCGGCCGTGGCGCATCGCGCAATATACCGATTGTCTGACCAATGCCGGTTTCGATTGCCGGATCGCCGAGGATCACACCGAAATCTATCGCGCCCGGATTCTGGCTGGCTGGACCCATCTGATGAAGCTGGCCGAACTCAAGGATATGCCGAGAAGCCATTTGCTGGCGCTGCTCGACGAGGCCGAGCTTTGGCTGCATCGGCTGCGTACGCTCGACAATGGCGTGTTCAACGTCTATCGCTTCTATGCCGTCTCGACCCACGGGGCGGTCCTGTAAGGCTCGAAAAACCAAAAAAGACGGGGAGGGGGCATGCCCTGGCGTCAGAATCATCGGCCGGTCTACGGCCGCGCGGAATTACGGCGGCTGATCGATCCGGCCAGCGTCGCCATCATCGGTCTGTCCACGCAGGAAGCGGGTTTCGGCACGCGCACGCTGGTCAATCTGCGCGAAGGCGACAGCATGCGGCTTTACGGCGTTAATCCCACGGCCGACGCGTTGCATGGCGTGCCTTGTTTTCCCAAAATTGCGGCCGTGCCGGAACAGATCGATTGCGCGATCATCGCGACGCCGCGCGAAGCGGTGGAGCGGCTGGTCGAGGAATGCGCAGCGGCCGGGGTCGGCGGCTGCATCGTCTATGCCTCGGGCTATGCCGAGACCGGCAAGGCCGAGCGCGCGCGGCAGCAGGCGCGGCTGACCGCGATCGCCCGCGCCTCGGGCATGCGGATCGTCGGCCCGAACTGCATCGGCTTGGTCAATAATTTCCGCCGTGCCGGCATGCTGTTTCTGCCGACTTACGGCACGACGCCGTGGCGGCCGGGACCGATCGGCTTGATCTCGCAATCGGGTGCGCTCGGCTATACCTTGGCCCAGGCGTGCGAGCGCGGCGGCAATTTCAGCCATTATCTGACCGCCGGCAATAGCTGCGATGTCGATGTTTGCGACTTCGTCAGTTATTTGGTCGAAGATCCGGCCTGCGGTGTCATCACCTGTCTGGTCGAAGGCGTGCAGGATGGCGAGCGGCTGATCGAGGCCGGCGAAAAGGCCTTGGCCGCCGACAAGCCGGTCGTGATCTACAAGATGGCGACCGGCGCGCAAGCGGCCGAGGCGGCGATGTCGCATACTGGTTCGCTGACCGGTGCCAATGCCGCCTACGATGCCGCCTTTCGCCGTTGCGGCATGATCTCGGTCGATAATCTCGAACAGGTCTACGAGACGGCTGCCTTCCTGGCCAAGGCCGGACGGCCCAAGGCGCCCGGTGTGGCGGTGATGGCGACCTCGGGCGGCGCTTGTGTCATCGCCGCCGACAAGGCCGAACTGCACGGCGTGGCGATGCCGCAGCCGGGACCGGCGACGCGGGCCGTGCTCGAATCGGTGATTCCGGAATTCGGCTCGGCGCGCAACCCGTGCGATGTCACGGCCCAGGTGCTGAACGATCCGGATTCCTTCACCCGCTGTACGCGGGCGATGCTGGAAGACCCGATCTACGGTGCGCTGATCCTGCCGAATGTCGTGGCCGGCCCGTTGACCATCGGCCGGGTGCCGATCGTGGCTGAATTGGCCGAGACCGCCGGCAAGCCGATCTGCATCGCCTGGATCAATGAATGGCTGGAAGGACCGGGTGCCGATCTCTACGAAGCCAATCCCGGCACGGCTGTGTTCCGCTCGACCGACCGTTGTTTTCGGGCGCTGGCCGGATGGCACTGGCGCGAGCAGGTCCGCCGATCCCCGCTGCCAGCGCCACGCGCGGTGTCCGGCAAACCGGCCGCGGCACAGGTGCGCGACTTGCTCGATCGCGCCGGGCCGCGTCTGTCCGAGGCGGAAGCCAAAGCGGTGCTCGCCGCCTATGGCATCCCGGTTGCCCGCGACGCCCTGGTGGCCGACGCCGATGCGGCCGCCGAGGCGGCGGCGGCGATCGGCTATCCGGTCGTGCTCAAGCTCGATTCGCCCGATATCGCCCACAAGACCGAGGCCGGGGTGGTCAAGCTCGGCCTCGCCGATGAAGCGGCGTTGCGCCGGGCATTCGCGGAAATCGATGCGGCGGCCGGGCAAATCATGCCGGCGCCGACGATCCGCGGCATCTCGGTCCAACCGATGATCCCGCCCGGTCTCGAATTGGTGATCGGCGCCCGGCTCGATCCGCAATTCGGTCCGCTCGTGGTGGTCGGCATGGGCGGTGTGCTGGTCGAGGTGCTGGCCGACATTGCCGCCGATCTGGCGCCGGTCGGTCAGTGCCAAGCGTTGGCGATGCTGCAAAGCCTGAAAGGATGGAAGCTGCTGACCGGCTATCGCGGCGCGCGCGGCGTCGATCTCGACCGGCTGGCGGCGATCATCGTCGCCGTCTCCGAACTGGCAACCGATCTTGCCGACCGGATCGGCGAGATCGACGTCAATCCGGTGATTTGTAGCGCCGAGAATATTATCGCAGTCGATGCGCTGATCGTTCGGTGTGCGGAGAAAACGACGTGACAGAATTGGCGTTGGCACTCGAACTCCCGTAACCCTTCACAGAGCCGGTCTTGGATTGGATCAAAAAAACCAATCCAAGACCGCGGCGGGCGCTGTTATTGAGCCTCGTCATCTTGCACGGGACCGCCGTGCGTCTGGCGATTGCGCTGCGGTGCGACCTTGACGATGATGTTCGTGCTGCGCCCCTGGCGTTCGACCGTCAGCGTCAATTCCTGGCCGACCTTGGCGAGCGCGATACGGTTCAGCAAATGCTGCCAACTATTGACATCGGTGCCATCGACCTGAAGAACCAGATCGCCGGTGCGCAGGCCGGCCCGTTCGGCGGGTGAACCCGGCTGAATTGCCGAGATGACGGCGCCATCGGTATGCCGGGTCTGGAGCCCGGCCATCAGATCCGGTGTCACATCCTGTCCGCCGACGCCGATCCAGCCGCGCTCGATATGGCCCGATCGGATCAACTGGTCCATGACGCTGCGCGCCATATCGATCGGCACGGCGAAGCCGACGCCGACATTGCCGCCGGACGGTGCCAGGATCGCGGTATTGATGCCGATCAGCCTTCCCTTGAGATCGACCAGCGCGCCGCCGGAATTGCCGGGATTGATCGGTGCATCGGTCTGAATGAAATCCTCGTAGCCCTCAATGCCCAGCCCGGATCGCCCGACGGCACTGACGATGCCCGAGGTAACGGTCTGGCCGAGGCCGAACGGATTGCCGATCGCGAGCACGAAGTCGCCGACCTCGGATTTGTCGCTATCGCCGAATGGCACAGCCACCAGATTTTCCGCCGGAATCTTCAGCACCGCGATATCGGTCGCCTTGTCGGTGCCGACCAGCTTGGCCTTGAGCCGGCGCTTGTCGCGCAGCGTGACCTCGATCAGATCGGCATTCTCGATCACATGGTTGTTGGTCAGCACATAGCCATTCTGCGCATCGACGATGACGCCCGAACCGGACGCCTGGGTCTCGCGCATCACCGGGCCGTTCGGCAGGTTGAAGAAGCGGCGGAAAAATGGGTCGGCGAGCAGCGGATTGTTGACCTGAACGCGCCCGCGCACGGCGATGTTCACCACGCCCGGCGTGACTTCGCGCAAGATGGGCGCCACGCTCGGTGCTCCGCTTTGACTTTCCAGCGGAAATGCCGCCAAGGCCGGCGCGGCGGCCAGCAGAAGGGCCGGGACGAAGAACGGGGCGAGTCTCATCAAGATTGCGCCTTTCTGATTGGAGAGTGGTTCAAATAGGCATGATGCGTCCGGTCGGCAATCTCCGACAGCACCGTTTTCGGCAGGCGCTGCCGGGCATAAATTGCCGGTACCGGCAAAGCCGATCCGGAAGGATACGAACATTAGCGGGCATATCTATTGATTTCAATAGGTTGTGCCAAGGGAAATTCGGCGCGGAAGTTGCGCTGATCGGTGAGCCAAGCCGGCATCCAGCTCGGCCGCACCGAACAGACCAACGAGGGCGCATCTGCCATGAACAGCCTGATCGAGCCGACGATCGACCACAGCCTGACGATTGCCCATAACCATGCCTCGATCGGCGACGTCGCCCACGGGTTGCTGGCCGCATTGCGCCGCGTGCGCTGGGTCGTGGACGAGGTGGGTGGGCACACCTTGGTCTCGATGCTCGACGGCGCCATTCGCGACCGGTTGATCATTCGCCATCTGCGCAATGCCCGATGCGGCGAAATCGAGATCCCGGCCAGCATGCCGCGGCCCGGTGCCGATTCCGCCGCGGCCGAAACGATCATGGTCAATGCCGCCGAGACCTGCATGGTCTATGCGGCCGAGAAATCCGACACCAGCGATCTGATGCTGACCGTCTTTATTCTGCTCGATCGCCTGACTGAAACGCTCCATTGCGCGCCGCGCTATGCCGAGTTGATGGACTGGCTGCGGCTCGGCGAGGAGACCATGGGCGATATCGGCGATGCCGAGGCGGTCGGAAAGCCGACGATCTTGCATTGAGCTTACACGGCTTGGGGCCGGCCTGTGGATAACCGCGCAGGCCGGACGGTCGCGAAACTCAAGACATATGCAAAGGTCATGGCCCCGGTCTAATTGTCATTGGCCAACTTTTGAAACTTGACGAGATCAAGGGCGAGCGTTGGGGTTTCGACCGGCAGGCGGGTGAAACCGTGGTGCAGATAGAAGGCTTCGGCGGCGGGTGAGATGGCGTGGACGATTACCAGCCGCGCCGAGACTTCGCGGCCGGCGCGCATGGAACGCCCGACGGCATCGGCGAGGAGTGCGCGCCCGAGTCCCTTGCCCTGCCACGCGCGATCGATCGCCAGCCGTCCGAGCGTGACCGCCGGACTGCGCTTCGGCATGTTGCGCCACATGGCGCCCGTGGCCTCTTGCGCCAGGATTTGCCCCATGCTCAAGGCGGAATAGCCGGCGACCTGCATTGTCTCCGTCGGGCAAACGACATAGGTTCGGCTTGCCGCCATCTGTAAATTGGACAAGGCGCGACGACGCAGCCAATCGTCGAGAACGGGTTCGCCGGAATCGAAGGTCGAACTGTCGTGGGCCTCGGTCAGTAGGACAGGAGCGTCAAAGCGCGGTGCTGCGTCAGTCACTTTGCCAAGGCGATTTGGCTTCAAGGATGCGCCTCATGCCGCCTGTTTCAGCGGATGTCGCGGCGGCATCCATCCACTCCATGACCTTATGGAAGGTTTTGGTAAGTGGGGCAAAAGTCCGGGCGGTCAGGCTGGGGCGTAGCGGTCGGCGACGATTTGCGGCAGTGGTGGGACGGGGTTTGTGACTGCGGCGCCGAGGCGCGTTCCGAGGAATTCCCAGAATGAGA
>JBAVTK010000633.1:0-29182 GCA_049696095.1 Aliidongia sp. | reverse complement strand
GCGGCGGCCTGCGCCGAGGCGGGGCTGGTGCTGTGCGTCCAGCGGCCGCAGGCGGACGAGTTGGCATTGCTCAAGCCCGGCACGGCGCTCGTCGGGATTTTGTCGCCGATGCAGAATCCCGAGGATGTCGCGGCCTATGCCAAGGCCGGCCTCACCAGTTTCAGTATGGATCTGATCCCACGCATCACGCGGGCACAATCGATGGATGTGCTGTCGTCGCAATCCAATCTCGCCGGCTACAAGGCGGTGATTGAGGCTGCGGCCGAATATGGCCATGCCTTTCCGATGATGATGACCGCGGCCGGCACGATCCCGCCGGCCCGCGCGGTGATCATGGGGGCGGGTGTCGCCGGTCTCCAGGCGATCGCAACGGCGCGGCGGCTGGGTGCCATCGTTTCGGCCTTCGATGTCCGCGCCGCGGCCAAGGAGCAGGTCGAGTCGCTGGGCGCCAGCTTCATCGAGGTCGATGCCGAGGCCGCCAAGCAAGCCGAGACCGCCGGCGGTTATGCCAAGGAAATGAGCGAGGATTATCAGCGCCGCCAGCGCGACAAGATCCACGAGGTGTTGAAAAAGGCCGATATCGTGATCTGCACCGCGCAGATCCCCGGCAAGCAGGCGCCGATCCTGGTGACCAGCGCCATGATCGCCGACATGAAGCCGGGCTCGGTCATCGTCGATCTGGCGATCGAGAGCGGCGGCAATGCCGAGGGCGGCACGTTGGGCCAGGTCGTCACCACGGCGAACGGCGTCAAGCTGGTGGGATATGCCAACATGCCGTCCCGCATCGCGGCCGACGCCTCGGCGCTTTACGCCAAGAATCTCTTTGCCTTTCTCGGCCTGGTGATCGATCCGGAGACCAGGGGTCTGAAGATCGATCCGACCGACGAAATCATCAAGGGCACCCTCGTCACGCGCGACGGTGCGATCGTCCATCCGGCCCTGGCGCCGGCCGAGACCCCGGCGGTCTGAGGAGATGCCGATCATGGATTTACTGGAACACGCCGCCCGGCTGGCCGGGCTCGCCCACGACTTCGCCGCGCAACTTGGCGGCACCTCGGCCCAACTGGCCGGCGATGCCGCCAAACTCGGCCAGGATGCCCATTCGCTGGCCGACCGGCTGGACCATCTCTCGGGCCAGATCGCCCAGCAGGCGCAGGCTGCTGCCCAGATGGGCGAAAGCCATTTCACGTTTTTCCTGACCGTGTTCGTACTGGCCTGCTTCGTGGGTTACTACGTGGTCTGGCGCGTGACCCCGGCGCTGCACTCGCCGTTGATGAGCGTCACCAACGCGGTGTCGTCGGTCATCATCGTCGGGGCCTTGATCGCCGCCGGCCCGGTGGCGTTCGGTTTTTCCAAATTCATGGGCTTCCTCGCGGTGACGCTCGCCTCGGTCAATATCTTCGGCGGTTTCATCGTGACCCAGCGCATGCTCGCCATGTTCAAGAAGAAGCAGAAGTAGGGAGGCCCGTTTCGTGACCGAGAATCTTTCCGCTCTGCTCTACCTCGTCGCCGCGATTTGCTTCATCATGGCGCTGAAGGGGCTGTCCAGCCCCGAAACTTCGCGCTCCGGCAATCTGTTCGGCATCGCCGGGATGGCGATCGCGATCCTGACCACGCTGGCGAGCCCGCATGTCCAGAGCTATTGGCTGATCATCCTTGGCCTGATCATCGGCGGGTCGATCGGCGCCTATATCGCGCGCAAGATCGAGATGACCGCGCTACCGCAATTGGTCGCGGCGTTTCACAGCCTGGTCGGCCTGGCCGCGGTCTGCGTCGCCGCGGCGGCGTTCTATGCGCCCGAGACCTATGGCATCGGCGTGCCGGGCGACATCTATGCCGGCTCGCTGCTGGAGATGGGGCTCGGCACCGCGATCGGCGCCATCACCTTCACCGGCTCGATCGTCGCCTTTGCCAAGCTTCAGGCGCTGATCAGCGGCAAGCCGTTGATGTTTCCGATGCAGCATTGGGTCAATCTGGCGCTCGGCATCATCATCCTGCTGCTGCTCGGATTGCTGATGGGCAGTTCCAGCGGCTGGGATTTCTGGCTGATCGTGCTGGTCTCGCTGGCACTGGGCTTCCTCCTGATCCTGCCGATCGGCGGCGCCGATATGCCGGTCGTGATCTCGATGTTGAACAGCTATTCCGGCTGGGCGGCGTGCGGCATCGGCTTCACGCTGGCCAACAGCCTGCTGATCATCACCGGCGCCTTGGTCGGCTCATCGGGTGCGATCCTCAGCTACATCATGTGCAAGGGCATGAACCGGTCGATCTTCAACGTCATTCTGGGTGGCTTCGGCACCGATGGCGGCGCGGTCGGGGCGGGCGGCGGCAAACATGGCGATCAGGTGGTGAAATCCGGCTCGGCCGATGATGCCGCCTTCATCATGAAAAACGCGTCGAGCGTCATCGTCGTGCCCGGCTATGGCATGGCGGTGGCCCAGGCGCAGCACGCGCTGAAGGAAATGGCCGACCTCTTGAAGAAGGAGGGCGTCACCGTCAAATACGCCATCCATCCGGTCGCCGGCCGCATGCCGGGCCATATGAACGTGCTGCTGGCCGAGGCCAATGTGCCTTATGATGAGGTGTTCGAGCTGGACGAGATCAACCGCGATTTCGCCTCGACCGACGTCGCCTTTGTCATCGGCGCCAATGACGTGACCAACCCGGCGGCCAAGACCGACCCGACCTCGCCGATCTATGGCATGCCGATCCTCGATGTCGAAAAGGCGAAGACGGTGCTGTTCATCAAACGCTCGATGGCGTCCGGCTATGCCGGCGTCGAGAATGAATTGTTCTTCCGCCCGAACACCATGATGCTGTTCGGCGACGCCAAGAAAATGACCGAGCAGATCGTCAAGGCCCTGGGCCACTGACGGTTTCCCCCCTGCCAAATCAAGGAAGAGTTCTAATGTCGCTTTCGATCTACCAAGCCACCGTTCCGGCCGTGCTCCACACGCTGGGCGCACTCGCCAAGATCCTCGACAAGGCGGAAGCATTTTGCGAGGCCCGCAAGATCGAGCCCGCCGTGCTGGTGAATTACCGGCTGGCCCCCGACATGTTCCCGCTGTCGCGCCAGATCCAGATCACGACCGATCAGGCCAAGGGCATGGTCGCCCGCCTGACCGGCTCGGAAATCCCGGGTTTCCCCGATACCGAGACCAGCTTCGCCGATCTCAAGGCGCGCATCGCCAAGACGATCGACTATGTCCAAAGCTTCGGCCCCGAGGCGTTCGACGGCGCCGAAGACCGCGCGATCACTCTCAAGGCCGGCCCGACCGAGCTGAATTTCACCGGCCGGGATTACGCGTTCAAATGGGTGTTCCCGAACTTCTATTTCCACGCCACGACGACGTATGACATTTTGCGGCATTGTGGGGTTGAGGTGGGGAAGCGGGATTTTCTGGGGATGTGAGGGGCGGCCGATTCGTAGAGAGCATTATACCCGATCAGGTGGTCTTACCTGATCGGGGGTTTTCTGCCAAAATGGGTGGTCTGGCCGATCCGACACGCCATTCTCTCGTCCGTAAGGGGAAAAGATCGCGCGCAACCGGACGACGGAGGCGCGCTAACCTTCGTCGCAAGTATAATTATATCCTTCGCCGCCGTTTTGCCAAAAGACTTCAGACTGGTCATCGTATTGTAGGCAAAATCCCAACCTATGTTTTTTCCCAAAAATATCTATATAACGCACATAACCAAGAACGAATAAGATTTTTCTCTGTTCTCTTATATCTATTATAGAGCCATTCTCGGTACTAAGGCTTATTGAACAACTAAGCTTTCTTTTCTTCTTTCCAGCCACGGCGATGCTATTATAATTTAGGATTCCTTTTTCGTTCGACACGTCAATAGGCGGCGGCATATCGGCACTATGGTATGGCAGGAACGCGACTTTCCCCATGACCTCCGTAATTGTCGCCGGTGTATTTCCATGATTTATCACCGTATATATAAGCCCTTGTCCATGTATGCGTCCCTGCCACCTATCAATTGGTACGTTACGAGTTTCGCCAGCGTTTACCTTGTAGAACTCAAATCCGGGAGATTTGACCTTATCAAAGTAGAGATAGGCTCTTTCCAAAATCGGCAGAGCTTCGGCGGCATCTTTTGCTGCGTTGGCAGCTTTTTGGGTTGCCTTCCACATGAAGGCGGTGAACCACCAGAGGCCAGTAGTCGATATAAACAAACCAAAAGTGAAAGCAGCGGTCCACCCTTCCGGAGTTTTATACCACATTTGGCATTCCTCGGGTCGAACACTTACAACTGATGGATCTACGGGCACGCTTAACCATGAGCCATAGGCTGCGATGCCTAATATCACAAAGATAAGCGGAACCGAGATTAGGACAGATTTGAGTTTCTCATTCATAGGGCGGGAGGCTGCCTTATCCTTTGGGCAAAGTGGAGTCGATTCTTACGCATCATCCATCCGAATATGCTCGGTGGATGGTTGTTAATTCACGCCGCATGCAGCCGCCAAACCCCATCGCATTCCTCGAACTCCCGCCGGGCGAATTCTTGTTGGTCCATGTCGTTCAGGCGGTCGATGATCTCGCGAATATGCGCGTTGCCCTCGGTCGCCTCCTGATAGAGCGCGCGCAGGAATCGATCGGCCCATTTCGGCACCTTGCCTCTCTTTTCCCAGATCGCGACGGATTGCGCGTCATAGCCGAAATATGTGGCGAGGCGCGCTTGCGAGAGATCAAGTTCGGTCCGCAGGAAGCGGAATTCCGATCCGGTCAAAAGCGGCCGGTGACGGATCATGGAGAGCGCGGATCGCCCGGTGCAACGCCTCGACATGCTCGACCTGGGTTGCCGGGCCATATTTGGTTTCGATCGCGCGGTAGCCATTGGTCAGCCAAATGTCAGCCAGGCTACACTCGTTGTAGTGATACATGCACGGCCCTCCTTGCTAAGGGCACGGTCACGACCAGCAATCGCGTCTGCCACTCGATCGCGACGCCGATCGTGATCTGGTGACCGGCGGAAAATCCACGGATCGCCATCGATAAAGAATGAAACGCACCGGCTGGAGCGACCACTTCCTCGCAGCCATGCTCGCCCAATTTTGACAGGCGATTGCTCTGTGACTCCACCTGCGCTAACGGCTCGCCGTTTCGAAGGCCGGTCGGATCACCCTAACGCGTGGTGTTCAGCACGTCCCACGACCTCACCGCCCATGATACGCCTCCAGCACCTCATCCACCGTACCCAGCATCACCAACCGGCCGCTCTCCAGCAACGCCGCTTTGTTGCAGAACTGGCGCATCATGAAATCGCTGTGCGTCGCGATCACCAGGATGTGCGAATCGCCGATGACGCGGTTGAGCCGCGCCTGGGCCTTTTCGAGAAAGGCGCTGTCGCCGGCGCCGATCACCTCGTCCATGATCAGGATTTCCGGCGTCACCGCGGTGGTGACCGCGAAGGCCAGGCGCAGCATCATGCCGCTGGAGTATGTCCGCATCGGCAGATGCATGAAATCGCCCAGTTCCGAGAATTCCTCGATCTCGGGCACGCTGCGCTTGGCCTGCTCGACCGAGATGCCGAGGAAGACACTGCGCAGGATGATGTTCTCGTACCCGGTCGCCTCGATATCCATGCCCATCATCATATCGGTCAGCGCCGAGACCGCGCCGTCGATCCGGACTTTGCCGATCGGTGGTTCATAGACGCCGGACAGCACGCGCAGCAGCGTCGATTTGCCGGCGCCGTTCCGGCCGACCAGGCCGAGCCGGTCGCCCTTGTTGAGCGTCAGAGTGATATCGCTGAGCGCCATGACCGAGACATGCCGGTCCGGCGTCGTCTCGATCCGGCCGCCCACGCTCCGCCGCAACAAGGCCGATTTCAGCGAGCGGCCGCGCGCATTATAGATCGGGAAATCGACCGTCACGCGGTCGAGCACGATGGAGGTCATCGGATCACAGCCAATAGACGATGCGCGCGCGGAAGCGGGCGAAAAACGGAATCGCGACGAGAAATCCCAGAAGCGTGATGGCGCCGGCCATGCCGCAATCCCATAGCCGCGGCACCTGACCCAGCAACGGGTCGCGGATCAAGGACAGAAAGCTGGCGAACGGGTTGAAGTCGGTGAGCCACGCCAGATGCTGGGCGACCTGGACCGGCCGCCACATCACCGGGGTCAGATAGAACACGATCTGCATGACACTGCCGACCATCTGCGGCATATCGCGGAACCGCGCGCACAGCGTGCCGATCAGCAGACCAACCCAGACGCCGTTGAGAATCACCAGGACAATGCCGGGCAGGACCAGCAGAATGGTCCAATTGACCGGCACGCCGAACAGCATGAAGAGCGGCGGCAGAATCACCGCATTGTGGGCCAGCGTCACCAGATTGCGCACCAGCATCCGGTGAATAAACACCGTCTTAGGCATCGGCACTTGGCGCAGATAGATTTCCGCGCCGGTGAAGACGTGGCAGGATTCCATCACGATGCTGGAAATCGTACCCCAGGCGACGAAACTGACCGCCAGATAAGGCAGATATTCGCGGATTTCGGCATTGAAGAGATAGGCATAGAGCACGCCCAGCGCCAGAATCGTCACCGCCATGCTGAGCGTGATCCAGAACTGGCCGAGCCGCGAGCGCCGATAGCGCTGGCGGATATCATTCATGCCGAGCAGCATCCAGGCTCGCCACTCGTGAAGCCCGCGCCGGAAATCGCCGAGGGCAAGCGACAGATGTTCGGCGAAATCGGGCGGGCGGGGCAGCGGCAAGTCGGCTGCCAGCCGATCGGCATAGTCGGTGATGAGGTCGGCTTCGTCGATTTGCGTCATATAAATCCTGCTCGGCAACATCCGGCGCTGGCACCGCCGGCCCAAGCCGGCGTGGCGGCAGACCTTACTCCGGCCCGGCGCGCGCTGTCACTGCCTTCGCGCCCCACAGCCGCGCCCGGTCGCACACGCCTGGGACCTGCGCGATTGCGCCTCCAGGCGGGAGTGGTAGATCTCCGATGGTCAGAGCTATCGACGGGTACTTACGCATTCCAAATGATTTCCACCGTCCCATCCGCCAAACCGCCACTCGATATCGCCACCGGTTGTGTTCTATGGCTCGGATGCATCGCCGCATCAGCGGCAGCTGGTTTATCCGAGCCTCATAGGCTTTGATGAACGCCGCTCGCCTGGCGGGCATCAGCGGCTCGTCCGATCATGCCAGACTTGCTGGGAATCGGCTTCGAGCGGCCGACGGCACTGGCTAAGCTCGCGCGTGGCCCGGCCGCACCGCGTCACGCACGGGTTTCACGTTCGGGAGATTCAAGATGACCAGCCGCCGCTACCGCATCGCCGTCATCCCGGGAGACGGCATCGGCCAGGAGGTCGTACCCGAGGGAGTAAAGGTGCTCCAGGCGGCGGCGAATCGATACGGCTTCAAACTGGTGCTCGATCGGTTCGATTTCGCCAGCTTCGACTATTACCGGCGCCATGGCAAGATGATGCCCGATGATTGGAAAGACCGGATCGGCGATTACGACGCGATTTTCTTCGGCGCGGTCGGTTGGCCCGACGGCGTGCCGGATCACGTCTCACTCTGGGGCTCGCTCATCCAGTTCCGGCGGGAATTCGACCAATATGTCAATCTCCGCCCGGTGCGGCTGATGCCGGGGGTCGCCTGCCCGCTGGCCGGCCGGACGCCCGGCGATATCGATTTCTATGTCGTGCGCGAGAATACCGAGGGGGAATATTCCTCGATCGGCGGCCGGATGTTCCCCGGCACCGACCGCGAGATCGTCATCCAGGAAACCGTGATGAGCCGGATCGGCGTCGATCGCATCCTGCGCTTCGCCTTCGAACTGGCCGCGCGGCGCGGCAAAAAGCACCTGACGGCGGCGACCAAATCCAACGGCATCTCGATCACGATGCCCTATTGGGACGAACGCGTCGCGGCAATGGCCGAGAATTTCCCGGATGTCCGATGGGACAAATACCATATCGACATCTTGACCGCGCATTTCGTGCTGCATCCGGACTGGTTCGACGTGGTGGTCGGCTCGAATCTATTCGGCGACATCCTGTCCGATCTCGGCCCGGCCTGCACCGGCACGATCGGCATCGCGCCGTCGGCCAACATCAATCCGGAGCGTCGCTTTCCGTCCTTGTTCGAGCCGGTGCATGGCTCGGCGCCCGATATCGCCGGGCAGGGCATCGCCAATCCGGTCGGCCAGATTTGGTCCGGCGCCATGATGCTGGAGCATCTGGGCGAACCGGCCGCCGGTCACGCCATCATCCAGGCGATCGAAACCGTACTGGCCCAACCGGAACTGCGGACCCGCGATCTGGGCGGCACGGCCGACACCGCGGCGTGCTGCAATGCCATTGCGGCGGCGGTCGGGTAAGCTACCCCACGGCTTTCAGCCGGGCCGCCTCGCCCGGCGTTTCGCCCTCTTCCAGCACGTGGAACAGCGCTTTGCGAATCTCGGTCAGCTTGGTCTCGCGATCGACCTTGAGGCCGAACACGTCCTTGACGAAGAACACATCCACGACTTTTTCGCCATAGGTCGCGATCTTGGCGCCCGCGATCTGCATACCGAGCGCGGTCAGCGCGCGCGTCAGATCGAACAGCAGCGCCGGCCGATCGCGGCCATTCACCTCGATCACGGTATGGCTGGCACTCGCCTTGTTGTCGATCAGCACGCGCGGCGGAACGGTGAAGACCCGCAGGCGGCTGGGATAGCCCGGCCCACGTTTCAGCTCGATATGGGGATCGAGCCGGCCGCACAGCATATTCTCCAAAACCACGGCGAGCTTGGCGAGCTTGTCGCCGCGCTCGAAGGCACCGCCGGCTGGATCTTGGATCCAGAAGGTGTCGAGGGCCATGCCATTCGCCATGGTGACGATGCGGGCATCGACGATCTTGGCCCCGGCGACCGACAGCGCGCCGGCAATCTGCGAGAACAGGCCAGGATGATCGGCGGTATAGACGATGATTTCGGTGACCGACCGGTAGGAATCGACCCGGTTGACCACGGTCAACGCATCGTTATTGCGATCGGCCTGATGCATCAGCCTGGCATGGCGGGCCAGCGCCGCCGGATCGTGCGACAGCCAGTAGAATGGATAGCCGCGCTGAATGATCGCGGCGAAATCCGCCTCGCTATATTCCGATAGCAACGCACGCATCTCGGCCTGGACCTTGGCAATGCGGACATCGCGCGCATCGGCCACGACGGTGCCGGACATCATCTCCTGTGCGCGCGAATAAAGCTCGCGCAGCAACCCGCCCTTCCAGCCGTTCCAGACCTGCGGGCCGACCGCGCGGATATCGGCTGCGGTCAGGCACAGCAGCAGCTTCAGCCGCTCCGGTGATTGCACGGTGGCGACGAAATCCTGCACGGTCTTCGGATCGTCGATATCGCGCTTGAAGGCGGTGCGGCTCATATCGAGATGATGCAGCACAAGCCAGGACACGGTTTCGGTCTCTTCGGCGGTCAAGCCCAGCCGCGGCCCGAGCTTGAGGGCGATCTTCGCCCCCAGTTCCGAGTGATCGCCGCGCCGGCCCTTGGCAATGTCGTGCAGCAGCACGGCGACATAGAGGGCGGCACGCGAGGCGACGTTGTCGATCAGCGACGAAATCAGCGGCAATTCCGCCTTCAGCTCGCCTGATTCCATTTTGGCCAGCATGCCGATGGCGAAGATGGTGTGCTCGTCCACCGTATAGACATGATACATGTCATATTGCATCTGAGCCACGACCCGGCCGAAATCCGGGATGAAGCGGCCGATGACCCCGGCCTCGTTCATCCGCCGGAGCGCCGTTTCGGGATCGAGGCGCGAGGTCAGAATCTCCAGGAACAGCCGATTGGCCTCGGGATCGGCGCGCAGCGTGCCGTCGATCAGCTTCAGGGATTGCGTCGCCCGCCGCAGCGCCTGGGGGTGAATATCGAGCTGGTTGCCCTGTGCCACATGAAACAGGCGGATCAGATTGACCGGATCGTCATCGAAGGCGTGGTCATTGGCCAGCGCCAGCCTTCCGCCATCGATCTTGAAACCCTCGATCTTGCGGTTCGATGCGCTGGGCAGCAAGCGCCGCCACAACGAGGTCGGCTTGCGCTTCTGCTCGGCTTCCAAGGCCGCGATGAAGACCCGAGTCAGATCGCCGACATCCTTGGCGATCAGGAAATAATGTTTCATGAAACGCTCGACGCCGCGCGCGCCGGCATGATCGGTATAGCCCATGCGCTGGCCGATTTCGGTCTGGACGTCGAAGGTCAACCGCTCCTCCGGCCGGCGGGCAAGATAGTGCAGATGGCAGCGCAGCGTCCACAGGAAGCTGCGATCGCGATTGAAACGATGCGCTTCGTCCGCGGACAGGATGCCGCGCTCGACCAGCGCCTCGATGCTGCCGACGCGGAACAGATATTTGGCGATCCAGAGCAGCCCGTGCAGATCGCGCAGGCCGCCCTTGCCTTCCTTGATATTCGGCTCCAGCACATAGCGGCTGTCGCCCAGCCGGTGATGGCGATGGTCGCGCTCGGCCAGCTTGGCATCGACGAAGGCAATGGCACTGCCCTCGATGATCTCGGCGGCAAAGCGTTGCTGCAACGATTGGAACAGCATTTGGTCGCCGACGATCAGCCGGGCTTCGAGCAACGCGGTGCGGATCGTGATGTCGGCCAGTGCCTGGCGCATCGATTCGTCGATCGAGCGCGTCGCGTGGCCGACCTTGAGCCCGCAATCCCACAGCACATAGAGCAGGAATTCGACGACCTGCTCGGTATGGGGCGTCAGCTTGTAGGGCAGCAGAAACAGCAGATCGAGATCGGAATGCGGCGCCAATTCGCCCCGGCCATAGCCGCCGACCGCACAGATCGCGAGCAGCTCGCCCGCCGTCGGATTCGACGCGCGGAACAATTCGCGCTCGATGACCCGATGCAGGCCGGATATCAGGCTATCCATCAGAAAGACATTGCCGACCATCACCCGGCCGCCATCCTGATCGGCCATGAAGCGCCGCTCGACCTCGGCCCGACCGGCAGCCAGCACGGGCTTCAAGGCCGCGACGATGCGCTGGCGCACCGCGCTGGCGGGTCCGCTGACTGCGGCCTGAAGCGTGCGGTCGAGCGAAGCCGCATCGACGATCCGATCGGCGTCGGCCGGGTTTACGACCTCGTCGGCCGGTACCGCCGGTGCGGGAATGCGCCGAATGCCCCGACGCCTGATCGCGCGCATGAGTAAACCGCCTCTCGAAAAACCGCTATGCCGCGTCACGCACCCTGCGACGGCTGGGGGCGAATGAAAAGGGTAAAGGCCGACGCGCGTATTCTAAGCCCTCCCTGCCTTCCAGGCTTCGACCGTGATCGCCGCGATCGCGACCATCAAAGGAATTTCACTCAAAGGACGCCCGCTCAAAATCTCGCGCGCGACCAAGGCGAAATCGACCCAAAGCGCAGCGGCGGTTCGGTCATGCTTCATGATCAATGCCGCCCAGCCGAGAATTTCGGCCCAGCGTGCGCGACGGGTCGGCAGATATTGATCGAGAAGTAGGGCGGTTCGACGCTGCGCTGTCGAGCGCTTGCCACCGAGCAGCGCGCCGACCGCATGGTCGTCCTCGAACCAGCCCTGGACAAACGGGTATCTCATGTCCCAATTGGCAGTATCCTCAAGCACTTCCGCGACGGACGCAGGGGCAAGGCGTGCCGGCGGGATGTCCTCGACCAGCTGCGCAATCAGATCGGCGACCGGCAGGGCTTCGGGATTGATCGATGCCAGCCCGGCCCGTTCCGCGAAATCGACCAGTCCGAACGGCGGCAGCACCCCGGATTTCAGACTCACCGCCAAGCCATGCGCCAAAGCCAAACGAATGAAATTAATGTCGCTCGGATAAGTGTCGATCTGCGAGCGGATCTGAAACAGGAACGCCTCCGCCTCGGCCTTGGATAAGGCGGGGCGAGTCCAGGCATCGCGCACGCCGATATCCTGCTTGAGCAGCAAGGCCGCGGCCGCGTGTTTGCGACCATCCTTGACCATCAGGAAAAGGCTGAGCGCACCGGAGCCGTCAATGCCGGATGCCACGATCTGCTTGGCCTCGGGCGCCAGGGCGGGGGCGCATTCGACGCCCTTTTGCCGGCAGGCGCGGATGATGTCGTCGAGCGCGGCGCGATCCGCTTCGGGAATCCAGTTGCGCAGCGTGATCATCCTGCGCAGCATGGTGCCGCTGACCAGCCCGGACAGGGTGGCGCGATGCAGTTGCGCTGCGGTGTCACGCCGCGTCGCGGCCCCCGAATCGAGGAGCCAGCCGACCGCAGCCTCGCGCAACGCCAGATCGGAAGCCTCCAATACGACGGCAACGATGCCCGCCCGCTGGTTTTCCGGAAAGACCGCGGTATTTTCCGCGAGTTGCGCCTGAAGGGCGAAGACATCGCCATCATGCTGCCGGGCCATATCATGCAGAAAGCGATCGATGTCAGCCTTGCCCGGCATAGCGGGCACCGGTCCGTGGTCGATGGCGGATGCCATGACGGCCTGAAGTTCCTCGCCCAGATCGAGCTTTGCCGTGACGAACTGGCGCAACACCAGGAACAGAGCATCCGCTTCGAGCTTGCCGTCCCGCACCAGCGACAGCACCTTCGCCCGCACCGCGGCGACCGCATCGATCGCCGAGCGAAGATCCCGCTCGACGGCGTAACGCAGTTCCTCCAACCCCTGGCCGATCATGAGCGAGAAGGATGTGACCAGCGCCGTATCGACTTTCTTCTTCCGGCTTTCGGTCGCAATCAGATCGAGCAGATCGATGATGCTCTGCGGATGAGTGGCTAGCGCGTGCCCCACATCACGCAGGTCGTCATCGACCGGGCCGTTCTCACTGAGATCCCGAGCCAGCAACTTGCCGAGTTGAATCAATGCAGTACGCGGTAGCATCAGGACGGGTCTCCAAGGTACCAACGGAATGAAGGTCGCGCGCATCGTAGAGGAGGCGAGATGCCAGGGCGATCTTTTTCCCAACCTTGTGCGCGCAAATCCGGCTGATCCTGATTCGTCAAATCGTAATTCTGTCGAGATCGGCCGCGATCATCGTTACCGGGAAGATTTCCTGGGCTTCGGCCAGGATCTGTTCCGGTCGGTATCGGCCCGATATGTGGGTGAGAATCAGCCGCTTTACCGCGGCTGCGGCGGCGAGCGTCGCGGCTTCGGCCGCGGTCAGATGACCATGAGTCCGGGCGATGGCGGCGTCGCGATCGAGGAAGGTTGCCTCGATCACCAGCGCATCGGCGTCTCGGGCGAGTTCGGCCAGACCGGCGACTGTCCCGGCGTCGCCGACCACGACGAGTTTGGTGCCCGCCGCCGGTGGTCCCAGCACCGCTTCCGGCTCGATCCGCCGGCCGTCGGTCAGCTCGACCGGAACGCCCTGGGCGAGACGCTTGCGCACCGGGCCGTCCGGCACACCCAATTCAGCCAGACGGTCGATCCGCAGATGCCGCCGGGCGGCTGTCTGAAACACAAAGCCGAAACTGTCGGTCTCGCGATGGACGACCGGAAAGCAGCTTATGTCGAATGCCGCCTCGGACGCGACCAGACCGGCGCTGAGCGGCACCAACTGGAGCGCCACGGGCGCCCGCCCCTCGCCCCACAGGGACCGAAGCAGCCCGGCGATCAATGCCAGCGTCTGCGGCCCGGCCCGCACGGTCAGCATCTCGTCTCGACCTTCCTGCATGCCCAGCGTCGAGAGCAGGCCGGGCAGACCCAGCATGTGGTCGAGGTGGCCGTGCGTCAGCAGAATTTGCCGCAACCGGCGGAATCCCGCGCCGCTCTTCAACAATTGCCGCTGGGTGCCCTCGCCGCAATCGACCAGCACACGTTGCCCGGCGGCGGCGACCAGCAATCCAGCCTGGTTGCGTTCCGGAGAAGGCACGCTGGCGGACGTACCGAGGAAGAGCAGATCGAACATCGCGGGCCAGCATGCCCGGTTGCGCGCGGCCGGACAAGGGCGGCATCGGTAACGGGGGAATCACGGAGCGATCTGTCTCGATCAACCCGGCGCATTCCGTTGCGATGTGAATCTGGACATTCGAGCGGGCTTCGCCGATGGTTCGGGCCTCTTCAATCGGCCGCCGATCTGCCGGCTGGATTTCCCCTCGCATGGAGCCGAATTGCCATGTCCTCGACGCGTTTCGTCGGCGCCGCCCTGGTCGCCCTTGTCTGTCTGCTATCGGCGGTGCCGGCTTCCGCCGCGGCACCCAGCTATCAAGATTTGGTCACGCGCTATGTAGAGGACGGCTTTCGCGCCCATCCGTCTCAGGCAACGAGCGCCGGACGCCATGATTTTGACAGCAAGCTCGACGATATCTCACCGGCCGCGCATGTCGCCGAAGTCAAGCGGTTGAAGGCGTCGCTGGCAGCCCTCCAGGCGATCGATCCGGCGAGCCTCGCACCCGGCGACCGCGACGATCGCCAGATGTTGATCGGCCAGATCAAGGGCGAACTGCTCTATGAGGAGCGAGTGCCGACTTGGCGGACCAACCCCGATCTCTATACCCAGCTTGCCACCTCATCGGTCTTCACCTTGGTTCAGCGCGATTTCGCACCCCTGCCCGATCGCATGCGCTCGGCCATCGCGCGTGAACGGCAGATTCCGGCGATGCTGGCCACCGCGAAGCACATGCTGCGCGATTCACCGCGCGCCTTCGTCGAAATCGCCGAGAAGAACATCGATGGCGCCGTCGATTTCTTCAAAACCGGCGCGCCGGCCGCCTTTACCTCGGTCACCGATCCGGCACTTCAGCGCGATTTCGCCCAGGCCAATGCCGCCGTGCTGACCGCGCTGGAAGCATATGGCGATTTCCTGAAGCATGATCTGCTGCCCAAGGCGCATGGCAATTTCGCGCTTGGCGCCGAGGCGCTGGCCGAGCATCTGGCGGATTTCGATCTGGTCGATGTACCGCTGTCCCGCCTGCGCGAGATCGCCTGGGCGCATTTGCGCGAAGAGCAGGCGGCCTTCGCCGCAACCGCGCATCAGGTCGATCCGAACGGCACGCTCGACAGCGCCATCGCCAAGCTGCAATCGGAGCATCCCAAGGCGGATGGGCTGGTCACCGAAGCGTCCAACGAGTTGGCGGGTCTCAAGAGCTTCATCCAGGATCATCACATCCTGACGCTGCCGCCGGAAGCCGATCTGCATGTCGCCGAGACGCCGGGCTTTGCCCGCGCGCTGGTCATCGCCGAATTCGATCCGCCCGGCCCGTTGGAACAACACGCGCGGGAAGCGTTCTATTACGTGACCCCGCCGGACGCGACACTGACGGCCAAGCAGATCGACGAATATCTGGGCGCCTTCGATTATTCCGATTTCCTCGTCACCTCGGTCCATGAGGTCTGGCCCGGCCATTACATGCAGTTCCTCAGCAACAAGGCGCATCCGGAATGGTCGCTGCCGCGCAAGCTGGCCGGGGTGCAATCGACCACCGAGGGCTGGGCGCATTACACCGAACAGATGATGCTCGATGCCGGGCTGGGCGATGGCGCACCGCTGCTGAAGCTGGGCCAGTTGGAGGAAGCATTGCTGCGCGACTGCCGGATGGTGGCATCGCTCGAACTGCACACCCACGGCATGAGCGTCGAGGAAGCAACCAATTTGTTCGTCAAGGAATGCTATGTGCCGGAACCGGCGGCGCGGCCGGAAGCCTATCGCGGTACCAGCGATCCGGGTTACCTGACCTATACGCTGGGCAAGCTGGCGATCTTGAAGCTGCGTCAGGATTACCAGCAGAAAATGGGCGATAAATTCTCGCTGGCCGAGTTCCATGACCGTTTCCTGGCGGCCGGATTGGTGCCGATCCCGATCATCCGACGCGAATTGCTCGGCGACGAAGGATCGTTGCTGTAGACGGCCGGTCGACCTCGTCACCGGAAATAGTCGACTCTGGCGATTACAGGTGATTTGACGGCGTTCATTGTTAATGGCTTCGTCGGCTAAAGCCGTTATCGTGGCGTCATGAACATGGTCCTGCAACGCTTGCGCCGCTTTTCGGTTGGAGCCGGGCACGGCTTGCCCGTTACGTTCGGAATGGTTGCGTTCATCGGCTTCGTCTGCGCCAGCATCGTCCTGATCGATGGCTGGCGGGTTTGGGGGGCGCGGACGGCCGCGCTCAACAGTGCGGCCATGAACGCGGGCACCCTGGCACGCGCCGTGGCCGACGATGCCTTGACGACGGTGACCCTCGCGGATATCGACCTCGAAAGTGCCGCCCTTTGGATCGAAACCCATGGTGCGGCCCCGGCCGACCTGCCGGCCTTGCGACAATTGCTGACTGCGCTCGCCGCCAAATCACCGCAACTAGTCGATATTGCCTATTTCGACGAATCGGGCGGCCGCATTGTGTCCGCGCTCCCGCGGCGCCCGGAAAATGTCAATAACCGCGATCGCGACTATTTTCAGTTTCATTACAACAACCCCGATCTGCAGCCGCATTTTTCGCCGCCGGTGATCGGACGGGTAACGAAGAAATGGGTGCTGCCGATTACCCGCCGCATCAACCACACCGATGGCAGTTTTGGCGGCGTGGTCCTGGCGGCGCTCGATCTGGGGCATTTTCAAGCCCTGTATAATTCGCTCGAAACCGGCCAAGACGGTTTGACCTTGCTGGCAACGCGGGACGGCACGATTTTGACGCGCCATCCCTTCGTCGAGAGCAAGCTCGGGACCAAAATCATCGGCAGCCCTCTGTTCAACAATTGGCTCGACACGCAGCAAACCGGCACCGGCGAGGTAATATCCGGTGCCGATGGGGTTCGGCGCATCATTAGTTGGCAGCGTCTCGATCCCTATCCGCTCGTCGTCGTCGCCGGTCTCTCGAAAAACGAGATTCTCGGAGCCTGGCGGTCCGACGCGGCGGCGCAAGGGGCCGGCATACTGCTGTTGGTTCTGGCCATCGCCTTGCTCGGCCGGCGGCTTAACAGCCAGATCGCTCAAGTATCGCGTGCCGAGAAAACCGCGACCTTCGCCATGATCGAAGCGAACCGGTCGCAGACGCAATATCGGCTGCTTGAGGAGCATTCGAGCGACGTGATCGCCCGACTCGGGCTGGATGGCACCCGACTTTACGTCTCGCCGGCCAGTTCGCGCATGCTGGGTTACACGCCGGAGGAGCTTTCGGCTGGTGAGTTCGGCACGCAACTCCATCCGGATGATCGTCTCACCACCACGGCGGCGCTGGGCGAACTGCGTCGGGGAACCCTCGACGCCAATCTGATTTCGTTTCGCGCACTGCGCAAGGACGGCAATTATATCTGGCTGGAATCGAGCAACCGCCTGGTGCGCGACGCAGCCGGCGAGCCGGTCGAAATCATCTCGAGCTTGCGCGACATCAGCCTGCGCAAGCAGGCCGATGACGCGCTGCACGCCAGCGAGGAGCGCTTTCGCTGTCTGGTCAACAGCGTGCAGGATTACGGCATTTACATGATCGACATCAACGGCCGAGTCGAGAGCTGGAACAGCGGGGCCGAGCGGATCAAAGGGTATCGCGCCGACGAAATCATCGGCCAGAGTTTCACGAAATTCTACACGCCTGAGGATTGCGCGGCCGGTGAGCCCGCCAAGGCGCTCGAAACCGCCTTGCGGACCGGCGTCTATACCGCCGAGGGATGGCGCGTGCGCAAGAACGGCACGCGCTTCTGGGCCAGCGTCCTGCTCACCGCGGTACGCGGCCCGGCCGGCGAACTGCTCGGCTTCGCCAAAATCACCCGCGACCTGACCGAACGGGCGGCCGAAGAGGAACAGCGCCTGCTCATCACCGAAGCAGCCCCCAACGGCATGCTGATCATCGATGAGCGAGGCACAATCACGCTGGCCAACAGCGCGATCGAGAAAATCTTCGGCTATGAACGCGGCGCGCTGCTTGGCAAACCGGTCGAAACTCTGGTGCCGGCCGCACAACGTGCCGGCCATGCCGGGTTGCGCAACGCTTTCTCCGACGACGGCATCGTGCGCTCGATGGCGGTCGGACGCAACGTGACCGGCCTGCGCGCCGATGGCTCCGAGCTACCGATCGAGGTCATGCTGAGCCCCGTCGAGACACCGCGTGGCCGCATCGTCGTGGCGACGGCCATCGACATAACCGCCCACCGCGCCGCCGAGCAGGTGTTGCAGGATGCCAAGGCCGCCGCCGAGGTCGCCAATCTGACGAAATCGACCTTCCTGGCAACCATGAGCCATGAGATCCGCACGCCGATGAACGCGATCATCGGGTTCAGCCATATCGCGCTCAATGGCGACATCCCGGAGAAAACCCGAGATTATCTGACCAAGATTCGCGATTCGGCGCTCATGCTGCTTCAGCTGATCAACGATATTCTAGACATCTCCAAGATCGAAGCCGGTAAGATCGAACTGGAATCGATCGATTTCAATCTTGCATCGGTCCTGGATAGCGTCTCGACCATGACCGGCCTGCTCGCCTCGGAAAAGGGCATCGAACTCATTCCGGCCATCCCCGCGACGGTACCGACCTTGCTGGTCGGCGATCCCGTCCGTCTCAGCCAGACCATTTTGAATCTGGTCAACAATGCGCTGAAATTCACCGAGCATGGTGAGGTCGTTCTCTCGATCGAACTCATCGAACACGGTGCCGATCGGGTTCGCCTCGGCTTTAACGTCCGCGACACCGGTATCGGCATGACCGAGGCGCAGCAGGCGCGGCTGTTCCAGGCATTCTCGCAAGCGGACAGTTCGACGACCCGGCGGTTCGGCGGAACCGGCCTCGGCCTAGCCATTACCCGGCAGTTGGTCGAACGAATGGGCGGTCGCATCACGGTCGAAAGCCAGCCAGGCATCGGCAGTGTCTTCAGCTTTACCGCGGAATTCGGCTGCCAGGCCGCTGCCTTCCCGCCCGAACCGGCCGCGAATCCGTTCCACGGCCTGTGCATCCTGGTGGTCGATGACAATGCCACGTCGCGCAAGGCTTTGACCGAGTTGATCGAGTCGCGCGCGATGTCGGTCGTCACCGCGGCGTCGGGCGCTACTGCCCTCGCCCTGCTCGACTCTGCGGCGACAGCGGGCGAACGCTTCGATCTGATGCTGATCGATCGGCAGATGCCCGACATGAACGGGCTCGAGACGATCCGACGGATCGCGGCCGATGGGCGGTTCGCGCGAGTCCCGGTGGTTCTGATGGTGACGGCCCACGGCCGTGAGGAGATCATCGCCGATGCGGAGCGCGGCGCGATCACCGCGATGGTGGTAAAGCCCATCATGCCCTGGACATTGCTCGACACCATCGGCAAACTCCTTAATGGCGAAGCTATGATGCCCAATACGACCTCGCAGGCATTCCTCACAGTCTCGGGCCTGGCGGGCGCTCATTTCCTGATCGCCGAGGACAATCCGGTCAATCAGATGGTGGCGCGGGAATTTCTTCAGATGATGGGCGCGAGCTGCGAAATATGCGATAATGGCGCGCAAGCTGTTGCTGCAGCACTCGCCAATCCCGATGCCTATGACGGCGTGCTGATGGATGTGCAGATGCCGAAAATGGACGGGCTGGAAGCCACGCGGCGGATTCGAGAAAAAATTCCGTCCGCCATGCTGCCGATCATCGCGATGACCGCCGACGCTTCGGAGGGCGAGCACCTCTTGTACCTGCGTGCCGGAATGGATGCCCATGTCGCAAAGCCGATCGATCCGCGGGCATTCAGTGAGACCTTGACCGAGTTGATCGCACCGCGCGCCCATGCGGTTCAGCCGATGGCCGCGCCGTCCGCCGTCCGGCCGCTCGGTGCCTTGCCGCCATTCGATCTTGATGCCGCTCTGACGAGATTGGAGGGCAATGCGGGGCT
Organism: Aliidongia sp.; assembly: GCA_049696095.1. Taxonomy (GTDB): domain Bacteria; phylum Pseudomonadota; class Alphaproteobacteria; order ATCC43930; family CGMCC-115725; genus JAXDMU01. Next base: position 9,395 of record JBAVTK010000633.1, on the reverse strand, counting down.
GCTGCGCCGGATCATCGACAAATTTGCCGAAACCTACGCCGACGGCACGACTCCCTTGGTCACACTGATCGCAAACGGCGAATGGCATGAGGTCGAACGTTTCGCCCATAGCCTCAAATCCTCAGCCGGGACATTGGTCGACGATACGCTGGCGACCACGGCCGAGCGCATCGAGAGGGCGTGCCGAGCCGGACGGACGGATCGGCTCGCCCCTTTGATCGTGAATCTGACGACGCAACTGACTCGGGCCGTCGCCGCGGCGCAGGAGTTTTCGGCCCGAGCACGGACCGCTGCACCGCCGCCGCCGCTCGATATCGTCGGGGGCGACAGCGACCGGATCGTCGATGACTTGGACCATCATCTGAGGCGACGCAGCCTGATGGCGCGCAAACTGTTTCCGGCATTCGAACAGATCGCGCGTCGGCCAATCACCAGTGCCCGAATCGACGCCATGGTCACCGCCCTCGACCGCCTCGATTTTAGCCAAGCGCACCGATTGATGCAGGAGATCGTGGACACCTTGCGGGGCGAGGAATCGATATGAGCACGGCCGCCGGTTCTGCCATCGTCCTGGTCGTTGATGACGATGTTTCGAACATCGAAATTCTGGCATCGATCCTTGATACCGAGTGCGAGGTGATTTTCGCCACCAGCGGTGCCCAGGCGCTCGAACTCGCTCTGGCCAACCGGCCCGATCTGATCTTGCTCGACGTGATCATGCCGGAAATGGATGGCTATGCCGTCCTGACGACACTCAAGCAAACGCCGGCCACGGCCGATATCCCGGTGATCTTCATCACCGGCCGAAATGACTCGCAAGCCGAGGTGCATGGCCTGGAACTCGGCGCCGCCGATTATATCTCCAAACCGCTGAGCCCGCAGGTCGTCCGTATCCGCGTGCGCAATCAGTTGGAATTGAAACGCGCGCGTGACGATCTCTACCACCGGGCCGTGACGGATGGTTTGACCGGCTTGGCAAACCGGCGCCGGTTCGATGAAGTTCTGTCACTGGAATATGCCCGGCAAATCCGCGCCGGCGGCATGCTGTCGGTCGTCTTGCTCGATGTCGATCACTTCAAGCTGTACAATGACCGCTATGGGCACTTGGCGGGCGACGATTGTCTCCGCCGGATCGCTGGCGTGATGCAGGGGGTGGTAAAGCGCACCTCGGATCTGGTGGCACGCTATGGCGGCGAAGAATTCGCCCTCATCTTGCCGGACACCAATTTGACCAACGCGATGAAGGTCGCAGAAGCCGTGCGCGTGGCGATCAGCGCGCAAGCGATCGAACATGACCGATCGTCAGCCGCACCGCATGTCACGGTCAGTCTCGGCCTCGCCACGGCAAAGTGCGTCACGGGCGGAACGCCGGAAAGCCTTGTTGCGCGGGCGGATACTCAGCTTTACGCGGCAAAGGAAGCCGGCCGAAACCAGATTCGCGCAATCGTCCTGGAATACGCAGAACATCAAGCATCTACCGATCCCCGCAGGCCTTCAGGGCACTGATAGCCGTTCCGATACCGCCAACCAACAAAACTTGGTGCCTGCGGCGCTTTTTCCGGGCGATGCTACACGGTTTGATACCAAAGTGTCACAAAGCTGTGCTAGCGTGCGCCGCAATGTAGTGATTACGACGGAGCGGTTTTGTGCTGTGCCGGTCGCCTGACATGCTTACCACCTATCGGGACCGCGCCGACCATCGGCGGGGCATGGTTGGCTTGTCGCTGCGCATGGCCCATTTGCCCACCAGTAGACTCGCCGGGCAACTGAGCCGGCCATCTCTCGATCCCTTCCTGTGCCTTCCCAAAGCCAGATGCGAGTCTGGCTTTTTCGTTGCCTGGGGCTGGCGATGATCAATCTTCAGACGCTGGTGCTGAATGCAGATTACCGGCCGCTCTCCTATCATCCGCTCTCGCTTTGGTCCTGGCGCGATGCGTTGACGGCGTTGATGCTTGAACGGGTGGCGCTGGTCGCGAATTACGATGTCTTCGCGCGCTCGCCCAGTCGGTCGCTGCCGGTGCCGAGTGTGGTCGCGCTGAAACGGTACAAAAAGCTCGACGGCTTTCCGGCCTTCACGCGATATAATATTTATCTGCGTGACCTGTTCACCTGCCAATATTGCGCGCTCGAATATCCGGCCGAATTGCTGACCTTCGATCACGTGATCCCGCGTTCGCGCGGTGGACGCACGACTTGGGAGAATGTCGTCGCGGCCTGCGGTCAATGCAATCACGTCAAGGGCAGCCGCACCCCCCATGAAGCGGCGATGCCACTGTTGCAGGAGCCGATCCGCCCGACCAAGATCGAGCTAAATCGGCGGATTCCCGATCTGCGGTATCGCGACTATCACCACACTTGGCTCGATTATCTCTATTGGGACAGCGAACTCGACGATTGATCCGGCCCGCTGGTCAATGCGGGCCGATCTCCAGATCCTGACTGCGGAAATCATCCAAGGGACTCGACTGCCAGCCTTTGACGTAAGGCTTGATCAGATGTTGGATCGCCGTGTGATAGATCGGCGCGACCGGCAGATCGGCCAGCATCCGCGCCTCGGCCTTGGCGAGGCCGTCTAGCCGCGCGGCCGGATCCAGCGCCTCCGCCCCTGCCCTATAGAGCGCCTCGAACTCGGCGCTGTCATAGCCCAGATCATTGCGCGGGTTGCCCGAGCGCAACACATCGAGCAATGGCCCCGGATCCTGGTAAAAGCCGATATAGCCGGCCCGAAAGACCTGGGTTGTCTTCTTTTGTCGCCGGACATCAAGGAAGGTCTTGAATTCCTGATTGCTCAGACGGGTTTGAACGCCCAACACCTGCTTCCACATGCCGGCGATGGCGACCATGATTTTCTTGTTATTTTCGCTGGTATTGTAGCTTAGCTCGACCTGAAGCGGATGGTCCGGGCCATAGCCGGCCGCCTGATAGGCCGCGCGCGCTTTGGCCTCCCGTTCCGTCGTGCTGAGACCGTGCCACGCGCCATATTGGTACGGATAACCATCGATCCCCGGCGGAATCCAACCCTCGGCTGCGGTGTTGCCACCAATCGCGACCTTGTCGACCAGCCGGTCGCGATCGATCGCCAGGGTCAGCGCCTCACGCAACTTCAAATTATCCTTGAAAGGCGGCTGCGTGAGATTGAAGCCCAGATAATAGACACCGTACCATGAGGCAACGTGATATTCGGCACCGAGCGTGGCGGTGATGAACGGGATTTGATCGTTCGGCACGTAATAAGTGATATCGAGATCGCCGGCCCGATAGCGCTTCAATTCTTCGTTCGGATCCTCGATCGGATAGAATTCGACGCGATCGATCGGGACGTTGGCGGCATTCCAGTAATGGGGATTGCGCGTCACGGTCAGGCGCGATTGTTGTTGCCAATCGACCAACTGATAGGCGCCGTTCGAAACGAGATGTCCCGGCTTGAACGCATCTCGCCCGAAGCTCTCGATCGAGGCGCGATGGGCCGGTCGGATATTCACGAGAATGGCGGCAAACGCCAGATTGGCTTCCCTGAGCGTGATGCGCAGCGTCTGCGGATCGATCGCCTCGACACCCAGTTTGGTCAGGTCCGTCTCCTGGCCGGTATTGATCGCCGTGGCATTGACCACGGAATCCAGCAGGAAGGCGTTGTCGGCGGCAACCGCCGGGTCAACCTGCCGGCGCAGGCTGTAGACGAAATCCTCGGCGGTCAGCGGGTCGCCGTTCGACCAATGCAGATCCGGCCGAAGCATGAAGGTCCAGATTTTGCCATCGGGCGAAACGGTCCAGCTTTCCGCTTGACCAGGCGAAATCACCCCGCCGGGCCGCGGCACGGTCAGCCCTTCATAGAGATCGCGGACAACATTGTTTTCCGCCACGGTTTGCCAGCGTTGCGGATCGAGCGTGCCGGACTCGGCGGCATTGCCCCGGCGCAGCACCGTTTCCGCGGCGGTCGGGCCGACGGCAAAGACCAATGCGAGAAACATTGCCACGCCGAAGCCGGTCCATTTCGATGCCATTCACCACTCTCACCATGTTGCCGTCCAAGGATGGCAAGATTCCCCCCCGGCCTGTCAACCCACCGGATGACGGCCAAGAGGGTCGCCGGGCGCAATCCGCGCCGCGTGCGATGGTCCAACCGGCGATCGTGTCCGAAGGGCTTTTTTGTCGGAATAACGGTCATCGCCCCTGAGTCCAGTTGTGATACCGCCTGATTCTGGCAATTTTCGGAGATAAAATTATGAGAAACGGATGGCTATTGAGCGTCTTGTTGCTGTCAGGTTCGGCCGGCCTTGCTTTTTCTGCCGTAGCGCAGACGCCCGCGACGGAAGCGCCGGCCGGATTTGCCACACCGACGGTCGTTGCGACTCCCGGCTCGCAAAGCGTCAGCAACGGGTTGGTCGAACCGCCCGGCGACAATTTTGCGCTCGATCAGAAATTCTATGAGACCGATCACGATGCCTCGACGGGGCTCGGACCGGTCTTCAACGGCCGTGCCTGTGCCGAATGCCATCAGAATCCGGTCAGCGGTGGCTCGAGCCAGTTCACCGAGGTGCGGGTCGGTCATCTCGATGTCCATGGCAATTTCGTCAATCCGACGGTGCTCATCAATGATGGCGCCGATTCGATCAGCGGGCGATCGCCGATCAATGATCGCGCCACCGTCCCCGAGGCGCAGGAGCATGTCCCGGTCACAGAGAATATCCGGACGCTGCGCGGTGCGCTCAACACGCTGGGCGACGGCTTCGTCGAAGCGATCGACGACACAACGTTGATGGCCATCGCCGCGCAGCAATCGAGCAGCACGGGCGGCCTTGTTCACGGCGAGGCGATCGAGGTGCCGGTGCTGGAAGCGCCGGGGCAGAACCGCGTCGGTCGCTTCGGCTGGAAGGACCAGCATAGCAGCCTGCTCTCCTTCATCGGCGATGCCTATCTGAATGAAATGGGTGTCACCAACCGCCTGCGCCCGCACGATCTGACGACCGTCGGCAAGATCACCGCTGATCCGGAGGATGTGCCGGATGCCTTGGGATTGGCCGATATCGACCATTTCGCCCAGTTCGTCCGCGGCACCCAAGTGCCCCCGCGCGACGCGGCCCTGGCGGCCACGGCGGAGGCGCAGGCCGGACAAACCGTGTTCGAGAATATCGGCTGTGCGGTCTGCCATGTCGAATCGATCACCACGGCCCCGGCCGGCACCGTGATCAATGGCGGGATGTTTGCGGTGCCCGACGCGTTGGGCAACAAGACCATCCACCCGTTCAGCGATTTTCTGATGCATGACCTCGGGACCGGCGACGGCATTTTCCAGGCCGGTCCGGTCGACACGGTCAACAAGATCCGCACCGCGCCGCTCTGGGCCTTGCGCGAGCGCCCGCGCTATATGCACGATCTCGCCTCGCAGACGCTGGAATCGGCGATCGAGCGCCATCTGAACGAAGGGGTCAGCGCGTCGAACGGCTTCTTCCGCCTCACCGCTCAGGAACAACAGGAACTCTTCGCGTTCCTGAATTCCCTATAGAACCCGGGGCGACGGGAACGGTGAGGCATTCATGTGCCTTGCCGTTCCTGGATCGCTGCCCAGATTCCTGTGAGCCTCGCCGATTGCACAGGAGTCCGACCATGCAGAACTCGCTCTTCCTCGCCCGGCTGGGCGGCCCGGTTCTAACCCTGGTCGGCCTCGCCATCCTCTTTCGGCCGCGAGCGTTTCGCGACGTGCTGCACTCATTCCAGGCCAGCCCGGCGACGCTCTATCTGACCGGCTTCCTGGCGGTACTTGGCAGTATGGCCCTGGTGCTGACCCATAATCTCTGGGTTCTGGACTGGCGCCTCATCATCACGGTGGCAGCGTGGGTCGGTGTGCTCAAGGGCGCGGTCATTCTTCTACAGCCACAGCCGATTCTGTCGCTGGCACGGTGGTTCGCGGCCCATCAGGGCGCCATTCTTGCCATCGGCGCGATGAACAGCGTGATCGGCTTGGTCTTGTGCTATTTCGGCTATTGGGCGTGACGCGGTTGCTCAAGGTGTGCCGCCGACATCTATCCGAAATCCTTTGCCTTATGCTTTAATTCAGCAATAGGATTTTGCACGGTTCGTGCTTGAGCATCTGCGTCACCGTTGTCAAACCATACGAACTCCATCGTCTATGAAAGCTGGGGAGCGCCATGGCGGTTGTGATGGATGCCGAGACCGAGAGTTTCGCCCGGCGCTTGATTGACGAGGTATGAGAAGCCCGCAGCCTCAATGCTCACCGCGCTCGGTCAAGAGCTTGTCGAAATATGTAATCGTCCGTTCCAGCCCAACCTCCAGCGCCACCTTCGGTTCCCAGCCCAGCACTTGCTTGGCGAGCGTGATATCCGGGCAGCGTTGCAGCGGGTCGTCGATCGGCAGTGGGCGGAAGACGAGTTTCGAGCGGGAGCCGATTTGCCGGATCACCCGCTCGGCCAACTCGCGTACCGGGATTTCCATCGGATTGCCGATATTGATTGGGCCGGTGACCTCGTCGCCGGTATTCATCAGCCGGACCCAGCCTTCGATCAAATCATCGACATAGCAGAAGGCGCGGGTCTGCGAGCCGTCGCCATAGACCGTGATGTCTTCGCCGCGCAAGGCCTGGACGATGAAGTTCGAGACGACGCGACCGTCGCGCGGATGCATGCGCGGGCCATAGGTGTTGAAGATCCGCACGACCTTGATGCGGGTCTTGTGCTGGCGATGATAATCGAAAAACAAGGTTTCGGCGCAGCGTTTGCCTTCATCGTAGCAGGCGCGCGGGCCGACCGGATTGACGTTGCCGCGGTAATCTTCGGTCTGCGGATGCACCGTCGGGTCGCCATAGACCTCGCTGGTCGAAGCCTGAAACACCTTGGCCTTCACCCGCTTGGCCAGGCCCAGCATGTTGATCGCACCGATCACGCTGGTCTTGGTCGTCTGCACCGGGTCGAATTGGTAGTGAATCGGCGAGGCCGGGCAGGCGAGATTATAGATCTCATCGACTTCGACATAGAGCGGGAAACAAATATCGTGACGCAGCGCCTCGAAATTCGGGTTGCTGAGCAGATGGGCGATATTGTCCTTGCGGCCGGTGAAATAATTATCGACGCACAGCACGTCGTGGCCGTCGGCGATCAGGCGCTCGCAGAGATGCGACCCGAGGAAACCGGCGCCGCCGGTCACCAGGACGCGCTTCTTGGTCATGCTCATATCGGATGCCCTTTCTCGGACTCAGGCGTCGGACGGTTCGGACGGATGAGCCGCCGGACGTCCGATCGAGTGATAGGCGAACCCCTCGGCCGCAATATGCTCCGGCTGATAAATATTGCGCAGATCGACCACGATGCGGCCCTGCATCTGCTGTTTCACCCGCACCCAATCCAGCGAGCGGAATTCGTTCCACTCGGTCAGGATCACCATCACATCGGCCCCGGCGATCGCGTCATAGGCATCGCCAGCATAAGTTACCTCGCGCAGCAGCTTTTCGGCTTCATGCTGGCCTTCCGGATCGAAGGCGCGGACCGTGGCGCCCTTGCGCTGCAAGGCAGGGATGATGTCCAGACTGGCGCTGTCGCGCATATCGTCGGTGTTGGGCTTGAAGGTCAGGCCGAGGACGCCGACCCTTTTGCCTGCGACCGAACCGCCGCACGCCGCCGCGATACGCTCGGCCATCTCGATCTTGCGCGCGTCATTGACCTTGACCACGGTCTCGACGATCGAGATCGGGGCGCCGGCATCCTGCGCGGTCTTGACCAGCGCCAGGCAATCCTTGGGGAAGCACGAGCCGCCATAACCCGGTCCAGCATGCAGGAATTTCTTGCCGATGCGGCCGTCCAGCCCGATGCCCTTGGCGACGTCCTGGACATCGGCACCAACCGCCTCGCACAGATCGGCGACTTCGTTGATGAAGGTGATCTTGGTCGCGAGGAAACTATTGGCGGCGTATTTGATCAATTCGGCCGTCTCGATGCCGGTGAACAGCACCGGCGTTTCCGAAAGGTAGAGCGGCCGATAGAGTTCGCGCAGAATTTCTCGCGCGCGCTCGGCCTGCGGGCCGGTGCCGATCACGACACGGTCGGGGCGCATGAAATCGCCGATCGCCGAACCTTCGCGCAGGAATTCCGGATTGGACACGACATCGAAATCGCGACCGAGTTGGAGGTCGGGGCGGGTCCGCGCGATAACTTCCGCCACCTTCCGGCCGGTGCCGACCGGCACGGTCGATTTGGTGACAATTACGGTATAGCCGGTTATCGCTTGGGCGATTTCCTCGGCCGCGGCAAAGACATAGGACAGATCGGCATGGCCGTCGCCGCGCCGGGAGGGTGTGCCGACCGCGATGAACACTGCCTGGGCGCCATCGACCGCTGCCTGCAATTCGGTCGAGAAGGTCAGGCGTCCGGCCCGCACATTATTGGCGACCAACTGATCCAGGCCCGGTTCGAAGATCGGCATTTCGCCGCGATTGAGCCGCTCGATCTTGTCGACCGCCTTGTCGACGCAGGCCACCGAGGTGCCGAATTCGGAGAAGCACGCACCCGACACGAGGCCCACATACCCCGTCCCGATAACCGCTATGCGCATCAGAAATCCTCTCTTTAGGGCGAATTGCTGCCGATTCCGGCCCAATCTCAACAATGCAGCACTGCCGCAACCACGCTGCGGCTACCAGCGAAAATGTGGCGTATGTCCCATGCTTACCGCCCGCGCCCGGTCCATCGCCGATCGGGCTGGCGTGAAACTACCGTTGCGACAACGCCCTGAAGGGCCGGGAAATTCCGAAGCGCTGCGAAGTTTAGTGTCATGCGTTTTGATCATAGGCTTATGCGGGAGACTGTCGGTCGGCTTCCCGAGGCCCGATTTGTCCGGAATTTCGCTGGAAATGCGCGAGATTTCGGGTCATGGCGAGGGGAGAAGAAAAAATCTCTCTGCCGTCGCCACGCAATCGGGAAGAAACCGGCGGCCCACCGCGTTGTGGAACCGGCCGGCACTCGAACCGGCATTCAAGCGGAGCAGGTTGCCCCATGAAGAATATCCTGGTCACCGGTGGCGCCGGTTATATCGGCAGCCATGCCGCCAAAGCCCTCGCCCGTGCCGGCTATCGGCCGGTGACCTATGATAATCTGGTTTATGGCAATCATTGGGCGATCCAATGGGGGCCGTTCGTCGAGGGCGATATTGGCGATCGCGCTTTGCTGCTCGAGACATTCGAGCGCTACCGGATCGAAGCGGTCATGCATTTCGCCGCCTTCGCCTATGTCGGCGAGTCGATGACCAAGCCGGAAATGTATTTCGAAAACAACGTCGCCAAATCGCTTGTCTTGCTCGATGCGATGCGCGCAGCGAAGATCCGGCGCATGGTGTTTTCCTCGACCTGCGCCACCTATGGCACGCCGGCCGAGATGCCGATCACCGAGGAT
>JBAVTK010000632.1:0-4673 GCA_049696095.1 Aliidongia sp. | reverse complement strand
TGCGCCGGCTGCGCGCCGCCGGGGCGGTGATTCTCGGCAAGACCAATATGGTCGAATTCGCCTATTCCGGCCTCGGACTCAACCCGCATCTCGGCACACCGGCCAACCCGTACGATCGCGCGCGCGTGCCGGGCGGCTCGTCCTCGGGTGCCGGCGTTGCGGTGCCCTACGGCTTTTCGGCAGCGGCGATCGGCACCGATACCGGTGGGTCTGTGCGGATTCCGGCGGCTTTCAACAATGTCGTGGGCTTCAAGCCGACGCAACGCCGGGTGCCATGCGGTGGCGCCGTGCCGCTCTCGACCTCGCTCGATTCGATCGGGCCGCTGGCCCCGAGCGTCGCCTGCTGCGCGCTGATCGATGCCGTGCTGGCCGGCGAAGAACCGGTACCGCTGGCCGAATTGCCGTTGCGCGGGCTGCGCCTGGCCGTGCCGCGCCAAGGGGTAACTGATGATCTGGACGAGACCGTCGCCCGCGCCTTTGGCCGCGCGCTGACGCGCCTGTCCGCGGCCGGCGCCCTCGTGACGGATATCGGCTTTCCCGAATTAGCGCTGCTCGATCAGGTGATGCGCCATGGCGGCATCGCACAGCCCGAGGCCTATGCCTGGCACGCGCCGTTGATCGAACGGCGGCGCGATTTCTATGATCCGCGGGTGCTGTCGCGCTTGCTCAAGGCCGCGCATATCACGGCGGCCGACTATATCGCCGCGCTCAATGCCCGTGCCGCCGCCATCGCCAGCTTCCAGCGGACGACCGCCGGCTTCGACGCGGTGCTCTGCCCAACGGTCGCAATCGTGCCGCCGCGCTTCGACGATCTCATCAAGGACGAGGATTATCATCGGATGAATCAGCGGGTCTTGCGGAATACCGCCCTCTTCAACCTGCTCGATCGTTGCGCCTTGAGCGTGCCCTGTACCGGGCCGGGCGAGTTGCCGGTCGGGCTGATGCTGGTCGGGCCGAGTGGCGGCGACCGGAGGCTGCTCGAAATCGGCGCCGCCGTCGAACGGGCGCTGGCGGCATGAGCCGGCATCACGCGCTGCCGGCCGGGGCCGGCACCTGTCACTGGGGCTTCTTTGATGCCGCACTCGCACCGGCTTTGACCGTCGAATCGGGCGATACCGTCACGATGGACACGGTTTCCGGCCCGGAAGAAGTCCTGCCGCCGCCCGGATTCGAGGTGCTGGCTGCGCATCGCGAGGTGCTGGCCAAGGTCGAGCCGCGCGCCCGTGGCCATATCCTGACCGGCCCGGTCGCGGTCGCCGGGGCCGAGCCGGGCGATGTGCTGGAAATCCGCATTGAGGCGATCTCGCTCGCGCAGAATTGGGGCTACACCGCGATCGCGCCCTTGCGCGGCACGCTGCCCGAGGATTTCCCGACCCGCCGGCTCTGGCACACGGCGATCGACCGGCAACGCGGCGTCGCGACCCTGCCCTGGGGCACCGAACTGAAACTCGCCCCGTTCTTCGGCGTGATGGGCACGGCCCCGCCGCCGGTCTATGGCCTGCAAAGCTCGATCGAGCCGCGCGAATATGGCGGCAACATGGATCTGAAAGAACTGACCGCCGGTACGACGCTCTATCTGCCGGTCTTCGCGCCCGGTGGGCTGTTCTCGGTCGGCGACGGTCACGGCATCCAGGGCGATGGCGAGGTCTGCCTGACCGCGCTCGAAACCGCGCTGACCGGCACCTTCCGCCTGATCCTGCGCAGGGATCTGGCTTACCGCCTGCCCCACGCCGAAACGCCGACCCATTGGATCACTTTGGGCTTCGATCCGGATCTCGACGATGCCGCGAAGATTGCGCTGCGCGAGATGATCGCGCTGGTCTGCGCGCGCACCGGCCTCGGTGCCGAGGACGCCTATATGCTGTGCAGCCTCGCCTGCGATCTGCGGGTGACGCAACTGGTCGATGGCAACAAGGGTATCCATGCGATGATGGCGAAGTCGCTGCTCTGAGGAAAGGCGGCCGGTCATGCCGGTGACGCGTTTCGCCCCGAGCCCGACCGGCTTGCTCCATCTGGGCCACGCGCACAGCGCGCTCTTCGCCCGCGCGATGGCCGGGTCGGGCGGGGCGATGCTGCTGCGGCTCGAAGATATCGACATCACCCGCTGCCGGCCGGAATTTGCCGCGGCGATCGAGGCCGATCTGGCGTGGCTCGGCCTGTCCTGGCCCGAGCCGGTTCGGCGGCAATCGGCCCATTTCGCGGAATATCGCCAGGCGCTCGACCGGCTGATCGCCGACGGCCTGGCCTACCCCTGTTTCTGCACCCGCGCCCAGCTGGCGGCGGCGATGGCGGCGCCGCATGCGGGAGAGCCAATCTATCCCGGCACCTGTCGTATGCTGGCACCTGATGAACGGGCACAGCGAATCGCGGCCGGCGCGGCCCATGGCTGGCGCCTCGATGTCGCGGTGGCGCTGGCGCGGACCGGGCCACTGGTCTGGCGCGATCTGGATCGCGGCATGATCGCAGCGGCACCGCTGGACTGCGGCGACGTGCTAATCGCGCGCAAGGATATTCCGGCGAGCTATCATCTGGCCGTCACCTGGGATGACGCCGTGCAGCAGGTCGAGCTGGTGACGCGGGGCGATGATCTGTTCGCCGCGACTCATATTCACCGCTTGCTTCAGGCGCTGCTCGATCTGCCGGTGCCGGTCTGGCGTCACCATCGGCTACTGCTCGATGCGGAAGGCCGGCGTTTCGCCAAGCGCGATCGGGCACGGACGCTGGCCGCGATGCGGGCGGACGGTGCGTCAGCCGCCGCCGTGCGCGCCGCCGCCGGTTTCCCGGATCAGCCCGCCGCGTAGCCCGGAAAGCAGCGCGAGATATTCCTCGCCATCGGGCGCAATCACGCCGTGGCGCAGCGCGAAATCGATCAGCACGAGATTGACGTTGAACTTGAAATCGTCGCCTTCGCGCACTCGGCGCAGGCAGTCGCTCAGCGACATGCGCGCGAAGCCCTGGATTTCGCCGTCATTGTTGTGCGGGACGAAATCTTCGGGCACCGCCAAATCATAGATGAACAGCACATCGTCGCGCAGCCCCTCGGGCACCGCCATGCGATAGAGTGCTGCGCCGACTGGCCGGGCCTGACGGGCCAAAGCGGGCGCCATATCGGCCTCTTCCTCGGCCTCCTTGATCAGCGTGTCGCAAGCGTCGTAGCCGGCACTGATGCCGCCCGCGACCAGATTGTCCAGCTTGCCCGGCGCCACTTTCTTGTCGAGCGCACGCGTGCCGATCCACAGGGTCGGCGTATCGCCGCCGGACAGATAGCCGTTGAGATGCACGCCGTAGGACCGCGTGCCGAAGAACGCCACGGCGCCGCGATCGAGTTCGAATAGCGCGGGGCCGCGCCAGCCGGCGGTGATCGCGAAAGGCTCGCCCCGGATCGATTCGATCTCGCCGGACTGGACCAGCGCACGCGCCACGCCGGCCAACGCATCGGTCCGGCTGGGCGGCGTATCGAGCCCGGCCGCGAAGCGAATCGCCCGGCTTTCGACGTCGAACGCCGAGGGAAAGCCGGCCAGCAGCGCCGCCCGGTCGTGCCGGATGAAACCGACCCGGCGTTCGCCCAGCAGCAACGGCAGAAAATCATCCGGTTCGAAGCGGTTACAGGCCTGAATATGGCGCAGATAGGTCATCATGGTGCGTCCGCTTGTGGTTTCACAACATCGATTTCGACAGCAGTGCCGGCGTCGCCCAGCCCGCGATCAGGCCCAGAACGGCCATATCGCCAATCGGCCGACCGAAACCACGCTGCCCATGGTGCATCCCGACGCATTCTCCGGCATGCGGGTTAATGGCAATATCGTTCATGTAACGATTCTGATGGCGTTTGGGACATCGATAGGAGCGCCGGAGGTATCGGATTTGCGGCGGATAGGGAAGCTGTTCATCTTGCATTTGACACCTCGCTTGTTGCGGTGAAGGGGTTTGGGTGGAGGCGTTTGTCGATCCTGAGGAGAATGCCGTCGGCGGCCCGGCATTTTCGCCGGATTACCCGGATCGCATGGACGAAGGACAATCGATCGGGGGCGACGTTGCCTTTGAGGGCGGCTTCATGCCTGACGCGACGTATGGCGAAGTGTAAGAGTAAGTGTCGCCTGGGCAGAGCCGGCGCGGCTCACGAGTACGGTCAGCTTGGAGGTGTTTGACATCGCGCCGTCATCCGGCCATGGTCCCGCGACCCTTGGCTTGAAGATGAATCTATCCGATGCGGCTCGAACCCTATCGCTGGCGCTTGTCGCCGAGCTGGCTGGCCCATCTCTATAAGGCTGTTGTACGGCAGCACCATACGGAGTTGATCCCGATCCTGCGTCCCCTGCTGGCGCCGGATGCGGTGATTTTCGATGTCGGCGCTCATGCCGGTCAGTTCGCCAAATTATTCGCAAAATTGGCACCCGCGGGTCGGGTCTGGTCCTTCGAACCGGGCAGTTATGCAAGGTCGATATTGCGGCTGTCATTATGTCTGAACCGCATCGACAACGTTACGGTCGTACCAATGGGGCTGGGCGAGAGCTGCGCGATCGGCACCTTGACCTTGCCGATCAAGCGGCGCGGCAGCTTCGGCTTCGGGCTGGCGCATTTGGGCCAAACCGAGGAACGCTGGCGCCGCGTCGCCGCGGAACCGATCGCGCTTGGCACGATTGATCGATTCGTCGAGACCCAGGGCATTACGC
>JBAVTK010000631.1:0-4055 GCA_049696095.1 Aliidongia sp. | reverse complement strand
AGGCACTGGAATCGCTGGCCGCGATCGGCGGCGATGGCGGCCAAAAGCGCATCCATATTCTGGCCGAGATCATGCGGCTCCGGCGCGCGGCCTGCCATCCGGGCCTGGTCGACGAACGCTCGACCATCGAGAGCGCCAAGCTCCAGACGCTGATGGAACTAATCCGCGAACTGCGCGCCAATCGCCACCGCGCCTTGGTGTTCAGCCAGTTCACCGGCCATCTCGATCGGGTTGAAGCGGCGCTCGATCAGGCCGGGATCAAGGCGCTGCGCCTCGACGGCTCGACCCCGGCAGCCGAGCGCGCGCGCCTTGTCGCGGCGTTCCAGGCCGGCGAAGGCGAGCTGTTCCTGCTCAGCCTCAGGGCCGGCGGCACCGGGCTCAATTTGACCGGGGCCGATTACGTCGTTCATCTGGACCCGTGGTGGAACCCGGCGGTCGAAGACCAGGCGACCGACCGCGCCCACCGCATCGGCCAGACAAGGCCGGTGACGGTCTATCGCCTGGTCACCAAGGGCAGCATCGAGGAAAAGATCCTGGCGCTGCATGCGACCAAACGCGATCTGGCGGCCGATTTCCTCGACGGCACCGAAGCGGCGGCGCGGATGGGCGAGGACGAGTTGATGGCGCTGATCCGGGGGTGAGCCCGCGGGGAGGCGGTCGCCGGCCTCGAATCGCTCTTTTTGGAGATAGTGCCGCTGTAGGCCGCGAACATGCTGTTCGGCCTTGGGGCTGAGCGGGATCAACGGCCAGCGGCGGCCTTGCTCTGCTGGAGCTTGACCGCCAGTTCGGCGATGCTCTCGTCGAGACTTTGCAATACCGTCTCCATCGGCACCATCTCGCCACGAGCCGCCTGTGCGCGGCTGATGGCAAGATCAGCAATCCAGTCGTCGAGGGCCAGCTTCGTCGGATCAGTGTCAACCATAGACTGAATATGGCATTAGGGGGCGGTGCTGTCCAGCCGGCCCCCGAAAGGCTACGGTTGCCACAATATTTTGGTCGGGCGGGGCACAATCCGCTGAGGCGCTCAACGCGAAACCAACCACCCCCTACCGCCGCGGCAGCAGCCGCGTCGCATGGCCCATCTTGCGGCCGGGCGGGGCTGTGGTTTTGCCGTAGAGATGCAGCCGGGACATCGGGTCGCTGACCATTTCGTGCCAGCGGGCGACATCGGGACCGATGATGTTCTTCATCACCGCGTCGGCATGATGCTCGGTCGAGCCGAGCGGCAAGCCGCAGATCGCGCGGACCAACTGCTCGAACTGGCTGGTATGGCAGGCATCGAGCGTCCAATGCCCGGAATTGTGCGGCCGGGGCGCCAGTTCGTTGACCAGAATCCGATCGTCGCGCGTGACGAACATCTCGACCGCGAGCACGCCGATGACGCCCAGCGTCTCGGCGATGTGGCGTGCGATCTCTTCGGCCTGCATCGCCAGTTCCGGGGCGAGGCGGGCCGGCGCGATCGTGGTGTCGAGGATGTGGTTGACATGCCGGTTTTCGACCGGCGGATAATTCGCCATGGCACCCGATTCGGTGCGGATGACGATGACCGAGATTTCGCAACGATAATCGACAAAACCCTCGGCGATGGCGAGATCGGCGCCGAGTGTGGCCCAAGCGCGGGCGCAATCGGTCTCGGGGCCGATCATGAGCTGGCCCTTGCCGTCATAGCCCATGCGCACGGTCTTCAGCACGGCCCGGCCGCCAAGCTCCTCGACGGCGCGCGTGAGTTCGGCGGCATCGTGCACCGCGCGATAGGGTGCCGTCTCGACCGTGATGCCGCGCAGATAGTCCTTTTCGGCCAACCGATCCTGAGCGACGCGCAGCACCTCGCGGCCCGGATGGACCAGCGCATGCGGCAGGATATGGTCGAGTGCCCCCAGCGGAATGTTTTCGGTTTCGTAGGTGACGACATCGACTTGGCCCGCGAAACCGGCCAGCGCCGCCGCATCGTCGAGGCCGGCGATCGTGACCAGCGGCGTCACTTGCGCACCGGGGCTGTCGGCCTCGGTCGTGTAGATATGGGTGCGGTAGCCGAGGCGGGCGGCCGCGATCGCGGTCATGCGGCCGAGTTGGCCGCCGCCGAGAATGCCGATGATGGCGCCGGGGGCAAACATTCAGGTTTGCGGCTCGGTGGTTGGGGTCGCTGCCACCGCTTCGGTCTGGTTGGCACGCCAGCGATCGAGCGCCTGGGCGATCGCGGCATCGTTCAAGGCCAGAATGGCGCCCGCGAGCAAGCCTGCATTGATCGCGCCAGCCTTGCCGATCGCCAACGTGCCGACCGGCACGCCGCCCGGCATCTGGGCGATCGACAGCAGACTGTCCATCCCTTTCAGCGCGTGGCTTTCGATCGGCACACCCAGCACCGGCAGCGGCGTGAAGGCCGCGGTCATGCCGGGCAGATGGGCGGCCCCGCCCGCCCCGGCGATGATCACCTTGAGGCCGCGGTCGCGCGCCGTCTTGGCATAGTCGGCCATTCGGTCGGGTGTGCGATGCGCCGAAACGATTCGCGTTTCGAACGTGATGCCCAGCGTCTCCAGCGTCGCCGCCGCATGGGTCATGGTTGCCCAGTCGGACTGGCTTCCCATGATAATTCCGACTTGCGCGCCTCGTTCGCTCATCCGCGGTGCATTCCTGTTGTTTGAGCGTTAGTATTCTGTAGGCATTATAAAGGGCGTCCCGGATTCGGCAAGCGTGGCCAAATCGGGATCGGTTGTCCTGAACGACCGGGGTGAACCTGGATGGAAGAAGCTTTGAAGATCGCCGGAGACAAAGCGAATGCGCGGGTGAGGATGCGGGTGCAGCGGCGCGGCGACCGGACCCTGGCGAACGGGATCGAGGCATTCGCCCGCCATGCCGGGCTGGCAGAGGGTGAACTCTCTTTGCCGTTACGTGAAGCGGTTTCCGGTCTGCTGGGCGAGATTCAGCGGTTGCGGGCCGAACTCGACAAGGCCAAGGCGCGCAGTGTGCATCTGGAACGGCTGGCCGACGAGGACGCGCTGATGCCGGTGGCGAATCGCCGCGCCTTCATGCGCGAGCTGTCGCGGCTCATGGCGCTTACCAAGCGCTATGACAGCGTTTCGAGCGTCGTCTATCTCGATTTGAACGGCATGAAGGCGATCAACGACCGGTTCGGCCACAATGCCGGCGATGCCGCCTTACAGCGCGTCGCACAGATTCTGCTCGAAAACACCCGCCATGCCGATATCGTGGCGCGGCTGGGCGGCGACGAATTCGGCTTGCTGCTGGTCAAGACCGATCAACTCAATGCCGAGGAAAAGGCGGCGAAGCTGGCCGCAGCGATCGAGCAGAGCCCGCTGGTCTGGGAAGGCGAGCCGGTCTGTCTCTCAGCGGCTTTCGGCGCCTATTGCTTCAACGGCAAGGAAACTGTCGCCGAGGCGCTGGCCGCCGCCGATCAGGCGATGTATCGCGCCAAGGAGGCGTGCCGATCCGCCACCGGCTGACAAACCTTACCCGTCTTGCAGCGTGGCGGCGATCACCGCGGCATAGGGATGGTCGGATGAGTCGAGCGCGTCGAGCACACTTCCGACGAGGGTCGGGGTGCGCTGGGCCAGCCGGCCGAGTTGGATGAGGTCATCCCGATCCGCGATAATGGCAAGCGCGCAGATAATGTCCGGTGTCGCGTCTTCATCCAGCAAGCGCGTCAAATGGAGCCGGGCTTCGATCCGGCCGATCCGGCCGAGCGCGCAGGCCGCCGCGGTTGCGACGGCCGGATGGAGATCGTCAAGCAGGTCGATCAGCAGCGCAACCACCGAGGCCGAGCCGCGAACGCAGCGGCAGGCGTTCACCCGCAGATGCGGGTCGTCATGGCGCAACAGGCCGAGGAGGGTTTTCTCGGGCACGATGGCAGCGAGTGCCGCCGCGGCTGCGACGGCCGATCCCAGCGTCGGGCCGATGAAGACGCGCTGAAGGATCCCGGCGACGACCGCCTCGCCCGCATCTCTTCCGCCGATTTTGACCAACGCATCAAGGGCCGCGACCTGCTCCGGCACGAGATGCTCCTTGCCCCAACCGGACAGGTAGCCGCACAGCCGAGC
>JBAVTK010000630.1:0-2863 GCA_049696095.1 Aliidongia sp. | reverse complement strand
AACCCGGCGGCGCCAGCGCCGGGGCAGGCGCTGCCAGAGCTGCCGGTGCAGCCAGCGTTTCACAAAGCGACGGCGGCCGGCGCCGATGGCCGGCAATGCGCGACCAGATGCTCGGCGGTCAAACGCCATCCGGCACCGTCACAGGCAGTTTGCCGGGCGCCCGCGGCGCAGCGCTCATAAAGGGCGGGATCGAGCATCGCCGCCATGGCCCGCGCGAACGCCGCCCCAGACGTTGCATCTGCGACCAGACCGGTCTCGCCCGGCACGACTTGCTCGGCCAGCCCGCCGACCGGCGTCACCACGACCGGGATGCCGCCGCCATAGGCGGTCGCCACCGCGGCCGATTGACTGGCTTCGGTGTAGGAGGCAACCAGCGCGTCCGCCGCGGCGAGCAGGCCGGAAATCTCGCGGTCCTCGATCCAGCGATTGATCAGCGTGACGCGTGGCAGATCCGCCAACTGCGCGCGATAGGACGCAAAATCACCACCGCCAGCGATGCAGAGTTCGACATCCCCACGCTGCGCCGTCAGCG
Source organism: Aliidongia sp. (assembly GCA_049696095.1). Classification (GTDB taxonomy): domain Bacteria; phylum Pseudomonadota; class Alphaproteobacteria; order ATCC43930; family CGMCC-115725; genus JAXDMU01. The sequence continues at coordinate 2,331 of JBAVTK010000630.1, read as the reverse complement.
CCCGATAGGCATCGAGCAGCAGGTGAATCCCCTTATAGGCAAGGATTCGGCCGAAAAATAGGAACCGGAACGGCCGATCACGGGGAAACCGGCGGACGGCCGCTGCCTCGCCCGGATAGGCGAACGGACCGAGCGGGATCACGGCGATGCGGCCAGCCGGATAGCGATAACCCGTCACCAATTGCCGCTCGACATGGCGGCTGAGAGCAACCACTTTATCGGCGGCCGAGAGTTCGCGCCCGATGCGCCAGCTCCACAGCGGATTGACCTCGCCCGGGTGCATATAGGCGTCGTGGATGATCGAAACGAGCCGGCTGCCGGCCTCGGCCACGGCCGGCGCCAGATACCAGGACCAAGGATGCGGCATGACCGAAACCACGACATCGGGCCGGGCCGATCGAATGAACTTGGCGAAGTCGCGCCGAATCGAGGGCAACCGCAGCGACGCGCCGATGAAGGAGCGGAGATCGGCATAGGTTTCGACGATATGATGAGAACACTCGAGTGCGGCAAGCTCGCCCCGCGTTTCATTGCCGCTCGACAGGCTAACTGCCAGTTCGACGTCGCCCCGCCCGGCCAGCGCACGCACCAACTCAAGCGCATAACGCGGCCCGCCACCCCGGCGTCCCCAATACCAAACCAGCATCTTCATCACGCAACGACTTCCCCCTGCCCCCCGCGCTTCCAGCGCGCCCGGAGCCATACCCATGCCGGGCGGCATTCGCGTTTGATATAGCATTATCCCGCCGCGCGCGGGCGAACATCCGCCGGGTGGTGGGCTGCGTGAAGCGGTTTCCGCAAGGTGTGCTCGGCCGAAATGCCGGTCTTGAACGGCCTTGGCGAGCGGCAGTCCGGGCGCTGCCACACGATCAGCGCGATTCATATCCTCTCGACTCGACAAAAGCGCGCGGTCTATTCTCGCTTTTGTCGAGCATAGGGTTGCGTTCATGCCAGATCGAGCTTCCCCCCCCGCATCCAAGTCGAGCGGAACCGTCAGTACCGCCGGTTCCAGCGAGACAATGACCGGGGCTGCGCTGAGCGGCGCGGAGGTCCGCCGTCTCATGGAACATTATCTCATCAGAACCACCGATACCGTGGTGATCACGAATGGCGAGGTCGGTGAGGACGGAGCAGGGCCGATCATTCAATATGTCAACCCGACCGTGCCATTGCTCACCGGCCATCGCGCCGAGGATCTGATCGGACACCCGCTCTCGATGCTTTATGACCGGGAGATATTTCCACAGATCCTAGATCACCTTCGCGACGTCGCCGACAGCCGCCAGTCGATGCAGCATGATGTCCAGGCCCGCAAACGCGCGGGTCCCGTGCTCTGGCTGCAAACCACAACATTACCGATCATCGAAAGCGATGGTCAGGTACGCCACTTCATCCGGATCGGGCGGGACGTCACGGCGCGCATCCGAGCAGAGCATGAGCGCGAGACCACCCAGCGCCTGTTGGCATCGGTGTTCGGTGTGATCGATCAGCCTCTCGGCGTGGTTGACGATGCCGGCAATTTTTCGATGGTCAATAATGCCCTTACCCAGCAACTCGGTTGGAGCGTTTTCGACCTGATCGGCAAACCCTTCACCGAAATCATCGAAAAGACCCGCCGCAAATGGCTGGTCCGGCAACTGGCGGCACGCGAAGAGCATGAACAGACCTGCCGCCTGCCGACAGAATTGCTGCACCGCAACGGTACGGTCAGTGCCGGAGAGGTCGTCTCAACCATCATCATCGAGTCCGATGGCCGACAATTTCGCGTCATCACCTTTCGCCCGACCTCAACCGCGGCCACCGAGCGCCCGATTCAGGCAACGATCAGCGCGGCGTTGAGGCGCGACGGCAGCCCCGCCAAGATCATCGCCGGCAAGGTGCAACTGATCGGCCTGGCAACGGTACGCGATAAGCTGGGCGACCGCTGGCCGGAGGTATCGAACGGCGTCTTCACGTTGGCGGAGCGTATTGTGCGCAGCCATCTCAGCCAGAACGATTTCTGCCACCGCACAGCCGATGATGGCTTTCTCGTCTGTTTTGCCGAACTGGGCGAGAGCGAGGCACAAGACAAGGCGCGCACCATCGCCGAGCAGATCCGCGCGACCTTGACCGGCATCGCACCGGAAATGGCCGCGGCCCGGGTCGAGGGCTTCGCCGCCAAGGTGACGATCACCCGCGGCGAAACCGCGTCAGACGCCGCGATCGTCGGCGCGCTCGAAGGGCGGCTCGCGCGCGAACGCAGCCGCCTTGAAGGCGGGGCGCTCGACACGCTTCGCCGCGGCCTCGGCGCAGCGCCCGTGCTGACTCAGCGGGTGCGGACCGATACCAACC
>JBAVTK010000629.1:0-3379 GCA_049696095.1 Aliidongia sp. | reverse complement strand
ATCGGGCCGCGGATCATCCGGGTCACCGGCACCGGCACGCCGTCAGGCATCGTTCGCGGGTTTCCGGCGAGACGGGCACGGCGGCCCGCCCCACCGGTTCAAAATTGCCCTTTTTCCAGACTTCTTGAAATAATTACATTAACTTAGCGCCTATCGGTATCCGCGACCGCCCATTCCGGCAGTGCTGGCCGCGATCCATCATGACAACCATCGATCGTCCGGCCTTCTTAAAAAAGCAGCTTGCATCTGATCTGGTGTTATGGTTAGCTACATCACCATATCAAAACTCTCGTACCAACGCAGGCATTGCCTCGGAGTGCGAACATGATGAATACGCCACCAAAAATCATGCTGATCGGCTTCTTGATCGTGCTTTGGCTCGGTCGCGGCCTGTTGTTCAGCGCCAGCCCCCCGCCGGCGGGCGGTGCCCCCTCTCATGGTTTCGAATTGAACATCACGATGGGCCGCGACGATTCCGCGGCGCCCGGCTGGTCGATCCGCGTCCTGGTGGGCAGTCTTCTCCTAAACGCTGTCTGGAAATCATGATGGATCGAGAGTGGAATGACAGCCAGCCAATCTATCGTCAGTTGCGCGACCGTGTCGTCGCGATGATCCTGGATGGCGTGCTCAGCGAAGGCGACCCGCTGCCTTCGGTGCGCACTGTCGCGGCCGAGTATCGGGTCAATCCGATCACGGTCCTGAAGGGCTACCAACAACTGGTCGACGAGCAACTCGTCGAGACGAAGCGGGGTCGCGGCATGTTCATCAATGTCGGCGCGCGCGATTTGCTGTTGCGCGGCGAACGCCAGAAATTTCTCACAGAGCAATGGCCCGCGATCCACGCGACCATTCAGCGGCTCGGCCTGACGGCACGCGAGTTGCTCGACGCCGCTTCGACCGGCACCGCCCCATCGGCCGCAAATGAGGAGCATTAAGCCCATGGCCAGCATCGAAGCCCGCGGCCTGCGCAAGGCCTTCGGCACGACCGTAGCACTCGACAGCATCGATCTGCGGGTCGAGACCGGTCGCATTCTCGGCCTCATTGGTCCGAACGGCGCCGGCAAGAGCACGGCGCTCAACGCCATTCTGGGCCTGACGCCGTATCAGGGCGATCTCAAGGTGCTCGGGCGCGATCCCTGGACCGAGCGCAACCAGCTCATGCGCGATGTCTGCTTCATTGCCGATGTCGCGGTGCTGCCGCGCTGGATGCGCGTTTCCCAGGCGCTGGATTATGTCGCGGGTGTGCATCCGCGCTTCGATCGGGCCAAGGCGGAAGGTTTTCTCGACAAGACCGTGATCAAGCGCCGCAGCAAGATCCGTGAATTGTCGAAGGGTATGGTGACACAACTGCACCTCGCCCTGGTCATGGCGATAGATGCCAAATTGCTGGTGCTCGACGAGCCGACGCTTGGGCTTGATCTGCTCTATCGCAAGCAATTCTATGATTCTCTGCTGAACGACTATTTCGATCGCGACCGCACCATCGTCGTGACGACCCACCAGGTCGAGGAAGTGCAGCACATCCTGACCGATCTGGTGTTCATCAACCACGGCCGGGTCGTGCTCGATTGCAGCATGGAGGATTTCGAGGGGCGTTATCTCGAAGTGATGACGCTACCGGAGCATGTGGCGGCCGCCCGCGCGATGGGGCCGCTGCATGAGCGTCAGGTCTTCGGGCGCAGCATCCTGCTGTTCGATCGGGCCGATCGCGGCCAGCTCGCCGCTTTCGGCGAGGTGCGCACGCCCAGCATCGCCGATTTGTTCGTCGCCATGATGGGCAACCAGACTATCCAGGGGCAAGGAGCCGCAGCATGACGACGCCATCGGGTGTTCTGCCGGGGTCAGAGAGCGACCAGCCAGCAATCCCGCCCACCAGCCTGCGCGCGACGCGGCCGTTCTATTGGTCGGTGCGCCGGGAAATCTGGGAGAATCGCTCGATCTATCTCGCCCCCCTGGCCGCCGCCGCGGTCGTGCTGATCGGCGTTCTGATCGGCGCGGTCAAACAGCCCTATAGCGAGCACCTCGCGGCCGTCGACAAGGTTGGGCAAGTCGCCGTCCTCGGCAAGATGCTTGAGGTGGCCGCGATCATCATCCTCGTGACCGGGCTCATCGCCGCGGCGTTCTATTGCCTGGGCGCGCTGCATGGCGAACGGCGCGATCGCAGTATCCTGTTCTGGAAGTCGCTGCCGGTTTCGGATCTGACTACCGTTCTCGCCAAGGCGGCGATTCCCCTCCTGGTCATGCCGCTCGTCCTGTTCGGGATCGTGCTGTCCACCCAATTGCTGCTGCTCGGGATCAGCACAATCGTATTGCTGCTGAACGGCCTTAGCGCGGCTGGACCTTGGACGCAGTTGCCGCTGTTCCAGATGCCGGTGGTGTTGCTCTACAGCTTGGCCGCCTTCGTGCTCTGGTATGCCCCGCTCTGGGGCTGGCTGCTGTTCGTCTCGGGTTGGGCGCGCCGCGCGACCTTCCTCTGGGCCGTGCTGCCGCCGCTCGCTTTCTGCGTAATCGAGGCAATCGCGTTCCACACCTCGCGGCTCGCCGAGGTGCTGAAATACCGGTTCGTCGGGGTTATCGACGAAGCCTTCCATCGTGCGGCACGGCCCGAGGATGTCATCGGCCTGGCCCAGCTCGATTCGGCCAGATTCCTGAGCAGCCCGGCGCTCTGGATCGGCCTCGCCATCGGTGCCGCGTTATGCGCCGCCGCGGTCTGGTTGCGCCGCTATCGGGTGCCGATCTGATGGGGCGATGCGCTCGATGGGCGCGGGCCGGGTTCATGTCGGAATACCCGGCCCTGGTGGCGGGTGCTCCATAATACCGGATCGAATTGTTCCAACTGGGAACGTCATGACGCTTACGTAGCCTGACAGGAGCGACTTTTCGACACCGACGTACGACAAGAGCACCTGGCAACGACCCCACGCATAAAATGCCAAAATCTGTTCAGACAAACCCGGCGCAATTCAACTCCGGGCGCCCCGTCGCCAGAAGCGCCGAGGCCTTCGGCTGACGGCATCCAATCCAGGACAATCGACGGCATCGCTCAACCCCTTGGAACAATCCGTGGAAGGCAACCTCGACCTGCAAGATTGCTCCCCAATATGCTCGCAACAATTTAAATAATAAAAATATCGACAGCTCTACATCGAATTTGTGTTGAATACCTCACTGCCTTTGCGTGTCACGGGTCGATCGCCCGGTCGATTGCGGGCGAGATCCATCGGTGCCGCCATGCTAGGATCATCGGCTTCGGCGAAGATCCGATTGCGTCGTTGCCATCGGATATCGCGCTTGCCACAGGAAAGCCGATGGCGCGGACTCTCATCCTATTGCTGGCATTGCTGTCGGTCGCGGCCGCGATGCCGTCAGCCAAGCCATT
>JBAVTK010000628.1:0-2538 GCA_049696095.1 Aliidongia sp. | reverse complement strand
GGTCGCGATCGTGCGGTTGATGGTGGCGGAATCGCCCCGCTCGCCCGAGATCGGCGCGGCACTCGACCGGCTGGGTGCCGGGCGCGGCAAGGGCGCGCTTGGCCAATGGCTGGCCGCCAAGACCGCCGAAGGCGCGCTGAACGTCGCCGATCCGCAGGAAACCGCGAGCTTGCTGTTCTGGACCGCGGCCGGTGATTTCCTGATGGAATCGCTGCTGCACAACACGCACACGACGACGATGGCTGCGATCGAGGCACGGGTCGAGCGGGTCGTGGCCGGATTTTTTCGTGAAATGGGTAGGTGAGCGGCGCCGCTTGCCCCCGGCCTCGGGTCCGTGGCAGTAGATGGGCCGATTGGAACATTGTGGGCGACGGGCCGTTATCGTCGCACCGTCGCCCAACCCGTGCGGTTGATCGGGCGAGACTCCCCCGACAAAGGAAAGCGAATGCCTCAGATCGTCAGGAAAGCGGTATTTCCGGTCGCCGGCCTCGGTACGCGATTCTTGCCGGCCACCAAATCGATGCCCAAGGAAATGCTGACCGTTGTTGACAAGCCGGTCATCCAATATGCGCTGGAAGAGGCGCGCGCCGCCGGCATCGAAGAATTCATCTTCGTCACCGGCCGGCATAAAAGCGCGCTCGAGGACCATTTCGACATTAGCTACGAGCTGGAAGACACACTGCGCGAGCGTGGCAAGTTGGCTGAGCTGGCGGCGATCGAGAAATGGCTGCCGCCGCCCGGCCACATCGCCTCGGTCCGCCAGCAGATGCCGCTCGGTCTCGGTCATGCCGTGCTCTGTGCCCGACGCCTGGTCGGCGATGAACCCTTCGCCGTGATCTTGCCCGACGATCTGGTGCTATCCACGACGCCCTGCCTGAAACAGATGATCGATGTTTATAACGAGATCGGCGGCAATCTGGTTGCCGTCGTCGACGTACCGCGCGAGCACACCAAGCGGTACGGCATTTTGGACGTCGAACGCGATGATGACCGCCTGGTCTCGGTGCGCGGGCTGATCGAAAAACCGAGCCCGGAGGAGGCGCCGTCGACCCTCTCGATCATCGGTCGTTACATTCTCCAACCCGAAGTGTTCGACGAAATCGAACGGACGCCCCGCGGCGCGGGCGGCGAGATTCAGTTGACCGATGGGCTGGTGCGCCTGATCGGTCACCAGCCGTTTCACGGGCTGCGCTATGAAGGGCTGCGCTATGATTGCGGCGACAAGATCGGCTTTCTCGAAGCCAATCTCGCCTTCGGTCTGGCGCGCGAGGATGTCTCCTCGCAATTGCGCGCGATCATGGCCGCGCTGCTTTCCCAGAAATCCTGACCGGAGCCGTTCCGATGACAGAAGTTTCCGTTGCGGGCAAGACGCAACATCGCTTCAATTCGACCATTCTGCGCGAATACGACATCCGCGGCGTGGTCGGCAAAACCCTGAGTGCAGAGGATGCCTGGGCGATCGGCCGCAGCTTCGGCACGATTCTGGCCGAGGCCGGCGGCACGTCGGCGGCGGTCGGCTATGATGGAAGGCTGAGTTCACCGATGCTCGAAGCGGCCTTGGTGCAAGGCCTGACCGAAAGCGGCATCGACGTGCTGCGCGTCGGCCGCGGCCCGACGCCGATGGTCTATTATGCCACCGTGACGCAGGGCGTCGATGGCAGCGTCATGCTGACCGGCTCGCACAATCCGCCGGATTATAACGGCTTCAAGATGATGCTGGGGAAGCGGTCGTTCTTCGGCCAGGACATTCAGCATCTGGGCGAGGTCAGCGCGGCCGGCGCGTGGCGGAGCGGGCAGGGTACGGTCCGCACGATCTCGATCACCGAGGACTATATCGCGCGTATCGCCCGCGATTATGACGGAAATCGTCCGCTGAAGGTCGTGTGGGATGCGGGCAATGGTGCCACGGGCGAGGTGCTGACCGAGCTGGTCAAGCGGCTGCCCGGCCAGCATTTCCTGTTGAACGAGGTGATCGACGGCACTTTCCCGGCCCACCACCCGGACCCGACCGAGCCGCATAATCTGATCCAGCTTCAGGCCAAGGTCGCGGCGGAGAAAGCCGATCTCGGCATCGCCTTTGATGGCGACGGCGACCGGATCGGTGTGGTCGATGGCCAAGGCCGGATTCTGTGGGGCGATCAACTGATGGTGATCCTGGCCGGCGATGTGCTGCGCCGCCATCCGGGCGCCACGATCATCGCCGACGTCAAGGCGAGCCAGGTGCTGTTCGATCAGATCGCCGAAATGGGCGGCGAGCCGCTGATGTGGCGCACCGGCCATTCGCTGATCAAGACCAAGATGGCCGAACTCGGTGCCCCCTTGGCTGGCGAGATGAGCGGCCATATCTTCTTCGCCGATGGCTGGTACGGCTTCGACGACGCGCTCTATGTCGCGGTCCGGCTGCTGGGGATTCTGGGCCGCTCGCCGCTCAGCATCGCCGAGTTGCGCGACCGCCTGCCGGAGGTGATCAATACGCCGGAGCTACGCTTTCCGTGCAGCGAGACGCGGAAATTCGCGGTCATCGACGAGGTCCGGGAA
>JBAVTK010000627.1:0-1844 GCA_049696095.1 Aliidongia sp. | reverse complement strand
GCCCAGGATCAGCAGTGCGACCAAACCGGCCGCCGCGAGCAGGGGCCAGGGCAGCAGCGGGGTCCAGGCGAGATTGTAGCCGGTCATTGTCCCAGACGCTCCAAAATCGCCGGCACATGCACCTGGTCGGCCTTGTAATTGCCGGTCAGCGCATACATCACCAGATTGACGCCAAAGCGATAGGCTTGCTCGCGCTGCGCCTCGCCGCCTGGCACGACCGCGAAGGACGGGAAGCCCTGGCCATCGACCGCCCAGGCCGACGCGAAATCGTTCGATCCCAGGATCACGGTCGAAACCCCGTCATTGACCCGATCCTCGACCGGCTCGACCCAGAGCGTGCCGCCGACCCAGCGACCGGGGAAATCCTGCATCAGGTAAAAGGATTTGGTCAGCACGTGATCGGGCGGGATCTGGACGAGCGGCGGCACCTTGACCCCGGCCAGCAGTGTGCGCAGCCGCTCGGTGTCACCGAGCCCGGCGCCTTGCTCGCGCGTGTCGAACAGGATCGTGCCGCCGGTCGCGAGATAACGATTGACCCGCTCGGCCGCCTGCGCCGATAGCGGCTTCTCGCTCGTCGTGATCGGCCAATAGATCAGCGGGAAGAAGATCATCTCGTCGCTCTCGACATCAACCTCCATCGGATCGCCGGTCTCGACCGCGGTGCGTCGGCCGAGGATGTTGCCGAGGCCGACCATCGCGGCGCGGCTGGTCGAATCGGCCTCCAAATCGCCGGTCTTGACGTAAGCCAGGCGCAAATCGCTGGTCGATTCGATGGCGTAACGATCGGGGCCGGAGACGGCGGGATGCGGCGTCACCGACTTGGTCTGCGCCCCAGCGCCGCCGCTCGCGATCAGCCCGATGAGCAGCACGGCGCCGGCCAGGCCCGGCCGGCGCAGCAGCCCGCGCAAGCCATAGCCGACCAGAATATCGATGAGCGCCAGCAGCAACGCCAGCCCGAGCAAGGGCGGGCGCAGATCGACTTCCGGCGCGCGGGCATAATTCTCGCGCACGACATCGCGCGGCAGCGCTTGGAGCGCGATCAGCCCGGTGACGGCACCCGACAGATTGAGCGCGCGATGCGCGTCGTCGGTGCCGTAGAAGCCGGGCGGGTGGGTTGGACCAGCTGCTGTCTTGGCGAGTTCGGCGGCCGGCACCGGCTGGGCCGCGGCCGGCGGCTGTTCGAGCCGGCCGAAGCCATCCATGGTCTGCCAGGGCGGCAGCACGCCTTCGCCGGCCCCGGCCATGCCCTGGCCCAATTGCACCAGTCGGCGCAGCATATCGACGAACAACCCGCTCAAGGCCAGATTCGACCAGCTGGTATTGGCCGAGGTGTGGATCAGCACGAGCCAGCCCTTGCCGCGCTTTTCGCCGGTCACCAGCGGCGTGCCGTCGCTCAATTGCGCCCAGGTCTTGGCGGCGAGATCGATCGCCGGCTCGGCCAGCACCTGGCGATCGACGGTGACGTCGCCCGGCACCTCGATTCCGGCAAACGGTGAATCGGCCGGAAACGGCGCCAGATGCGCCGGCTTTTCCCACGACATGGCACCCCCGATGCTGCGCCCGCCGCTGCGCAAGGTCACCGGCAGCAGATCGTCGCTCTCGCGTTCGGCCAAGAGCGGCCCGGCGAAGCGCAGGAGCACGCCGCCTTCCTCGATCCAGCGGCGCAGCTCGACATGTTCGTCGGTGCCGCCGGCATCGCCATCGGGCAGCACCAGCAGGCTGAGATCGCGCTTGATGAGGTCGGACGCCGAGCCCTGGCGGAGTTCGGCGAACGGCTCGACCGCGCGTTCGATGTAGTAAGTGTCGGACAGCAGCGGCTGGCTGGTGCCGGCGGCGGTGTCGGC
>JBAVTK010000626.1:0-1730 GCA_049696095.1 Aliidongia sp. | reverse complement strand
GTAGTGGCGTGCATCGAGTTCGCGCATCCGGTGGAGCAACGGCCGATCCGGCGCGTCGAGCAAGCGCCGTTCGGCGGCAAGATCGCGGGCGAGGCCGGGCGGCACCGTGCCGAATAATTGCGCCAGCACGGCGTCGGGGCCGAGCAGGATGCGGTCGGACAGATAGGCGCCGCCGGGCGTCCAGCCGGGCGCCGGGTCCGCCGCCTCGGTCAGCGTATCGAAATAGCGGTTGTAGCCGCCGAACAGCTCGTCGCCGCCATCGCCCGACAGTGCCACCGTCACGCGCTCGCGAGCAAAGCCGGCCAAGAGCCAGGTCGGCAAGCACGAGGTATCGCCATTCGGCTCGTCCAGCACCCGGCCGATCCGGCGGCCGAGTTCGACCGTATCGGGCGCCAGCACCTGTTCGTGATGATCGGTGCCCAGATGACGCGCGGTCTCGCGCGCCTGATGATGCTCGGACTCGGCATGGCCGGCAAAGCCGATCGAGAAAGTATCGAGCCGACGGCCGAGTTTCTTGGTGGCGAGTGCTGCGATCACTGTCGAATCGACACCGCCCGACAAAAACGCGCCGAGCGGCACGTCGCTGATCAGCCGCCGCTCGATCGTCGTCGAGAGGATTTCCTCCAACTCGTCGGCCAATTCGTCGAGCGGCCGGGCGCTCTGGGCCGGCCCGGCCGGGCGGAAGGCGAAATAGCGCTCGATGACCGGGGCGCCGCCGGGGCCGAGCGTGAGCGTGCTGCCCGGCGGCAGCTTGCGGGCGGCGCGATAGATCGTGGCCGGGGCCGGGACATATTGCCAGCACAAATAATTCGCCACCGCCTCACGCGTGACCGTCGCATCGAAGCCGGGCAGGGTGGCCAGCGCATGCAGTTCGGAGGCAAACGCGAACAGATCCGGCCGATCAATGTAATAGAGCGGCTTCTCGCCGAAGAGATCGCGCGCGAGCGTCAACCGCCGCGTCTCGCGGTCCCACAGGCCGAAGGCGAACATGGCGTCGAGCCGGTCGAGCAGCCCGACGCCGCGCCGGGCCAGTCCGGCCAGCAGCACCTCGGTATCGCTGAGCGAGGTGAACCGCACCCCCTCGGCTTCCAGCTCGGCCTTGAGGGCGCGATAGCCGTAGAATTCGCCATTATAGGTGATGACGTGGCGCCCCTCGGCCGACAGCAAAGGCTGGTGACCGGCCGCCGAGGTATCGATGATGCTGAGCCGCCGATGCGCCAGCACGCAACCGCCGGCCGGATCCGCCCAGACGCCGCTATCGTCCGGCCCGCGATACGGCATGGCATCGGCCATGCTCTTGGCCAGCGCGCCGAGATCGGCGGGCGAAAGACGGCCGGTCTTGTCGATCAGTCCAGCAATGCCACACATTGAGGAAACGGCCTCCCGCATCCGGTTCGAACGACGCAGGTGTTAGCACGCCTCGTCCCGGCAGGCGATGGTTGCCGGCAAGAATGTTCAGCGGCGCAAGAGTGCGCGGCGAGACGGCACACCGGCGGCAGATGCTCACATCGACTTTCGGCCGTTTGCCTGTGCCGCCGCTTTTTTGAGATAACGGTGCCAGCTTCGGCGCGCGGCAGGGCGGGCCATCATGTTACGATTTTCCGGATGTGTGGAGCCGCCCCGTCTCGGCCGAGGACACCGGCCGCGCGCGTCTCGATGATTGGTCGGTCGTGCTGACGCCGAACAAGCCGATGCCGCGCGATTGGTTCGGCACGGTCGCGGGCCGGGAT
>JBAVTK010000625.1:0-2578 GCA_049696095.1 Aliidongia sp. | reverse complement strand
GTGTCGTAGCCCAGCCGGCAGGGTCTCGATCGCGCGTTCGTTCCTGGAGCGCAGCATAAAAAGCCGCGATGGCCGCTTTCAGCCGCCCGGTGCTGACCTCCCGCTCGCCCAGCATCCCGAGCGCGGTGCCAAGCAGATCCAGGGCGATGCCTCGTTCATCGGTATCGCGCGCCGTCGTCACTATCCGACGTGCGAGTTCGATGGCAACGGAGAGCGAGAAGTTAATCCCCTTGTCACGGCCCTCGCGTTCGTACTCATCATAATGCTCTCGAAATGCTGGCAGCCAAGTCGGTCGGTCGCCCGGATGTTCCGCAGTGACTATCGCCTCGATCCGCCGGGCAACACTGGCCGCATCACGTCGCAGCGTTTCCTGCTGCACGGCAGCGGTAAGCAGAGCAATCCGGGAGCGCCGTTCCAGATCGCGTTGTTCGTCTGCGCGCCGATCGAGTTCCGCCAGCGCGTCATCCAGCGCATGCACGCTGCCGTCAAAGTCGCCGTCTTTCGTCTTACCCGCGACTCGCGCCAGCACCTCGTTGACGAACACTTCATGGTTCGTACCCCGCTCACCGCGGGCGATGACCTCAAGCGCGACCTCCACCGCGCGTTTCAGTTCCGCAACCGCCTGCCCGAAATCAAGCTTCTCTTCTGGCTTTAGGCGCTGGGCGAGTGCGACGACCGTTTGCCGTTGCAGACCGGCCAGTTCCGCCGGCTGAAGTAAGCCTCTTGCCTCCAGGACCGCAACGAGCTTTTCGGGGTCGTGCCCGATGTTGATCGTGCTGTCGCGGATATCCCGCCCGGCCGCGACGCTCATCCGATCGGCCGACACGCTGGCCCGGCGCCGGGCCGGTGTCAGGCGAAGAAAGAGGCGGAACCAGCGAAACACTGCGGCGCCTTATCGCTTCGTGTCGCCATGGGTGGTGATCGTGTTGCCGCTGATATCCCGCCCGGCGGCGATGCTGCCGTGATCGGCCGCGATTGGCGGTTTACGCTTCAGAAATTTGATGACTGCCCATACACCGCCGAGCACGGCCGTAATCCCGCCGCCGAGCCACTTAAGCGTGGAACGATTGGCTGTATCTTGCAAGAAGTCCCACAAATCGGTGAGCATGATTTCCCCCAACACAGGGCGCGATCATGGCGTGATTGCTGGGGCGAGGCAAGTTCGCGCTTGGCGTGCTGCGCTGACTTTTTGGCCAAGGTGATCGGGCCGAGATGCCGGGTAGCGGTACAGCGGCGATTCACCACCAAGCGCACCAAGACCACGAAGGGTTTTGTCACTTCGCACAAATTATTCACGCGGTGCCGCCGCCGAATGCGAGGAGAACTTCGTGTCCTTGGTGCGCTTGGTGGTAAACTCACCTTCGGCCGATTGCCCGCGTTGGACAAACAGGAACCCACCATGGCCGATACCGTCAGTCTCGATGATGCCAAGGCCCAACTCGCGCTACTGGTCGAGCGCGCTGCGTCGGGTGAGGAGATTGTGATCAGCCGGAACGGCATCCCGCTCGCCCGGCTGATGCCGCTACCGTCGCGCAACACCCGCCGGCCGGCCGGTGCGTTGGGCATCGTCACGATCGATGCCGCGTTCGATGAGCCGTTGCCCGACGAAATCCTGGACGCCTTCACGCCGGCCGGTGCCGTCCCGCCGCTTCGCCCCAGCGTTTGACCGTGCCCGACTCAAGCCCGAACAGATCGAGCATCCGGCCGAGCGTATGGTCGATCATCTCGTCCAGGCTTTGCGGCTGGGCATAGAAGGCCGGGACCGGGGGCGCGATGATCGCGCCGATTTCGGAGAGTTGCGTCATCATGCGCAGATGGCCGGTATGGAGCGGCGTCTCGCGCACCATCAGCACGAGTCGGCGCCGCTCCTTCAGCACGACATCGGCGGCACGGGTCAAGAGGCTCGTCGTCACGCCGGTGGCGATCTCCGCCATGGTGCGGATCGAGCAGGGGGCGACGATCATGCCCATGGTGGTGAACGAGCCGGACGCGATGGCGGCCGCCATGTCGGTCGCCGGATAACAGCGATCGGCCAGTGCGCGCACCTCGGCGATTTTGTAGGCGGTTTCGAGCGCCAGCGTCACTTCGGCGGTGCGCGACAGCACCAGATGGGTTTCGACCGGCAGCTTTTGCAGAATTTCGAGCAGCCGGACGCCATAGCGCACACCCGAAGCGCCGGTGATGCCGATGATCAATCGGTTTGGCATGGTCATTGCGCGGTCGATCTCATGCTGAAGCCCCGGCGGGGCGGACGGTCGCAGCTATCGAATTCGGTGAATCGGGTCTTGGAACCGGGCGACAATCGTATTACCGTTTTATGGCGCATGTTGCAGCAATGGTTCGAGGAGAGGCATTCATGGCTGTTCAAGATCGTATCCGCAGTCTCCGTGACAAGCACGCCACCCTTGAGCGCGCCATCGTCAAGGAGACGACGCGCGCTCTGCCCGATGACGGCAAGGTTACGGAGTGGAAGCGCGAAAAACTTCGAATCAAGGACACCATCGCGGAACTGTCGCGACAATCTTACGCCTGAACCATAGGCCACATCTCGAAAATCGAACGGGCCGCTCCTTGGAGC
>JBAVTK010000624.1:0-4702 GCA_049696095.1 Aliidongia sp. | reverse complement strand
TCGCGGCAGTGACCGCGCCGCAATGGCTGCCCTTGGTCGAACCGATGTGGCAGGGCACCGCCGAGCGACCGAAACCCGCACCGGTGGCAACGAACGCCACAGCGCCGACGCAGACGAACGAAGCGGTCCCCGAAGCGGCCGCCCCGATCACCGGCGCGGCAATCTCACCGGCACAAGAAGCCACGGCCGATACACTGACGCAGCGGCTCGACCGGCTGGAGGCCGCACTCGACGGCGTTCGGGTCAGCAGCGCTTCCGCGGCGCCCAAGGGCTCGGTCAATGCCCTGCAAACCCAGATCGCCGAATTCGGTTCGAAGCTCGACACGCTGGCCGCGCGCCCGTCGGCTGACCCGCAGACCGTGCAGGATCTCGCGACAGAAACCCGGCATCTCGCCACCGCGCTGACGCAATTGAGCGATCGGCTGACCCCGATCGAGGCACGGGTCAATCAAAAGGCCGCGGCGATCCGCGACGACCGGACGCTGGTTTTGGCGGCCGGGCAGATCCGCGATGCGCTGACCGGCTCCGGCCCGTTCGACGCACCGGTCGCGGTCATCCGGGCCATCGCGCCCGATGACGTCGACCTGACCGCGCCGCTGGCAGTGTTGGACAGCCACGCCAAGGCCGGGATGCCGAGCCGCGTCCGCCTGTCACAAGAACTGGCGGATCTGCCGGCCCGGCTCGCCACGCCCTCGCCGATCGCGCCCGATGCCGGCCTCTGGGACCGCATCAAAGACAAGCTAAGCCGATTGGTGACGATCCGCCGCGTCGATGACGGTACCGGTGCCGGTGGTCCGCCTAGCCCCGATCATCTGCTCGCCAACGCCGAACGGGCCCTGGCGGCGGGGGATCTGGCCGGTGCTGTGCAGATTTTGCGCACAGGCGGCGACACGCCAGCCGATCGTATCCAATCATGGCTTGATGCCGCTCAGTCGCGCTTGGACTGCGAGCAAGCGGCCATGGCGCTCGAAGCGGTGGCGATCCGGCGCTTGGCAGGCCCGACGGCGACCGGAGTGGCCGAATGATCCGCGTCGTGCCGGGGCTGATCGTAATCGCCCTGTTGGTCGCGATCACGGTGTTTTTCGCCGATCAACCGGGCTCGGTCTCGATGATCTGGCTCGGTTGGCGCATCGATCTGCCGGTTGCCATGCTGCTCCTCGCGATTCTCGTCCTGGCGCTCGCACTCTGGGCGGTGTTTTGGCTGGTCGGCAAGGCGCTCGGCACACCGCGCCGACTTGCCCGTGCCCGGCGCGATCGGCAAAGGCTGCATGGCTATCGCCTGCTGACCGACGGTTTGGTAGCGCTTGCGGTCGGCGATGCCACGACTGCCAACAAAGCGGGCCTGCGCGCTGAATTGCTGTTTCGAAAGAGCCGATTCGATGAGCCGCCGCTGACACGGCTGCTCGCCGCACAATCGGCGCTGATGCGCGGCGACGAGACCGCCGCCAAACTCGAATTCAGCGCCATGGCGGAACATGCCGAAACCGAATTGCTGGGTATCCGTGGACTGATCGTCCAGGCGCTAAAGGATGGGGACGACACCGAGGCGCTGGCGCTGACCGAGCGCGCCAAGCGCCTGATGCCTGGCGCCCCCTGGGTATTGCAGAGCCGAATGGCGCTCGAGACGCGGGCATCCGATTGGCCCGCCGCCACGACAACGCTCAAGGATGCGGTCAAGCGCGGGGTCGTCACGCCGGAGCGCGGACGGCATTATCGCGCCGCATTGCTGGTCGAACAGAGCCGCCAAGCCGCTTCACTGGGGCAGACCCGCGGCGCGCTGTCCTACGCCGCACAGGCCCACGGGCTTGAGCAGGCATTCGCCCCCGTTGCGATTCATTACGCCCGGCTGCTGCGCGATGCTGACAAGCTGGCCAAGGGGCTCGGCGTGCTGGAGCGGGCCTGGCAACAGGATGGCCATCCGGCCGTCGCCGAGGCCTATGGCTTGCTGCTGGCGACCGAGGCGGCGCCGGCCCGGCTGAAGCGAATCGAGCGTTTGGTGGCATTGCGACCGGCCGAAGCAGAGGGGCACATGGCCGCCGCGGCGGTTGCGATCTCGGCCCGCCTCTGGGGCGAGGCACGACGGCATCTCGAACGGGCCGGTTCCGACGGTACCGGCCCCTGGCCAAAGCGCCTGTGCCAGTTGATGGCGGCGCTTGAGCAGAGTGAGCGGAACGACACCGCCGCCGCCCATCTTTGGCTCGACCGGCACCAACACGCGCCGGACGAACCGTGCTGGATCTGCGCGAGCTGCGGCGCCGAGCGCGCGGTATGGGAAGCGCTCTGCCCAACCTGCCACAGCTTCGACACCTTGGCCTGGCGCATTCCCGACCGCAGCGCCCGCCGGCTCGACCCGGCGCAAGGCCTGCCGCCGGCCGACGCCGCGACATTGACCCTTTACCCCAGCCCCAGCTAAGCGCAAACCTCCCCGTCGCATTCGAGATGTTGCACACACCGCCCGCTTCTGGCATGTTTCGCCGCGCTTCAAGATCCATCGGCGCAAGCCGGTCCGGAACCAATGTGCCGCCTTAGCTCAGCTGGTAGAGCATCGCATTCGTAATGCGAGGGTCAGGTGTTCGAGTCACCTAGGCGGCACCATATTTTTCAAGCAGTTACGGGACGGCGGGACATCAGGGCGGTAAGCCGTGTCACCATGGTGTCACCAACAGGAAGCGTTTCGCGCGCCCATATCGGCCAATTGTCGCCGCCCAGCAGCGTCACTCTGTCACAGATCATGCTCCGTCCGTTGGCCGTCATCATGACGACCATTAGTCGGACTCGGAGCGTTTGCTCGACATGAGGTGGCTTCCGACTGTGGGTTTCACGGCCGCGGCAAGGCTCGTTTTTCCCCGGAAGTCGGCATCGGCATCAGGGTCAACGCCCAGCAATTCCTCCTCCGAACTGAAGGCAGAAAGCGGCAAAAAGCATTTCTCGGCCAGCATGGTCTCTGGCCGGTCGAAGCGATGGTTGATAGTGTCGGAGCAGCAGCGGAAATTCGTCGCCAAATCAGCGGCGGATTTGGCCTTTCACACCGCTGACGATGCCTACAAATGCTGAGCCCCGGTCGCATGCCGAAGCAGAGGCGGGTCCGGGGCTTACGGGACCGTATATAGGACGCCGCTCTGTGACCGTCAAGATTTTCAGCCTGAGCGATCCGGTCATTGCCGCCCTTGAAACCTCGCTCTCGCCCGAGCGAATGGCAACCTATGTCACGGCTGCCGGCGGAGACCGTGAGCGGGCATTACGGCTCTATACCTGGAACACAGCAGCCAGCGCCGCCTTCTACGGCCCCCTGCAAGGGCTGGAGATCGCGTTGCGCAACGCGATGCACCGGGAACTGTCGAAGACCTATGGCAGCGTCTGGTACGATAATCCGGCTTGCGGCTTCGATACGGGAACCGAGAACAGGATCGCCGCCACGAAGGAGGATCTGCGCCGCGACGGTTATCCGGTGGACCCGCCCCATTTCGTCGCCGCGCTCTCTTTCGGGTTCTGGGTGACGCTGCTCGGTCGGGGCGGCCGCAGCCACGCCCTTGGCGGCATCAGACAAAACTACGAGATGACCCTCTGGCGCCCCTGCTTGTTCCGGGCATTCCCGCACGCCAAGCTCAGTCGGCGAGCAGCGCATACGCCGCTCGACTATCTGCGCACCTTCCGAAACCGGATCGCCCATCACGAACCCATCTTCGCTCGCCATTTGGCCGCAGATTTCCAGCACATCCTGACGATCACGGACTGGATAAGCCCGGACTCGCGGGAATGGATCGCTCATCACAGCCGCGTCGAAGAAATCCTGAAGCTTCCGACCGATGACCCTGACCTAAAATTCTGAGATTCCAGACCGTCGGAAAAGCTTTTCCAGAACTAGACTGAACTTTTCGGTCCTTTTTCGGAAAGGACATTCCTCCGCAGCCTTCGTAAGCTGGAAAACCGCCCCTCGACCAAACGAGCGTGGCGGCCTGAACAAGACGAAACGGGGACCGGGACCCGATAAGCGCCGGGACCGCCGGAGACGCCGCCGGAGGGGCGGATCAAGGGCGGTGGTGGGAATGGCGGCGACCCCGTTCGGAGCCCACCAGGCCGGCCGTCATCGGGCCGGCCGCATGACCGATTGGATTCGACGATCGGTCCATATCAGCGAGGGCATGCCGGGTTGGCGGCCGGCATGCCCTCCTCGATTATCTTTCACCTCTCTCCTCGATGCCGGTTCCAGACCAGTTGCGCCTCACTGCCGTCCTCGGCCCAGAACAGCGCCGCGCTGAGCGGTTCGGGCAGACTCGGGTCGTCGAGCTTGACGCGCAGATAATCGCGCGGCGTCTCGGCAGCCGAACGCGCCGCCCAGGCTTCGCCGATACGCGACGTACCGACGAAGACCCGGAAAGCCGGCGCATTCCTACTGTCCCGGTTGTCGTTGGGCACCAGCCTGATTTTCGCGTTCATCGTCAGGGTATGAATGGTGCCGATCCAGCCGCCCTCCTTGCTGGGCGTAAACGTGCCGATCGTGGACATCGCAACCTCCCTCAATTGTCGTCGGTGGAATCTGTCGTCGGCGCCGATGCGACGGCGCTCTGGGCGCGCCGCCGGGATTTCGGCAGCTTGCGAGCCTCGCTTTCCAAGGTCGGTTCAAAGCTGCGCCGCGCCTTGCGGAAGCCGCTGTCGCTTTCGATGAAGGCGGTCAGCATAAACGGGATCAGTTCGGCGACGC
>JBAVTK010000623.1:0-15798 GCA_049696095.1 Aliidongia sp. | reverse complement strand
CCGAAATCGAGCACGCGCCGGCCGCGCACGCTCTCCGGCCGGTCCAGCACATGACGCGCGAGCGCCTGGCCGCCGGCCCAGGCAAAGGCCCAGAACGGCGGATCGACATTGGCGTGGGCCAGCGTCTCCTCGGTCGCCTGCCAGATCGGCGTGATCTCGCTCGCCATATGCAACCTGATCTCGGGGACGATCGGGGGCGAGGTAATCGCGGTATTGGCGCGGATGAACCGAACCGCTTCGGCCGGATTGATCGGCATGCCGCTTCCTTGAGCAAGAGGGGGCACGAAGAGATACGCGCACCGGGGCGAAATGCCAGCTTTATCCGGCTCTGGCGGTCAGTGGGAGAGGCTTTGCTATTCGAAAATCGGCCGGAGCTTGGCAAGCACTTCGTCCATGACCGAGATCGGCACGGTTTCGAGTTTCCGTCCCCCGCGCGCGTCAAGGTCGAGCGCACGCGGTTGGTCGCAGCGGACGATCCCGGTCGTTTGCGTGCCGGCTTCCGCGAGCGAGACCGCGAAGCCCGCGGTGCGGGCGAAATTGCCGCCGTGGGTGATCGGCAGCACGATCGGCACCTTGGTAAATCGATTGAAATTGCCAGGTGAAACCACCAGGACCGGCCGGCGGCCCTGTTGCTCATGGCCCTGCGTCGGATCAAGCGAAACCAGATAGATATCGCCTCGCTCCATTACAGCGACTCACGGCCGACAGGAGGCGCCTCCAGCCATTCGCGCTCCTCTCCGGTCATCTCGGCCGAGGCGTCGCATTGCGCGAGCAATTCATCGAGCGTGTAGTGCTTGCGCGGTTGTGGTTCTATGACCAAGCGCCCTCCTTCGATGGAAACGCCGACGGTTGCCCCAGCCCGCAGATGAAGGAGATCGAGAATCGCTGGTGGAACGTCTAGCATGACCGAGCCGCCGACCTTGCGCAGAGAGGTAGTGTGCATGGCACCTTCCAAAATTATATGTTCATATAACATACTAAAGATGCTGTTGCGACATTAGTCTCGACAATGCGCCACCTGAATCCGCTTCCGTCGCCGGTCACGCATCGGTAAGATCGGCTAAACACCGCAAGCCGTCGCAACCATGCGGCGATCGGGGGGCCATGATGGACGCGCTTGAACAGGCGACTCTGGCGAAGGTCACGCGGCGGCTGCTGCCGTTCCTCATTGTCTGTTATTTCGTGGCTTATCTCGACCGGGTCAATGTCAGCTTCGCGGCATTGACCATGAACCAGGATTTGGGCCTCAGCCAGACGGCTTACGGCTTACGGCTTCGGCTCGGGCATCTTCTTCCTGGCGTATTTCGTGTTCGAGGTGCCGTCGAACCTGATGCTGAACCGGTTCGGCGCGCGCCGTTGGATCGCGCGCATCATGGTCAGTTGGGGCTTACTGTCGGGTGCGATGGCCTTCATCGGCGGCGAGACCGGGTTTTATGTCGTGCGTGCGCTGTTGGGTGTGGCCGAGGCGGGGTTCTTTCCCGGCATCATCTTCTTCCTCACGCTGTGGTACCCGTCGCTCTACCGTGCACGGATCGTCGGCTATTTCATGGCGGCAATCCCGATGTCGAGTGTGATCGGCGCACCGCTGTCGGGGCAGTTGCTCGGGCTCGACGGGGTGCTGGGCTTTCGCGGCTGGCAATGGATGTTTCTGGTCGAGGCGGCGCCGGCGCTGCTGCTGTCGCTCGCCGTGCTGTTCTATCTGACCGACCGGCCGGAAGAGGCCGAGTGGCTTTCGGCCGAGGAACGCGCCTGGTTGGTCGATCGGTTGGCGCGCGAACGGCGGCGTCGCGCCGCGGCCGGGCCACATCGCGTGCTTGAGGCGCTGCTGATGCCGCGCGTGCTGGCATTGAGCCTGGTCTATTTCGGCTGTGTCGCCAGCAATTACGGGCTTGTCTTTTTCCTGCCGCAGATTGTCAAGGCGTTCGGGCTCAGCAATGCCGAGACCGGCTGGGTCTCGGCATTGCCCTATGTCGTGGGTGCCGTCGGCATCGTGCTGTGGAGCCAGCGATCGGATCGACTCCATGAAAGGCGGTTTCACATCGCCTTTCCGCTGGTGGTTGCGGCCACAGGCCTCGCCGCTTCGACGCTGACCGACGATCCAATGCTGCGGATGGCAGCGTTCAGTGTCGCCGGCTTTGGCATTTTCTCCTCGCTCGGCGTGTTCTGGACGCTGCCGACGGCGTTTCTGTCCGGTGCGGCGGCGGCGGGCGGCATCGCCATCATCAATTCGATCGGCAATCTCGCCGGGTTCGCCGGCCCGTTCGTCATGGGCTGGGTCAAGGACGCGACCGGCAGCTACACGATCGGCTTGCTCGGTCTGGGCGCCGTCGCGCTGATCGCCATGGCGGTGGCACTCGGGCTCGGCCACGACCATTCGCTCGAAGCCGTGCCTGATCCGGCCGAGTGATCAGGCGGACAGGCAGGCGGCGAGCACGAGCCAGCCAATGATCCGGTTCGATTTGAATTTGGCGATGCAATCGGCCGGATCGTCGAGCCGCCAGGATCGGAGCTGCCAGGCGAAATGCAGCGCCGCGGCGCCGATGAAGAGGTAGCTCCACCACCGCGCCTCGGCGAACGCGAGCGCCATGCCGAAGCCCGCAAGGGCGAGTGCCGCGAATCCGGCGAGCCAGGCCTTGCTCGCAGCACCGAGGCGCAGTGCCGTCGATTTGACGCCGATCGCCCGGTCGTCCGCCTTGTCGCAATGGGCATAGATCGTGTCGTAGAACAGCGTCCAGGCGATGCCGCCGGCATAGAGTGCGAAGGCCGACCGCGCCACATGGCCGGTCGCCGCGGCCCAGGCGATCACGGTGCCCCAATTGAAATTCAGCCCGAGGAAGATCTGCGGCCAATAGGTGACGCGCTTCATGAAGGGATAAAGCGCCACAATGAGCAGAATGGCGAGGCCGAGGCCGATCGCCAGCAGATCCAGGCTGAGCAGCACGACCGCGCCGGTCGCCAGCAGCAGCACCATGAACAGCACGGCCTGGCGCACGCTGACCTGGCCCGACGGGATCGGCCGGCCGCGCGTGCGCTCGACCTTGGCATCGAACTCGCGGTCGATGATGTCGTTCAAGGTGCAGCCCGCGCCGCGCATCGCGATGGCACCGATCAGAAACAGCAGGGCCAGACCCGGATCGGGATCGCCGGGTGCCGCCAGCGCCAAACCCCACCAGCAGGGATAGAGCAGCAATTCCCAGCCGATCGGCCGATCGAGCCGAGCCAGCCGTGCATAAGGCCGCAATGCTGCCGGGAGCAGCCGGTCGATCCAGCCGGTATGGATATCGGTGAAACCTCGGTCGGCCATGGCGGTTCGGCATCTCCGGCCGGATTGAACAGAAGCCGGCTCCTCGTAACCCGGCGGGCAGCGACAGTCGAGCGTTTGTGCTCGGCTCCGGGCGATTATCGGCGTTTGCTGCCTGCGGTCGGGACAATCGCCGCGAGGCCGATCGCCAGCGGCAGGGGGTGGCCGACGATAAACCCCCCGCCATCGGTCAACGTCACCGGAAGCAGAGTGTTTGAACCGATATAGATTTTTTTCCCGTCGCTCGTCGGGATGACGGACCCGCCGTTGGCGCCCAGATCGAGGCTTCCGATTTTGCTCAGATCGGCCAGCGAAAGGACGATCAGATTGTTGCCGATCATCAAAAAAAGTCGGTCGCCGCCGATCGTCACCCGATAAAGCGGCGGTTCGTAGGCTACGCCAAGCGATCCCAACTCGACCGAGGCATGACTGACGACGTCACCGGTCGATTTGTCGAGCCGATACGAATTCAAGGTTCGGTGGTCGTGGTCGACGACCGAGACATAGACAGAGCCGTCCCGGCCGGTCGACAAATCGACGAAGCTTGCGGCATCGTCGGTCCCCAGCCGCAACATCCCGACCAATTTTGCCTTGGCGACATCGACGATGAAAAGCACCGGGTGAAGCCCGCTTTCACCCACGACATAGAGGCTCTTGCCGCCGCGACCGACCCCCATGGCCGTACTGCCGAAGATCATGAGGCGGTGTCGCGTGTCTTGCGAATCCGCGCGCGTTTCTTTATCCGGCTCTTCCCGGCCGTCAACGAATCGTCGAAACCTGATGTTCCGGTCATAATCGTCATCGACGCGCTTGGCCGTGCCGGAGGCCGGATCGGCCCACCACACGCCAAAGTTTCGATATGAGACGAATACCCGTCGCCCGACCGCCTGGGTGTCGCTAATATGGCGCTGAAACGTGTCATGGTATCGAACCCGGCTGGGAGTCGACAGCGGAAGGTCGAAGATGAACCCCGGCTCCTCGTCGCCGAGTGCGCCATATAGATGATTGCCGACGACGGTCATTTCGTCCGGGTATGTGCTGATCTTTATGGCTTTCGCGCCGTGTTTTCGCAGCACGCGCAAATCAGCCGTCTCTTCCTTGGGATCGGCGACCCATGGCGGCATGGAAGATCGAAGTCCGATTGCCGCGCCTATCGGCATCACTCGGTCTTTCAGCGGCACATGGCCGATGATCATATCGCTCTCAGTGTCGAAAATTTCGATTCTATGATCGTCGGTCGAGTCAATTAAGTACAAATAATCTGCAAATGATTTTATCGGCCGTAACAAAATAGTTATTGATAAAATCGTAACGAGCATTTTCGAAAAGTTGGGCGACATTATATACCTCGCAAAAATTCATTTCTTTGAGAAAATTATATTGCCCTGTTTTTTTAGAATATCTCGCAATCGATTAGATAGTCACCTTTATATCCGGGGGTCTCTCTATAACTGTCGAGCCCACGGCTTTTTATAATTTGGATCGCATGATGCGCGCTTTCGCCAAAGGTTGGTAGCCTGAAGCCCTTCGTCGAACATTTTGCGAGAACAACATGAGGCTTTTGATCTTTTTCTACCCCGTGGGCGTCATAGCTCCCATTGGCGTCCGCGATGAGAAGCGCGTTTTTTCCACAGTCGGGCCACTGGTCCGGCCTGGTGAAGTGTGCGCTGAAAGGATTGGCGAGATTGCGCTCATCGAGTCCGTGATTGTTATTGTAAATCCCGTAGGATGCTTCTTCGGCAATGATTGCCAAACCGATCCAGGCACTGATTTCTTCCCGGCCAAACGTGCTTACCAAATCATATCCAAACCCTGCCAATGGGCTATTTCGGGCGAGTAATATTTTCGTGGCAAGATCACCGGTCAATGGACCTATCTCTTTATCTATATTATCCACATTTATGTCATCGGGTGACATGGTCTAATCCTTCCTCGATTGGTTGGTCGGTTCGACCGGTTCGGTCCTCGGGTTCGCCGACCGTCAGCACGAGAACATTATAGGAACATTTGTGATTGCTGTCAATCCCTCGCTTCGTCCAACACTTCAGGGTGAAGGCGTTCGTGGCCGCCGCGGCGATGCTAGTCTGACCGGCAGGCGCGGAAGATACCAATATCGCCGCCCGTCTCCTCGTGCCCGGCCGGGCCGTTCTCCGCCGCGCTTGCGAGGGCAGACCGGCCCCTGTATGAAGACAACAGCGGTCGGCCATCGATCGTTGGAGAAAGTGACCGCCATGGGGGCGAAATTGGGCGATGCCGCCGTGGTGAAACAGAATAGACGGACCTTGAGCCAGTGGCGGGCCTGGCTTCCGGGTTGGATCGCGCAGACGGCTCGCTATGGCGTGGTCGGTGTCGGCATATCATTGCTTTATTCCGGTTTGACGGTTTTTTTCGTCAGCGGCCTTGGCATCGCGTCGGTTCTGGCCAGCCTCGGCAGTTTCGTCATTGCTTTACCGATCTCTTATTTTAGCCATTGGGCGATTACCTTTCAGCGTCGACATCGTTTCAGCGATGGCTGGCAGCGCTTCGCGGTTTTGAGCGCGGTCGGTTTCACCGTCGCCGTGCCCGGCATGTATGTCGTGACCAACGTGCTCAACTGGTCCTATCTGATCGGTATCGCGTTCAGTTGGGTTTTGGTGCCGATGATCAATTACACCCTATTGCAGCTCTGGGTTTTCAGCCATCGGCGGGCGACATGACCGGCGCGCCCGAACCGGTGGCGATCGCCCAGGGGTCGCCCGAGCGGTTCGGCTATTCCTGGGATAAATACGCCGAGATTTTGCCCGATCACGAGGAGCAGTTCCGGCGCTGGACCTATCCGCTGACGCCCGAGGATTGGCGTGGCAAGCGCTTTCTCGACGGCGGCTGCGGGATCGGCCGCAACAGCTTCTGGCCGCTGGGTTACGGTGCCGAGAGCGCCGTGCTGATCGATGTCGATGAGCGCTCGCTTGGCCGCGCGCGGGCCAATCTGGCGGGTTTTCCCAATGCCGATATCCGCTTTCACAGCCTCTATGAGCCGATCGAGCCGGGCGGCTTCGATATCGCCTTCAGCATCGGCGTGGTTCATCATCTGGAACATCCGGAGCGGGCGGTCGCGCGGCTGGCCGAGGCGGTCAGGCCGGGCGGGCAGGTGCTGGTCTGGCTCTATGGGCGCGAGAATAATGGCTGGATCGTCTGGCTGGTGACGCCGCTGCGCCGGCTGCTGTTCAGTTGGCTGCCGCTGCCCGTAGTCGATGTGCTGTCCTGGCCGGTGACGGCGCTGCTCTGGCTGATGCTGCGCCTCGGCCTCAGCCGCATCGAATATTTCCGGCTGATCCGGCGCTTTTCGTTCCGTCATTTGCGCGCCATAGTGTTCGATCACATGATCCCCAAGATCGCTCTTTATTATCGCGAGCATGAGGCGGGGGCTCTGCTGCGTGACGTCGGACTGGTCGATGTCACGGCCCACTGGGTCAATGAAATGTCCTGGACCGTGATCGGTCGCAAGCCGGATTGAAGGAGCGAGAGATGACCGGGGCAGCGGCGTTACAGGGCGGTCGCGTGCTGGCCCGGCGGATACCCCGCAGCCTTCTCGCCATAGTCTTTCTCTTGGCTGTGTTCTGGCAAATGTCGGTCCAGGCACCGTTGCTGAATGCCGGAGCGCCGTACGAGGCGTGGGACGAAATCGCGACTTACAATACCTCCCGGGTGCTGACCGGTCCGACCGCGACATGGGCATTTCGATACGGCACGCTTGACTCGCTGATCCAAGTTATCGCTACGCAGTATTTCCTGCTATTCGATCCGCTCGGCGCGGAGTTCCACCATATTGCCTATTCGAATAATGATTACGGCTCATTGAATGACGAATTTTACGCGTTCACCAAAATCACGTCAGAGGAGATGGGCTATAATTACTTCCGAGGACTCGACGACCATCGACCGATAGCGTTGTCGCGGCAACTGCACTTCTACGTGTTTTATGCTCTGGTGGCCGGTGCGGGCCTGCTTTGGATCACGATTCTGCGCTTGGAGGCGGTGTGGCTGCTGCTGCCGATGCTGTGCTTGCTGGTGAATAAAGGACTGGCGGATCAGTCGGTCCTGGCTCTACCCAACGCTATCAATGCTATCCTGACTTTTATCATTGTCGCCTTGATCGCGCTGTCGCTTGAAACGCGGCGTCATCGGCTGCTTTATCTGGCGGCGGCCGGCTTGGCCGTCGCGCTGAATTTCAAGGTCGATGTCCTGCCGCTCGGCGCGATATTGGGCCTCCCGCTGATCTGGTACGGCACGGCGCTTCGGCCGATTCATGCGGGCAGACTGATCCTGACCGCGACCATTGTCTTTCTCGGAACCTTGGTCATGACCAAGCCCGACCTCGTCACCGCACCGGAAAGCCTGCGCTATTGGCTGTTTCCACCGGTTTCGACGAGCCAGGGTGATTGGCCGGCGATCGCTGGCCATAATCTGGCGATCCTGGCCCGAATTCTGAAGGTCGATATGCTGCCGGGCGCTTTGCAGTCTCATGTGCCGACGTGGGTGTTGCCGTTTATCCTCGCCGTCGGTTTGGCGGTAGCATTTGGAGTCCTGCGCCGACAGAAGGCAATCTTGGGCCGTCTGGCGCTGCCAACGCTGGCGACCGCCATTCTTTGGCTCGTACCGGTCGCGGTGCTCGCGAAGTTTTACGATCGTTACGAATTGAATGGGCTTGCGGCGTTTTACGCGCTGACCGGCGTGCTGGCCCTATGCCTATTTCGCTATGGCGCCACCCAGGGCCGACGCCTCGCCTGTGCCGGAATGGTGCTGATGGCCGGGCAATTCGGGCTGATGATCCGTGACGGAGCCGCCTATAGCACCTATCTCGCCACCCGGACCAATGTGGTGATGTGGGGCGAGGGCAATAAAGGTTACGCGCTCGACCATTCCCGCAATCTGATCGAAGCCCGTGCGATCAACACCGTCATGGGCGGCGGTTATGCCACGACCATTCTGGTCGATCAGCATGGCTATCTCGATCTGCGGCCGTTACGGCTCGCTGGGCTGACACCGATCTACGTCAATGTCGATAGTCTGGCGACGGTTCTGGCGGCGATCGACCCGTCGATTCCGCATCTTTTGCTGCTGTCGGCGGGCAGCTACGAGATCGATCCGGCTTGGTGGGCACCACAACAAGGTCAATGGTCGGCCGAGCTCAAGCGCCGATATGACGCCTACCGAGCAAGGCTCGACGCCTTTCCGATGCTGGCGGATGCGGGTGATCTGCCGCAGCGTCTGTTATGGAACGGCCCGGTCGAACCGCGCGATCGTATGGTGTTGGCGGTCGTTCCGCCGCTCGCGCCGGTGGGTACGGTTCCCGCGACACATGATGAAGTTGCCAAATCGCCGCAACCTCGCTAAGCCGACGTCAGCGGGAACGCGAAAATCTAAGGATGTCGTGATGATCGATAAATTGAAGGCGGCGGGGCTCAAGATAAAGCTGTTCATGGATGGTGCGGATGTCGCCGCCATGTGCGATGCCTATCGCGACAAATCGGTCAGCGGCTTCACGACCAACCCCACCTTGATGCGCAAAGCGGGCATTACCGATTACGAGCGCTTTGCCCGTCAGGTGATCGAGGCGATTCCCGATCTGCCCGTGTCCTTTGAGGTCTTCTCGGACGATTTTCCGACGATGGAGCGCGAGGCGCGCAAGATCGCGAGTTGGGGTGGCGACACTTACGTCAAGATTCCGATCTGCAATACCCAGCGCGAGTCGGCCATTCCGCTGATCCGCCGGCTGTCGCAGGAGGGGTTTTCGCTGAATGTGACGGCGATGATGACGCTCGCCCAGGTCGAGGCGGTCGCCGCGGCGGTCTCGCCACAAGCACGCACGATCTTTTCGGTCTTTGCCGGCCGTGTCGCCGATACCGGAGTCGATCCGGTGCCGCTGATGCGCAAGGCGGCCGACCGGATCGCCGACAATCCCAGGGCGGAACTACTCTGGGCCAGCCCGCGCGAATTGCTGAATCTATTCCACGCCGAGGAATCCGGTTGCCATATCATCACCGCGACCGGCGATATCATCAAAAAGCTCGATCTGCTGGCCAAGGATCTCGATGATTATTCGCTTGAGACGGTGCAGATGTTTTATCGCGACGCGGTGGCCGCCGGCTTCAGCATCGTCTGAGCCGGTGAAACGAGGATGAATACGATGGACGAGATTCGGTCGCCGGGTGCGGCCGCTTCCGGCGACAATGACGATGCCCGTGTCCTATCGGTGGTCGTGCCGGTCTACAAGGAAGCGGGCAATATCGGCCCATTCCTCGACCGGATGCGCCCGGTGCTCGACCGGATCGGCCCATGCGAGATCCTATTCTGCCTCGATCCCTCGCCCGACGACACCGAGGGGATGATTCAGCGCGCGATCGAGCGAGATCCCCGGCTCGGGCTGATGACTTTCAGCCGCCGGTTCGGCCAGCCGGCCGCGACCATGGCCGGCATTCTCAATTGCCGCGGCGCCTTTTGCGCGGTGATCGATGTCGATCTTCAGGATCCGCCGGAATTGATCGAGGATATGTACCGAAGGGCGGTTGAGGGCTTCGATGTCGTTTATGCCCGGCGGCGCACGCGCGAGGGCGAGACGCTGGTCAAGAAAATCGTCTCGGCGGTCGGCTACAAGGTGATCAACCTGATCGCCGATGTCGAAATTCCCCGCAATACCGGCGATTTCCGCGTCATCTCGCGCCGGGTGATCGAGGAACTGCGCTATCTGCCGGAAGGTCACGGTTTCTTGCGCGGGCTCGTGGCGCTCGTCGGATTCCGGCAGGCCTATGTCGAATATGACCGCGCGCCGCGCCATTCCGGCACCGGCAATTACAATCGGCTGTTCGGTTCGCTCAAGATCGGCTTCAACGGCGTGATCGGTTTTTCCGCCCATCCTTTGTCGATGCTGCTGCTCAGCGGCAGCGTCATTGCCGGCCTGTCATTCGTGCTGGCGGTCGCGATGGTTCTGGTCAAGCTGTTCGGCATGCGCGATTATCCGCTCGGCATCCCGACCTTGACCGTGCTGGTGCTGTTTATGGGCGGTATTCAGCTGATTGCGGTCGGCATTCTCGGTGAATATATCGGCCGCATTTATGACGAGGTCCGCCGCCGCCCCATGTATGTCGTCGATCATGCCGTCAATGTCGCCTTGCGTGATCTGCGCGGCCCCGGCACGGGCGGTGCGCGATGACCGCCCTCCGCCATGCTTTCGTCACCGGTGCTGCCGGCTTCATCGGCAGCACGTTGGCCGACCGCCTGCTTGAACAAGGCTGGCGCGTCACCGGCTTCGACAATTTTTCGACCGGCCTTGCCGAGTTCCTCGAACCGGCCCGGCGCCAGCCGAATTTTCGCATGCTCGAAGGCGATCTGCTCGATCGGGCGGCGCTGGAGCGCGCCGTCGAAGGGGCGGATATCGTGTTCCATCTGGCGGCCAACGCCGATGTCCGCCGTGGGACCGAGCATCCGGAGCGCGATCTCGAACAGAACACCATCGGCACCTTCAATGTGCTGGAGGCGATGCGCAAGGCCGGCGTCAAGCGGATCGGTTTTTCCTCAACCGGCTCGATCTATGGCGAGCACTCAGTCGTGCCAACCCCGGAAGACGCACCGTTTCCGATCCAGACCTCGCTCTACGGCGCCTCCAAGCTGGCCGGCGAAGGGCTGATCCAGGCCTATTGCGAAGGCTTCGGCATGAGTGCGGTGATCTTCCGGTTCGTCTCGGTGCTGGGCGAGCGCTATACCCACGGCCATGTCTTCGATTTCTGCCGCAAGCTGTTCGTCGATCCGACCCGCATGGCCGTCCTGGGCAACGGGCTTCAGCGCAAATCCTACATGCATGTCGGCGATTGCATCGACGCCGTGCTGTTGGCGGCCGAGCAGGCGACCGGCAAGGTCAATATCTTCAATCTCGGCATCGACGGCTCGATCGAGGTTCGCCAGTCGATCGCCTGGATTTGCGACGAGCTGGGTCTGGCACCCGAACTGATCTATGCCGGCGGCGAGCGCGGTTGGATCGGCGACAGCCCGCTGATCCAGCTCGACACCGCGCGCATCACCCGGCTCGGCTGGGTGCCGCAAATTTCGATCGAACCCGCGATCCGCCGCACGGTGCGCTGGCTTGCGGCCAACCGTTGGGTATTTGACCGCCGTGACTGACGATCTCGATCTTACCGGTGCCCGTTGCCTCGTGACCGGGGCGACCGGCGTGCTCGGTACCGCCATCGCCGCCCGCCTGCGCGAACGCGGCGCCGATCTCATTCTGAGCGGCCGAAACGCCGAGGGGCTGGACGACCTCGCCGCCACGCTGCGCGTGGCACCGGGCAACGCAATCGAGACGATCGTCTGCGATCTGGCGGTGCCCGGCGCGGTCGATCGCCTGATGGCCGCGCTCGATGGGCGGCTCGATGTTCTGGTCAACAATGCAGCACTGCCTGGGCCGATCGGGCCGGTCGAGGGCAGTGATTTTGCGGCGTGGGAAGAGACGATCCGCTTCAATCTGGTGCTGCCGGCCGAGATCTGCCGAGGGGCGATCGGTCTGCTCACCGTGGCGGCCCGACAGGGGCGGCGGGCGAAGATCATCAATATGTCGGGCGGCGGCGCCACCAGCCCAAGACCGAATTTCAGCGCCTATTCGGTCGCCAAGACCGGTGTGGTCCGCTTCACCGAAATCCTGGCGCAGGAGGTGCGTGCTCAGGGTATCGATGTCAATGCAGTGGCGCCGGGCGCACTGCCCAGCGTCATGACGCGCAACATCCTGGCGGCCGGCTCGGCACTGTGTGCGCCGCATGAGCTGACCATCGCGGCCAAGGCGCAGGGCGAGGCAGGCATGGCGGCAATGGCGCGCGCCACCGAATTGATCGCCTATCTCGCCGCCCCGGCGAGCGACGGCGTGACCGGCCGGCTGATCGCGGCGCAATGGGATCCGTGGCCGCGTTTTGCGACGCTGAAGGACGCGCTGGACCCGACCGACATCTTTACCTTGCGCCGGATCGTGCCGGCCGATCGCGGCCAGGATTGGGATTAGCCATGCGGATTGGTATTGTCGGCTGCGGCCTGATCGGCCAAAAGCGGGCGGCCTCGGCGCGTGGGCACCAGATCGTCGCGGTGGCCGATCTGGATCGGGACCGCGCAGACGCGCTGGCCGGGCGCACCGGAGCGATCGCCGCGACTGATTGGCGTGCGGTCATCGATACCGCACCCGATATCGTTGTGGTCGCCGTCACGCACGATCATCTGGCGGAAATCGGCACGGCCGCCGCCGCTGCCGGGTGCCATGTGCTGATCGAAAAGCCCGGTGCGCGCAGCGAGGCGGAATTGCGCCCGGTGGCCGAAGCGGCGGTGGCGAGCCGCGTCCAGGTCAAGATCGGCTTCAATCATCGTTTCCATCCGGCCTTTCTCAAGGCGCGCGCGCTGATCGATTCCGGTATCGCCGGCCCGCTGATGTATATCCGCGGTCGGTATGGTCATGGCGGGCGGATCGGCTATGAGCGCGAATGGCGCATGCGGCGCGAATTGTCGGGCGGCGGTGAATTGATCGACCAGGGCGCCCATCTGATCGATCTGGCGCGCTGGTTCCTCGGCGATTTCCCCAAGGTCGATGGCTGGGTGCCCACATATTACTGGCCGGTCGAGGTCGACGACAATTGCTTCATGGCTTTGCGCACGGCCGACAACCAGATGGCCTGGCTGCACGCGACCTGGACCGAATGGAAGAACTGCTTCTCCTTCGAGATTTGCGGGCGCGACGCCAAGCTGGAGATCAATGGGCTGGGCGGCAGCTATGGCACCGAGCGGTTGACCTTGTACAAGATGCTGCCGGAACTGGGGCCGCCCGAGACGACGAGTTGGGAATATCCGTTTCCTGACCGCTCCTGGGACCTGGAATTGGCGGAGTTCGTCCAGGCGATCGAGCAGGGCTGGGCGCCGATCGGCAATATCGAAGATGGCCTCGCCATGCTGCGGATCGTCGATCGGATCTATCAGGGGGCAGGCCGATGATCATCACGCGCAGCCCACTGCGCATTTCTCTAGGTGGTGGCGGCACCGACCTGCCATCCTATTACCGCGAGCATGGCGGGTTTCTCATCGCAGCCGCGATCGATCGCTATGTCATGATCACGCTGCACGACACGTTCCAGCAGGAACTGATCATTCGCTATTCGCGGCTGGAACGCGTCCAGCGCGTCGATCAGATCGAGCATCCGATCATCCGCGAGGCGCTGCGCCTGGTTGGCGACAATCCGACGGCGCTCGAAGTCACCAGCATGGCGGACATTCCGGCCGGCACCGGCCTTGGTTCCTCCGGTAGCTTCACTACGGCGCTGCTTCAAGCGCTGCATGCGCGGCGGCGGTCGAACGTCACCAAGGCGGAGCTGGCGGAGGAGGCGTGCCACATCGAACTCGATTTGCTGAAGGAACCGATCGGCAAGCAGGACCAATATATCGCGGCGTTCGGCGGTGTCACCTGCTTCACCTTCAATCCCGATGGCACGGTCGAGCCGCAACGCCTGCGCGCCACACGCGAGACGCTCTATAATCTCGAAGATTCGTTGGTGATGGTCTTTACCGGCTATTCGCGCAAGGCATCGGACATATTGCGCGAACAGGACACTAAGAGCCGCGGCCAGGATCCGGCGATGCTCGACAATCTGCATTTCGTCAAGGATCTGGGGCTGCGGACGCAAAGCGCCCTGGAACGCGGCGAGATCCATCAACTCGGGCCGCTGATGCACGAGCATTGGAATTTCAAGAAGCGGCGGTCGGCCGGCATGAGCAATCCCAGCATCGATGGCTGGTACGAGTTGGCGATGAACAATGGCGCGACCGGCGGCAAACTGATCGGGGCGGGTGGCGGCGGTTTCTTGATGTTCTATGCCGAGGACAAGCGCCGCCTGCGCCACGCACTGACCGAGGCCGGCTTGAGCGAGGTGCGGTTGCGCTTCGATTACGAGGGCACCAAGGTGGTTCATCAGTGAGGCCAGACACGGTCCCCCTGCCGCCGGTCGCGATTCTGGCCGGCGGGCTGGCGACGCGGATGCGACCGCGGACCGAAACCATCGCCAAATCGATGCTGGAGGTCGCGGGCGAACCGTTCATCGCCCATCAATTGCGCTTGCTGCGGCGCGAGGGCGTGGAATCGGTCGTGCTGTGCCTGGGGTTTCTGGGCGAACAGGTCGCCGAGTATGTCGGGGACGGCAGCCGGTTCGGGCTACGCGTCGCCGTGTCCTATGACGGGCCGGCATTACTTGGCACTGGCGGCGCGCTGCAAACCGCGTTGCCGCTGCTTGGCGACAATTTTTTCGTACTCTATGGCGACAGCTATCTCGATGTGCCGATGCGTGAGGTCTGGGAACGGTTTCGCCAATCGGGCCAGCCGGCACTGATGACGGTCCACCGCAACGAAGGGCGCTGGGACACCAGCAATGTGGTCTATGACGGGTCGCGGGTGGCGTATTACAGCAAGCGGGATCGGCGACCCGACATGGACTATATCGATTTCGGCCTGGGGCTGCTGAGTGCGGTATTGTTCGCGGAACGGCCGGCGGAGCAGGGCTTCGATCTGGCCGAGCTTTATGAGGAATTGGCGGCCTCCGGCCGGCTTGCCGGCTGGGAAAGCCGGCAGCGATTCTTTGAAATCGGCACGCCCTCGGGGCTGGCTGAAACCGATCGGTATTTGAGGACGGGCTCATGACCAGCAGCTTCACCAGCGAATTTCTCGACGAAGTCGGCACCATCGCGCGCACGCTCGACCGCGGCCAGATCGACCGGATGGTCGAGATTCTGGCCACTTTGCGCCGGGGCAAGGGCCGGCTGTTCATCCTCGGTGTCGGCGGCAGTGCGGGTAATGCCGGCCATGCGGTCAATGATTTCCGCAAGATCTGCGGCATCGAGGCTTATGCGCCGACCGACAATGTTTCGGAACTGACCGCGCGGGCCAACGACGAGGGCTGGCCAACAATTTTTTCAGAATGGCTCAAGATCAGCCGGCTGAGCGCCGATGATGTCGTGCTGGTCTTCTCGGTCGGCGGCGGCGATCTCGAACGTAATGTCAGCCCGAATTTGGTGATGGCCCTGCGCCTCGCCAAGGAGGTCGGCGCCAAAATCATCGGCATCGTCGGGCGCAATGGCGGCTATACCGCGACGGTCGCCGATGCCGCGGTGATCATTCCGACGGTCCATCCCGAACGGGTGACGCCGCATTCCGAGGCATTCCAGGCCGTGGTCTGGCATCTGATCGTCAGCCATCCTCTGATGAAGGCGGTGCAGACGAAATGGGAATCGGAAGTGCCAGTAGCGGGAGGCCCAGCACCGAGGACCCTGCGCGATGGATACATGAAATGAAAGCAGTGCAGACGAAATGGGAATCGGTGCGCTGACCGCCGACCCCGCCGCGTTGCGCCCGGCGGTCTTTCTCGATCGGGATGGCGTCATCAACGAAGATGTCTTCTATCCGGAGACCGGCGAATGGGAAGCGCCGATGCGGCCGGACGACCTGGCGC
>JBAVTK010000622.1:0-2158 GCA_049696095.1 Aliidongia sp. | reverse complement strand
TTAAATAGCGCCTCAGCTTCCGCCCGTGCTGCCGCAGCGTCCGCCGCCGCCTTGCTGCCGCCCGCCGCGGCCGTGAGCGGATCGGCGGCCTTGGCCGCTGCGGCTGCCGTTTTCTCCGCTTCGCCCGCCTCCTTGCTGCCACCGAACAGCGATTTCCAGGCGAATTTCAGAACCCCCGCTACGATGCCGGCGCCAACCAAGCCGGCCAACCCGAGCGATCCACCAACCGCGACCTTGCCCGCCCATTGGTTCTGACTCACGTAATCGTTAAACTGTGAGATGTACCGGTTGAAAAGCTTCAGTGCGGCATTCGCCTGCGGGAGCACGCTTGAACCAAGCTCGGTGAACGCCGTATCGATGTTGGTCTGGGCAGTCTTAAACTGCTGAAGCACAGAGTCGTTCGCGAACGTGTCCTGCATCTGGGTTGCGGTGCCCATTTGGTCGAAATTCCGCGACATGTCGCGGAAGGCATCGACCGATTCAGGCGCTGCAAGGGCAGTGATGAGCTTATCCGACGCGCCGAACGCCCAGCGGAGACTTTTGGCGATATCCTCTCGCGCCACCTTTTCGTCTTTCGGGTGATCCTTGAATTCCTTGGCCTCGAATCGCTCGATCCTTTCAAGGAACTTGAGAAGGTCGAACTTGCCGGCCTTGTTGAAGACTGTGCTCTGCCCGTGATCGTCAACGATGCCGATATGGTGTAGGGCCTGCCCAGATTTTCCTTTAAGCAGCCCTGACCCGAAGACGCCCGGCATCGCGCGCTGAATGGCATTGGCGAGGTTTGTGCCGCCGCGCGAGCCGCTGAACCCGACGCGATCGGCCATGGCGTTGGCCAAGACCGCATCTTTCGGGCTCATCCCGAATTCGGTCGTCAGAATAGATGCATCGTATTTGAGCGCATTCGCCATCGCGGAAGTCGATTCCGGGATGAACATGGACGCCTTATTCAGAGTATCCAGGAACCCTTCAAGTTCTTCTGGCTTGAAGAAGTGCATATTGTGAGCCAGACCAAGCGCATCTTTGACAGAAGTATCATACGGTACATCCTTTGCGATCTTCTGCACGTCGGCATACTTGCTAATAACCGGAAGAAGCCCGACAGATTCCTTGATACTTAGGCCGGTTCCACTGACGATCTGTTGCAGGATCTTGGCTTCATCTACGGCAGAGAATTGCGTCGGCTTCGCGGATTCCTCGGCAGCGCGGCGCATTGCGAGCATATCGGCATCGGTCGTGCCGGGGTGCTCGGCTTTTATGACCAGGAGCGCGGCTTGCATCTCACCGGCCAATCCGAGAGACTTGATGGCCGGGCTGGCGACCATGCGGGCGACCATTGCATCCATCTGCACGCCCATCGCGACATCGGCGACCTTGCCCACCACGCCGGAATCATAGGCGACGGCCGGCTCCCTCGATCGCCGCCGCACGCCGCCCGGCCCGCGCTCTTCACCTGGCTCCCTGCCACCTGGCACGGCGTTGTCAAAGCGGTGGCCCGGCGGGGTCTTGGCAAGCTGGCGGTCGAGTTCGGCAAGCTGACGCTGGGCCTTTTCGACGCCCTCCACCATCGGGTTCATCATCCGGGCGCCAAGCTCGGCGAATCGCTCTGTATCGAGCCCCACGGCCTTCATAGATTCCGCGAACAGGTCAGCCTTTTCACTGGCCTCAGAAAACCCGGCGGCGAGCCCGTCCGTTTTGAAGGATTTGACCAGCTTGGACAGCCCCTTGTTGTCACCCAGCCGATTCGCGATCTCTTCGACGGTCTTCAAGGAAGCGGCCAACACCCCGACCTGGCTATCCAGCTTAAGCGCCAGTTCGGCCGCTTTGACCAGGGCGGGCGACAGGAAATCTTCGTACTTTACTTCGGCTTGTGCGGCGAATGTCGTTTCTGCGCTCGTGATCAAGCCCTGGAAAATGCGCGCGCGACGGCGCGGACCATGCCGGCGATGATGGTTTCGCGGGCCTCAAACACCCCCCTGCCAAGGGCCGGCCTGGGCTCCTCATTTCGGGTACCGTGCTCGCTGAAGACGATTTTCGGATCTGGGCTGCCGATGGCGAAGCCGTGATCTTCGACCCGGTGTGTGATCGTGTCCCGGAGCGCGCCGGACATGACGAGCGGGTCATTCGGCGTGTAGCCAAGATGTTCTCGACGGCGTTGCGT
>JBAVTK010000621.1:0-11542 GCA_049696095.1 Aliidongia sp. | reverse complement strand
CTTGAGGATATGGACCAGCTCCCCTTCGTCACAAATGTCTACAAAGACAATCTGCGGATCGAAGATTATTTCATCGGCTATCTGAAGCATCCCTACATCTCGATCTATACCGGCCGCGGCTGCAAATCGCGCTGCACCTTCTGCCTGTGGCCGCAGACCGTCGGTGGCCATCGCTATCGCACGCGTTCGGTCGAACATGTCATTGCCGAAATCCGCCAAGCCAAACAGGATTTCCCGCAGGTAAAGGAGTTTTTCTTCGACGACGACACATTCACCGACGATCTGCCTCGGGCCGAGGCGATCGCGCGTGAACTGGGCAAGCTCGGCGTCATCTGGTCATGCAACGCCAAGGCCAACGTGCCGTTCAACACGCTCAAAGTGTTGAAGGAGAACGGGTTGCGGCTGCTGCTGGTTGGTTATGAATCGGGTAACCAGCAGATCCTGCACAACATCAAGAAGGGCATGCGGATCGAGGTGGCTCGACAATTCACCAAGGATTGCCACCAGCTCGGCATCACCATTCACGGCACCTTTATCCTGGGGTTGCCCGGCGAGACGACCGAGACGATTAAGGAAACGATCAAATTCGCGACCGAAATCAATCCTCATACCATTCAGGTCTCGCTCGCAGCACCCTATCCTGGCACCTTCCTGTTCAAGCAGGCGGTCGAAAATGGTTGGCTTGATGTCGAGCATGCCGAACTGATCGATGAACACGGCGTTCAGGTGGCGCCGCTGCATTATCCGCATCTGTCTCATACTGAAATCTTCGATTCGGTCGAAGTATTCTACAAGAAATTCTATTTCCGGACAGGCAAGATCGCCTCGCTGGTTGGCGAGATGATCATGAGTCCAGAAATGATGATGCGTCGGCTGAGAGAAGGGGTTGAGTTCTTTCAGTTCCTGCGCGAGCGCCATCAGGTCGCAAGCTGAAACGGGTCATTATTTCAGCGGATGATTTCGGCCTCGACCGCGCCGTCAATGACGCGGTCGAGACGGCGCACCGTGATGGGCTTTTGTCGAGTGCCAGCCTGATGGTCGGCGAACCGGACGCGGCGGATGCAATTGCACGAGCGCGCGGATTGCCGGATCTGAAAGTTGGATTACACATTGTGCTGGTCGAGGGCACTGCGGTATTGCCACCGGAACAGATCCCCGATCTAGTCGATGCGGAAGGGCGGTTTTCCTCCGATATGGTCGCAAGCGGTTTCAGGTATTTCTTTCGGCCGGGCATCCGTCGGCAATTGGCGCGTGAGATCCGTGCGCAATTTGCCGCCTTCGCCCGGACCGGCCTGCCGCTCGACCATGTGAATACCCATAAACATATCCATCTGCACCCGACTGTCGCGTCGTTGATCATTCGTATCGGTCGGGAATTTGGCCTGCAAGCGATGCGGTTGCCGGTCGAGCCGGCGGCGCCGCTGCATGCGGCCGAACCTGGGCGGCGGACGGGTGGCTTGGGCGATGCGGCCTTGCGCCTTTGGACCCGTCAACTGCGCTGGAAGTTGCGCCGCGCCGGCCTGACCACCAACGATCAGGTCTTCGGGCTTGCTTGGTCGGGCGCGATGACCGAGGATCGTGTGTTGGGCTTGATTCCCCATCTGCCCGACGGCGTCAGCGAGATTTACTTCCACCCGGCGCAGGAATCGACGCCGCGTCTGGCGCGGACTATGCCGAACTATCGCCATCGCGACGAATTCGAGACGCTGCTTAGCCCGCGCATCCATCGCGCGCTGGCTCAGGCGGGTATTGTGCGCACAAACTACACGGCGCTGGCTGGAAGGACCGGTTAATGATTCGCCTCGCCAGCATCATGGGGCTGCTCGGTGTCGCGCTCTTCACCGGACTGCTGATCTATCAGGGGGCGGGGCAGGTCGGCACTGTCGTCGCCGAGGCCGGTGCCGGATTACTCTGGGCCAGCCTCTACCATGTCATTCCAATGGTCGCCAACGCCGCGGCCTGGCGTCTGTTGTTCGTTGCCGGCCCACGACCGACTCTCACGCGCATGGTCTATGCAGTATGGATTCGCGAGTCCGTCAACGGTTTGCTGCCCGTCGCACGGATCGGCGGCGAGGTCGTGTCGTATCGCATGCTGACCCGCCTGGGATACCGCCCGGCACCGGTGGCGGCCAGCCTGATTGCCGATATCACGCTCTCGATGGTCAGCCAGTTCATTTTCACCATTGCCGGGCTGGTCCTGCTGCTGCTGCGCATCGACGATACCGCAGAGGTCTGGCGTGTTATCGGTGGCCTGATGGTGTTTCTGCCGCTGGTCGGCGCGATGGTCGCAATTCAGCGGATCGGTATCGTCAATCTGGGAGCGCGGCTGGTCGGTGCGCTGTTCGGCGAACGCTGGTCCGAGCTGGTCGGCAATGCGGCTCGGCTCGATCGGGTGTTGCGACTGATCTATCGCCGTCTTGCACGCGTGGTTGGCGGGGTGGTGTGGCAACTTGCCGGCTGGACGCTCGGGGCCGGCGAAATCTGGCTCGCGCTGAATTTTCTTGGGCACCCGATCGATCTCTACGACGCTTTCCTGCTTGAAGCGGTGGCGCAGGCCGTTAGCTCCGCCGCCTTCGTCGTGCCGGGCGCCATCGGCATCCAGGAAGGCGCTTTCCTGCTGTTCGGCACCATGCTCGGCCTCGATCCTCAGATCGCACTTGCGGTGGCAATCACGCGGCGCATCCGCGACGTGATCGTGTTTGTGCCTGGTCTGGTTGTGTGGCAGCTTACCGAGGCGCACAAACTGGTCGCCGGGCGGAACCCGGCGGAATAGGCGTAGACCAGATTGCTGGGTCGCGGGCGCGCCAACGCATTGGCTTTGGCCTTTGTCCGAGCCTGGTGCCAATCAGTTTTGGTCGCCGTCAAAACCCCGCGCTATTTCGGTAATGCATTGAGATCGGCCGTGGCGATTTCGCCCAGCGTCCGGCCTGGAATCGCCGGTGCGCCGGCCACCGGTTTTCCCGACAATGCCAGGTCGATGGCTTTTTGGTCGGCGGATCGAGCCTCGTCGAATTTGCCGAGCTTGCGCGCCACGGCCGCCAGATCGAGGCGCAGATACGGATCGTCCGGCTTGGCCGCAGCGGCGTCGGACAGCAGGTGCCAGGCGGTGGCGGCGTCTCCGGCGCCCAGAGCCGCATAGCCCTGACGCGCGTCATCCGACAGGTCGCACGAAATGCACGGTGCCAGATCCGCGGCGGCGATTTCCGCCAACGATTTGCCGCTGAGCGCCGCGTCCGTCACCTTCCCGGGCGTGATCTCGGCCGCGGTATCGACCAGGATCTGATAGCGCCGTTGCGCATCGTCGAACTTGCCGAGCTTTTGATAGGCGGCGGCCAGATCGAGCATGAGATAGGGGTCGTTGGGCTTGTCGGTCGCGACCAGGGACAGCCAGCGCACCGCGATCGGATAATTGCCGGCCGCGAGGGCCGCATAGCCTTTCTCGGTCGCACTCGGCAGATCGAAGGCCGACAAAGGGTCGTTCAGAATCGGGGCCGTTGCCTTGCACGAGGCGAGCAGCACCAGCAGGGAAAGCAGTCTGGAATGTCTGACCATGTCGTTTTCCTGCCGGCGGCGCTCGGGCTCAGTTGTTGGCGTTGACGAAGGAGGGTCGGGCGAGGACCGGCTCCAGCCATGCTGCGAGCTTTGGCCAGCGCGCGGCATCGAGCGGATGACCCGCGATCTTCAGATTGACGAAAGGCGAAGCGACGGCGATATCGGCCAGCGTCAGGCTGTCGCCGACGAGATACGGCCCGTGAATCTGGCTTTCCAGATAGGTGAAGAGCGGCGGCAACTCGTCCTTGAGGGCGGTTTCGACCAGCACCATGTCGGGCTCGCCCAGATTCATTAGCTTCTTGACCACGAGATTCCAGAAGACCTTGCCGGCCGAGGCAACCAGCGAGGTGTCGGCGAACTCGTCAAACCAGATCGCGCGGCCATATTGTTCCGCTGCGGCCGGCAGCATGGCCGGGGTCGGGTATTTGCGCTCCAGATAATGGCAAATCGCCGAACTGTCGCACAGTTGGAAATCGCCATCGGTAAAACCGGGGATCTTGCCGAGCGGGCTCGTCGCCTGGAATTCCGGCGATTTGTCCTGCGGGAGCGTGGGCTTGTGCTCAGCCTCCAGGCCTTTTTCGGCGAGAACGACCCGCACTTTGCGCACGAAAGGCGATAGGCCGGACCCATAAACGATCATGAACACGCTCCCTCAAGACGAAACATCGCCGGGCCGATGGCACAAGGCTTCGGTCGGATTGCGCGCAGGATGCCGGGCTTGTGGTGCCGGAGCAAGCGATTCAGGCTATACTCAGATGCTGCCGGCTCGATTATATCCCTGAGTGGAGAGCGTTCTGCTATCCTGGTACCGCCCCTGAGAGATGTCATGATTCCAAGACGCCTTTTTGCTCTGTTTGCCCCGATCCTGCTGTTGACCGCCCCGGTCGCAGAGGCCTCGTCGACCTATCAGGGAACGGATGATCCCGATTTGGTCTATGAAGCGACGATCGGCGACCTCAAAGCGGCGCTCGCGACCCTCAAGCGAGATGAGAAACCGGATATCACCGACGATCAGGGCCATACGGCGCTGATGCGGGCGGCGGAGCATGGCCATATCGCGATCATCAAGCTTCTGCTGGAGAACGGCGCCGTGATCAATCGCGGCGACGAGTTGGGCAAGACCGCGTTGATCTGGGCGGCCGAGGGCGGCAACGGCGATGCCATCGACCTGCTGATCCAATCCGGTGCCCGAATCGAGCAGGCGACCAAGCAAGGCATCACGCCGCTTATGGCCGCGGCGCGTACCGGGCAGATTGATGCCGTGATCCATCTGTTGGCCGCCGGCGCTCAGCCCGACCGGTCCGATTATTCCGGCCGCGACCCGCTCGCCTGGGCGCAGGAAGGCCATAATTCCAAGGTCATCGATCTGATTCGCAAGGCGCAGGCCCAGAAACACTGACCGTCCGGGCAGGCTTGCACCTGTCGATTGTGAAGCACTTATTCTATTCGCGCATAGTTGTCTCGGCATCGTCGTTAGCGGCTCGCCGGGCGATTCGCTGCCGCAGCATATGGCCGAGGCCGGCGCATAAGAGACCACTGACCAGCGACAACAGCGGCCCGCCATCCACCAGATAAACGCCGAGCAGCACGACGAACGGCGCCGACCACCAAGCGGCGGCGACCGCGATCGCGGTATCCAGCCGATCGCGGCCAACTTCGTAAGCCAGCCCGGCCGGCAAGGCGAACCCGATGCCGATCAAAATCGCCGCCGCCCAATGCGGTGCGCCGAGCAAGCCGCCGATGATCAGCAGGCCCAAGATATTAAGCAGCAGAAACGCGGCGGGACGCATGGTCGTTCTCCATCGTCATCGCGCCGCGGCGATGGTTTCGCGCATCAGCGCGGCCAAGCGCGGCGCTAGTTTGTCCAGCGCATAATCCGCCTCAACGCGCCGACGCCCGGCCATGCCCATCGACCGGGCGAGCGCCGGGTCGGCGCGCAATCGCCGGAACGCGGCAAGCCATTCGTCGGCATTGTCGGCCAAGAAACCGGTCGTGCCGTGCTCGACCAGGATCGTGTTCACCCCTACAGGCGAGGCGATGGCCGGCTTCGATGATGCCATGTACTGCAACAGTTTCAGCCCGCATTTGCCGCGTTCCCACGGGCGATCGGGCAGGGGCATTATGCCCGCATCGATTTCCTGAAGCCAGGCGGTCTCGGCCGCCTCGTTCCACGGGCGATGCTCGATCGGCAGACCGGGCAAGATCCCCGGCTTGCCACCGATCACGATGATCCGCAACGGCGCTTCCGCGGCGAAGCGGCGCAACGGCTCGTCGAGTGCCGCGAGGTAGGCAGTATTGCCCGGCGTGCCGATCCAACCGAGCACGAAGGTATCGTTCGCCGGGTCTTGCGGCACGGGCCGGACCGGATAGCGCGCCAGGTCGATCGCCGTCGGCAGATCGACGACCCGCGCGGCACCGGCTCGCTTGGCCCGTTCGGCGATATAGGGGCTGCCGCAGGTCACCAAGCCCGCCGCCGCCATGCCGCGATCGATCTTGTCGCCGAACATCGCGCGCAGCAAATGAACGGGATGGAGATCGTAACGATGGAACTGGCTGTCATCGAGATCCAGCAGCACTGGGACATCGCGGCCCAACAGCCATTGTTCGAGTGGCCAAGGCAGCCATGGCAGCGCCTCTTTCTCGATCCAGATCAGATCGGGCCGATGACCGCGCCGCAATTGCCGCATACGACGAAGATAGGCGCGCGTCAGGCGCCATAACGGCACCCTTCGTTCGGTCAGCAGATGCTCCATGTACCAATCGTCAAGCAGCGGGCTGATCTCGACATCGATGCCTTGGGCGCGCAACAGCGGCACGAATTGCATAATTCGATAGCGCGAACTCGGCGCCATTCTGCCATAGCGCGAGAAGGCAAGGATTTGCAGGCGCCGCCCGGCCTGGTGCTCGCTCAAGGCCGGATCGATCCGCGTCGCAGGAGCAAGGCATAGGCCGTTACCACATCGCGCATCGATGCCGTGCTCCAACCAAAGG
Organism: Aliidongia sp.; assembly: GCA_049696095.1. GTDB lineage: Bacteria > Pseudomonadota > Alphaproteobacteria > ATCC43930 > CGMCC-115725 > JAXDMU01. The sequence continues at coordinate 4,999 of JBAVTK010000621.1, read as the reverse complement.
CGGCCAATGCCAGGCGCGCCCACGGCTCGACCAGTAACGTACACAAGGCGACGGACAGGAATCCGGTCCCGGTGAAATGTTTCCGCGCGTAAGCGAGGCGGCTTGCCAGCGAGAGACAGAGCCGTTGAGCCGGAACCCGACGGCTGCTGCCGCCGCCGATATGCGTGACCGTGGCGCTGGTCTCATACCAGCTCCGCTGGCCGCGCCGCCAAGCGCGCAAAGCAAAGTCGACATCTTCATAATAAAGGAAAAAACGCTCATCGAAGCCGGCCAATGCCGTGAAAAGATCGCGCGGCACCAACAGACACGCCCCCATAAGCTGATCGACTTGCCGGCTGGCCAGACCGGGCGGATCCTCCACAAACGGGGCGAATCGGGCGAAGCTGCGCAGTCGCGCCAGGCCCAACGCGCGCACCCAAAATGCCAGAGGGGTTGGAAACCGCGAGCAACTCGGCCGGATACGCCCCGACTCGTCGCATTGGCGCAGTCCGACCAGCCCGATCGTGGGGCCGAAGCCGTCGAGCGCGACGGCGAGCGCGCCCCGATGCAGGCGCGCATCCGGATTCAGGAACAGGATGAAAGGCGCCACGCCTTGCGCCGCACCGCGATTGGCCGCTGCGGCAAAGCCGAGATTACAATTCACGTGATCGATGATCCGCGGTGCGTGGATGCCATCGGGCGGCACGGCGGCGCTCCCGTCACAGGAACCATTATCCACGACAATGACGCGGGCGACCAGGCCGGATGCACTATCTTCGTCGAGCGACGCGAGGCATCGGGCGAGATCGCCGCCGGAATTCCAATTGACGATAACTACGTCGATCATTCCGGTCGAGGGCCGGTCGCCGATCATGTTGCCGTCCTATCCCTGTTCAAGCTGCAAATTCGATCAATGCACAGCGGCACTAATGTCAGATGCCGCGGAAAGGGGCAACACGCGCGGGGGCTTGTCCGCGTCGACCGGCCGCGAGGGCCGAAGCGGGCAGGGCAATTGGATGAGGAAAATGCAGCGAAGGTTGGGGCGGTAACCCGCCCAGAGGTGACTAGGCAAGCACTTTTATCGTGATGACCGGGGCGCGCCCGGTCATCACGGTTGAGAGTTGGCTGTTGGCGTCTTGCGAGACCGAGCGCGGCGGATCGTGCCCGGCAGTCTCCGGTTCGATCGCCGTCGCAAAATTCGGTGGGTCAATGGCTGATGGGACGGGCATCGAGGCCCGTCCCACTGGCAATTTCAATCCGCGCAATCCTGCCCGTGCGAGGCGCGCAGGAAGTCCCGCAGGCCGCGCAGCAAGCTGTCGTCGGTGACGGCGCCGAGTGCTGCAACCAATTCGAGCCGCAACCGGTTCTGCGTGGCCCGGCGCGCGACGATATGCGAATCGATGCCCGGCATGGTTTGGTCGAGATCCTCGAAGAAAAACCCGATATCGACCTGGAAATACCCGGCCAGCTTCCACAGCATGCTGGGCACGATCTTGCTGATGCCGCGTTCATATTTCGCCATTTGCTGATGGGTCAAACCCACGACCTGGCCCAGATCGGTTTGCGTGCAGCCCTTGATGACGCGCAGCAATTTCAGCCGGCGCGCGACATGCCGATTCACGTCGCGGATGCCATTGAGTGTCTCGGTGCGCGGGCGAGGCTCTGGGATGGGGCGCGGGCTGATCGAATAGGCTCTCATGGACCTCTCCTGAAAAATCGGGGGACGCAGCGCGTCACCCGCCGACCGGCACATCCGCCATCGTCCGGATCAGGTCGATCAGCGATTGCAGCTTGTTCGACGATGTGACGCGGGCGAGCGCGGTGGCGATCCTCAGCCGGATCGCGGCGTTGTCGTCGCGCGGCAGCGGGGCCGGCATTTTGGATCGCGGCGTCACTTCGGCCGGATCGAAATCGTCGAAGAAATAGCTGATATCGAAGCCGAAACAGAGGGTGACCAGCCACATTTTGTCGGACGGAAAGCGGGCGATGCCACGTTCATATTTGACGAATTGCTGGGCGCTGAGGCCGCATAATGCGGCCATGTCGCTCTGGGTCATGCCGCGAGAGCGGCGCAGCACGATCAGCCGGTGTGCGACATGCCGCTTGAGCGCGTGGGCGATCGGCTGCCAATCTTGCTTGACCCGAAGCCGGGCGCTCGGCCGGGCGGCATGCCGGGCCAGCCGCGCGAGGGTCGCTTGGGACAGTTGGACCATCACAAAGCCCCGCCCGCCACCGCGTGGGGCGGCATGCGCGCGATCAGCGGCGCCAGATCGAACAAATCCTCGAAGCGATCGGCCAATCGGCGCAAGGACCAGGCAGCCATCGGCGCCCGCGTGCGCACCGTCGAAACCACCGTGACGCGCTTGCCCTTGCGCTGCACCGTCTCGACCACTCGGCTGAGATCACCCAATCCGGAAAACAGCACAACGTGATCGAGACAGGGTGCCATCTCGACCATATCGAGCACCATATCGGCCTCCAGGTAGTTCTTGACCCGGCGGATGCCCTTGTCGTCGATGAAGCTCTTGGCCTCTTTGATGACATTGGTATAGCCATGGCAACCGAGCCAGCGATACAGCGCCTTGCCGTGCGCACCTTCCGGTCCGGGCAGCGAAGCATTGTAGTAAAAGGCCTGCACGACCTCGCCCTGGGCTTCGAAATAGCGTAACAATTTTCCGTAATCGATTTGTAACTTCAAGGCGCGGGCGGCTTCGGAAAGATGCCATCCGTCAATGAACAGACCGATCCGTTCACGCGAAATGACGCGGTTGGTATCATCTGGCACCATACTTGACCCCCGCCGATTAAATTCTATCAAAACCGTCGATTCATTCCCGATTTACCACACAAAGGAAATCGGCGTTTCCTCCCAGCGGCGAAATTTACGTTCGTTCCGTGTGATCCGCTCGCCATGAAAAATCATGTAGCGGGAGCAGCTGGCGCAATCTTGTGTTGCGTTGGTCGACGGGCCGACTTAGGTTGTCGTTGGTTGCGCGGGGACTATCTGGTCGGGAGAAGGTCGGTCATGAGCGATAGGGAAAACCGCATCGGGTGGCGATTTGGTCCGGCGCCCTATGAACTCTATCTGAAGGAGCCGGCGGAGCGGAGCATGCTGATGCGCGCCGGGACGCTCATCGTCCTGACCAAACTCGAAATGCGGCTGCTGGTCCTCATCGTCATGCTTGGCGGAAAGACCGCCACCAAGGATCAGCAGATTGAGATTGTTTGGGACGGCGAGCCGGTCGATGATGGCGCCTTGTCGGTGGCCGCAAACCGATTGAAGGACAAGCTCGCCGATCCGGTTATCGAGACGGTATGGGGAATCGGTCAACGTCTCACCTGCCCGGTCGAACCCTTGGACAGCACGGGCGAACTGCGCGCCCGCTATCTGACCGCGCTGTTCACCGACGCCGACCGCGAACGCCAGACCATGCAAGACGCGGAATGGGACCGCAAATACGCAACGGAAATCGACAACATCCGGGAAGCGCTCGCCTGGGCCATGGCGGAGCGGGGGCGCCGGTTTTTCGCGATCGATCTGTTCGGCGCGACCGGCCGGCTTTTTGAGCGGCTGTCGCTGCTCCCCGAGGCCCGCGGCAATGCCGATCGGATTTTGCCGCTGATTGACAGCGATATCCCCGCCGCTTCGGCCCTGAGGTTTTTTACCTATGCCGGCAATTTGTGGCGAGAAGCCGATCGTCTCCGCGCCTTGTCGCTCTTTCAACGAGCTTCCGCTTTTTGCGATAAACTCAAAGATGGTGACACTCTGGCGACTTTGCTCGGAATGATCGGCGGAACCCGTGTCTATCTCGGGCAACATGACGAAGCCGAGGAAGATTTAGAAGAGGCGGTAAAGAAACTATCAAAGACCGATCGAAAGAAAGATTTGTGGAATGCGCTAAATGACCTTGGATCGTTATTTGCAATCAAAAACAATTCGGACCGTGCAAAAGACTGTTTCGATCGCGCGATCGATATTGCCGGTTCTTATAATGATTTTCTTCGAAAATATCTTACGGTTGTCAATCTCGGTGAAATGGAGTTCAACGAAGGGGCGCCTGACCGCGCGATCCTTCGTTACAAAGAGGCCGAGAGAGGGTTAGAATCCGCGCCGAACACCTATCGCCTCCGGCCTTTGGTCAATCTCGCAATGTGCTACGTCGTACAAGGAGATTTGCGTAACGCCCGGATGTCTGCGCTCAAAGCCCTGGCGCTCTCATCTGATGGCGACGGTTACTGGCGCTGGCTCAACTGGCTGGCCCTCGCGTTTCTGGCCGCGCACCATGGCGAGCCTGCCTATGCCGCCCAATTGCTCGGCGCCATCAAGCAGCTTTTTGCCCGTTCCGGCGAAGCCTGGCAAAAACTCCAGCAACAGCTTTACGACCGGCTGATGAGAATCTTGCAGGAAAATCTGAGCGCCGAGAGTCTTGGGGTCTGGTTGGTTGAAGGCGGTCGCTGGGATGAGGCCCGTGCCATGGCCTTCGTCGAGAGTCATATTTTACCGGCAATTCCCGCCGAAACCGCCGATAATGAAGCGAAGTAATCTCGATCCGGCAATTCCCGCCGGGTCAGGCCGCACCAAGCCTTGCGAGGACGTACATTATGCCGCTGATCATGCCGCCCGCCTTCGATACCGTGCCGGCCATCATCCGGGTCGCCGCGCACAAGCCCGCGCCCCAGGCGCCGGCGCCGCATCCGATCAAGCCTTCCGACACCGCGCCGCAACCCGCTAACACCACCCAAGGTCCTGGCGTCGTCGGCCAGGCGCCCGTCACCGTGCCGCCGCAACCCGCTCCGGCCAAGCCTTCGTCGTGAGCGAAGGCGGTCGCTGGAATGAGGCCCGTTCCATGGCCTTTGTCGAAAGTCATATTTTACCGACAATTCCCGCCGGATCGGGCCGCACCAAGCCTTGCGAGGACGTACATTATGCCGCTGATCATGCCGCCCGCCTTCGACGCCGTGCCTGCCATCATCCGGGTCGCCGCGCACAAGCCCGCGCCCCAGGCGCCGACGCCGCATC
>JBAVTK010000620.1:0-6739 GCA_049696095.1 Aliidongia sp. | reverse complement strand
CCGCAACGCTGGCTCGTGACCGGCGGCGGGCGGCACAATCCGGCCCTGATGGCGGCGCTGGCGGAGGAATTGGCCTGTCCGGTCGAACCGGTCGAAGCGGTCGGCTGGGATGGTGATGCGCTCGAAGCGCAGGCATTCGCCTATCTTGCCGTGCGTTCGCTGCGTGGGCGGCCGATCAGCTTTCCCGGCACGACCGGGGTGCGATCGCCCCAGCCCGGCGGCCGGATCGATTGGCCAGGTCATATGTGATTCGGTCGACCGATTACGGCGGTCATCCGCCCTGGAGGCGATAGATCGAAAAAAAACGAAACGACACCGTTGCGTTTTATATTTGATCGTCCTATATTGAATGATGTCGCGTGCTCGTCGGCACGCTGCCTTTAGGAGTTATACCGTGACCATCAAATTTGCCGCGATCGGTGCGTTGACCGCGCTCACTCTCGTCTCTGCCCCGATGTCACAGGCATCCGCTCACGAGTTCCATCATGGTCATGGCGGGCTGATTTTCGGTCTGGCGGCTTTGGGCACTGCTGCCGTCGTCGGCGCGGTGACCATTGCCACAGCACCGGTCCGCGTGCTGGCTGGCCCGGTCTATGCCCCACCGCCGGCCCCCGGCTATTACGCGCCGCCCGCCTATTACGCACCGCCTCCGGCTTATTATGCGGCCCCGGCGCCCGGCTATTACGCGCCGGCCCCCGGCTATTATTACGGGCGCTAGGCGCTCGCCCCGTGCGGGATGACGTTGCCGCCGCGCCTGAGAAACGGCGCGGCGGACGACCTTCGAAGGCCGACGCGGAGCAACTGGCGGAGCGTATCCTCGACATCGCCACCGATTTGTTCCTGACGCAGGGCTATGGCACCACCAGCATTGAGGCGGTGGCGCAGCATGCCGGGATCGCCAAACGCACCTTTTATGCGCGTTTCACCGACAAGCCCGCGCTTTTCGCCGCGGTCGTGCATCGGATCGTCGAACGCCTGCGGCCGCCGGGTGATATTCGCCTTTTTGACGGCGGCTTATGCGAAGAGGTGCTTCGGCGCCTCGCGCGGCTGATCCTGCGTGCGGCGCTGACCCCTGAGGCCTTGGCCCTGAACCGCCTGCTGCTGGCCGAATCGTCGCGCTTTCCGGAACTGGCAGCCGTGGTTGCGCGGGAAGCCGCCAGTGCCGAGGCGATCCGGCATATCGGCGAATTGCTCGAAAGCGAGCGGCGGGCCGGGCGTTTGTGCTTCGACAAGCCGCGATTCGCGGCCGAACATCTGATCCAGATGATCGTCGGTCAACCACAGCGCCGCGCGCTCGGCCTGGGAACAAAGATGAGCGAAACCGAGCAGGAGCGCTGGGCGGACGATACGGTGACGCTCTTCCTCTATGGCTGCCGGGGCCGCGCCGAACAGGCTTGATCGGCGCGGCCTCACCAGCCTACGGGTTGCGCTGGCCGAGTGTGTTCTGGAGATTGGCATCCAGATAATCCGAGATGATTGCCTCAAGCTCGGGCATCTTGTCGGTGAAAAAGTGGTTGGCATTCTTGATCAGCGTGTAGGCGATTTTGATATCGCGCTGGTGCGACAGTTTGTTGACCAGCTTCTGGACCGAGTCGGGTGCGACGATTTCATCGGCATCGCCGTGAATGATCAGTCCGGACGACGGGCAAGGCGCCAGAAAGGTGAAATCATACATGCTTGCCGGTGGAGCGATCGAAATGAAGCTATCGATCTCGGGCCGTCGCATCAGCAATTGCATGCTGATCCAAGCGCCGAACGAAAAGCCGCCGATCCAACAGCCCGCCGCATTCTGATTATAGGTCTGCAACCAATCCAAGGCCGAGGCAGCGTCCGACAATTCGCCCTCGCCACGCGAAAAGCTGCCTTGGCTGCGACCGACACCGCGGAAATTGAAACGAAGCGTCGAAAAACCCCGCTTGGTGAAAGCCCGAAACAACGCATAGACGATTTTGTTGTTCATCGTCCCGCCATGCTGCGGATGCGGATGCAGCAACAGTGCGATCGGTGCGTTCGGTTGGCGGGAGTGCTGGTAGCGTCCTTCGATGCGCCCTTCCGGGCCGTTGATGATGACCTCAGGCATGGCTGAAAAACCCTCCGGCCGCCGATTGTGCCATCCTCATATCATTCTCAGCCTCGCCATGCCGTAACCTATCGGCGGGGGTATCCACTCTACTCATCTAGGGGGTGCCAATCTCGATGGGGGCGGAAGGGTAGGCCAGCTCTTGGGGCGGTACGGTCGCGCTCGCTTTTGCCACGACGATCACCATAACGTGTTCGGCAACACCGCAATCTTGCGATCATACCATGGCGGGCCTTATGTTTCTGCAAAACCTGTAGGCAGGCGTCTGGTCGATAGTCACGGTGCAATGTCTCGTAACGCCACCGGTTCTTGTATCGCATCGCTGCTGGAAAATGGAACCATGAAGTTATGTAATCGGCGGACAATCGGGTAATTCAGCGTGAACTCAACGGGCGCCTTCACCTATCTCGATCACAATGCGACAACGCCGGTGCGCGAGATCGCCGTTGCGGCGATGCTCGACGCCGTGACGCGATGCGGCAACCCGTCTTCGGTGCATCGCGAAGGGCGCGCGGCTCGACATCGTTTGGAGATGGCGAGAGCCGCCGTCGCACGGTCGATCGGCCTTGGGGCGGCAGGAGAGATCGTCTTCACCAGCGGCGGTACGGAAGCCAATCAACTGGCGATTCGCGGTGCTGGGCGGGTGCGGGTGTTACGCTCGGCGATCGAACATGATTCAGTGCGCGCGGCACTTGCCGATGCCGTTGAGATTCCGGTCGAGCCCGGCGGTGCGGTCGATCTGTCGGCATTTGGCGAACTGCTGGCCACCGACCGCGCACCGACATTGGTTTCGGTCATGGCGGCCAATAACGAGACCGGCGTCATCCAACCGATCGCCGAGATCGTTCGCCTCGCCCATGCCGCGGGTGCGCTGGTTCATTGCGATGCGATCCAGGCGATCGGCAAAATCGGTTTCGACATGACCGCTCTCGGTCTCGATCTGGTCAGCCTTTCCGCCCATAAGCTGGGTGGGCCGCCGGGCATCGGTGCTCTCGCGCTTGCGTCCGGCATCGCGGTGACGCCATGCCAGCGCGGTGGCGGGCAGGAGCGCGGCTTGCGGGCGGGCACCGAAAATCTGCCGGGCATCGCCGGATTCGCCGCCGCAATCGAGGCGGCGACGGCCGAGTTGGCGACCTATCGGGAATTAGCGATCTTGCGGGACACGATGGAAGAACGGTTGCGTATGATCGAGCCGGACCTCGTTTTGTTCGGCGCGGACCGCGCGCGCCTGCCTAATACCAGTTGCGTGGCACTGCCCGGAATGTCGAGTGAAGTGCAGATCATGGCACTCGACCTCGCCGGGGTCGCGGTCAGCGCGGGTGCGGCCTGCTCGTCGGGTAAGGTACGGTCGAGCCATGTGCTGGGGGCGATGGGTGTCGCACCGGCGCTTGCGCGGTCGGCAATCCGCATTAGCCTGGGCCGCGGGACCGATATCGTCGATATCGAGCGCCTGGTCACGGCATGGGGCGCTCTTGCCCATCGGCAACGCGACAAGCGAGGTAGGGTATGAATTTCTCTGACAGCAACTCACGACGACCGCCACCGGACGCGGTCTATCTGGATTACCAGGCGACGACTCCGGTTGATCCGCGCGTGGTCGATACGATGCTGCCGTGGTTCACCGAACGGTTCGGCAATCCGCATTCGACCGGCCATGGCTTTGGGCGGGAAGCGGCCGACGCGGTCGAAGCGGCGCGCGCGCAAATTGCCACGTTGATCGGTGCCGAACCGCGCGAGATCATCTTCACTTCGGGGGCGACCGAATCCAACAACCTTGCCATCAAAGGGGCGGCGCGGTTCCTGAAGCCGCGGCGCAATCGCATCGTCACGCTCGCGACCGAGCATAAATGCGTGCTGGAGAGTGTGCGCAGCCTCGCGCGCGAGGGGTGCGAGGTTGAGATTCTGCCGGTGATGCAAACCGGTCTGGTCGATCTCGACCGGCTGGCCGGCGCATTGGACGATCGGGTGGCCCTGCTATCGGTTATGGCCGCTCATAACGAAATCGGCGTTCTTCAGGATTTGGCGGCGATCGGTGCCGTGTGCCGCGAGCGCGGCGTGCTGCTGCACAGCGACGCAGCCCAGGCATTCGGCAAGATTCCGATCGACGTAACGGCGATGAAGCTCGATCTTCTGTCGATCTCGGGCCACAAAATCTATGCACCGAAAGGCATTGGGGCGCTTTATGTCCGCCACCGGCCGCGGGTGCGGTTGGAGCCGTTGTTCAGCGGCGGCGCGCAGGAACGCGGCCTGCGCTCGGGTACACTCTCGCCGGCTTTATGCGTTGCCCTCGGGGCTGCGGCTGCGTTGGCCGGAGCCGGCAGCGCGGAGGAATCCCGGCGCCTGGAAATGCTGTCACGGCGTTTCCGTACCGGCCTCGCGCGCGCGCTGGACGGCATCGAACTCAATGGCGACGCCGAGCGACGCCTGCCCGGCAATCTCAATTTCTCATTCGATGGCGTTGCCGCGCTTGACCTGCTGGCGGCACTGCCGGAAATCGCGCTCTCGACCGGTTCGGCCTGCGGCTCGGCCGAAGTGGAACCGTCCTATGTCTTGACGGCGCTGGGTGTCGATCGGGCGCGGGCGCAAGGCGCGGTGCGAATCGGCTTCGGACGATTTACGACAGAGACGGAAATCGACTGGGCGGTCGAACGGATTGTCGCGGCGGTAGTGCGGCTGCGGGCCGCCCCAGTTTCCTCGGTACAAATCCACTGACGCAAAAAAGGCAGGGTTTTATCCCTGCCTTTTTTGCGGTTCCGGCGCTGCCTTCCGATTGGAAAGCCGCGCCGGTGACTTTACCGAAGCTGTCTGATTACGGGTTGGTCGGTGTGCCCGGATTGCCCGCCGGCACGGCGCCTTGCAGGCCGAGCAGGTTGGTGACATTCGGGGTGCCGTTGCCGAGAACATAGCTGTAGGGGATGTTCGTGGCATTGCCCCAGAAGCCCGAGAAGCCCTGGATGCGGCGGTTATAGAATTGCTGGTTCGCCGGGGCGAGCGGGCCGCCCGCGGCGGTCTGTTGCGCCGCCAGCGTGTAGAGCAGCGTGTTGACGTTGCCCAGACGCCCGACTGGAATGGTCGGCCCGGTGGTGTTGAACGGCGTGACGTCGCTGCCGCCGCCCGAAAGCTGGACCAAATGAGCCAGCACGCCGGCGAATTGCGGCGATGACGAACTGGTTCCGATCAACGCGGCCAGTTGCCCGCCGATGAAGACGAGCGAGAAGCTGCGTTCCTGGGTCTCGCAGAACGCCGTCCCGACCGCCGTCTGAATGCCGCCGGGGCAGCCGCCCATCTGCATGGCGATATCGGGCACGGTGCGCTGCGTGGCATTCCGGGTGCTTACCAGATTCTGATAATCCGGCTTGGCGAAGAACTGGCTGACGCCGCCGCCCGAACCCCAATAGCCGCCGGTCATGCCGCCGCTGCCCAAACCGAAAATATCGAAGGGCGAGATCAGCGGATCACCAAAGGAATTTTCTTCGATATAGGTGTCCTGCTGGGCCGCGGTTGAGGTCGTTGCGAGATTGGTGCCGCCGACCGCGGTCACATTCGGATCCGCTGCCGGTTCTTCGACACCCGGTGCGGCCGGCGACTCGCCGCCGCTGGCATAATAGCCACTCGCGGAGAGATCGGTCGGGCACGGCAGGCTGCCCTCGTCGCCCGAACTGGCCACGAAGGTGATACCTTGGGCATTGCCTTGCTGATAGAGCTGATGCTCAAGCGTCAGCACGAACCCATCACCGATGAAGCCGTTGAGCGGATTGGGCACGACTTCCACAAATTCGCAGCCGCCGAAGGACGAGCTGACGACATCGACCGTATTGTCTTCGACGATCGCGTCATAGCCGGCAAGGATGCTGCTGTCGCTCAGATCGGGAATGTCGTAGAGCTCCTCGGTCGCACCCTGCGCCGTGCCGAGCGACATCTGCGTATCGAGCGACGCTTCGTCGGCGGCGTTATCGCCGAACGGGCCGGAACCGCCGGAAACCTCCCGGATCTGGAATTGCGGGGCGGGCACGCCAGTATTGCCCGAATAATTCTGGGTGAGGGTCGTGCTGCCGTTGCTGGTCGTACTATTCAGTTGCAGGGCCAGATCGCTGTTGAGCGCGACCGACGACATCAGGATGCCGATATTGGTGCCGGCCCCGTTGATCTGGGTGAAATTCGCCAGACCCGTGCCCTTCGAGAAAGTCTCAAACGACGGGAAGCTATAGGCTGCCTTCATGTCGTTCGGGAAATAAGCCTGCCTCGAGCCGGCGTTGAAGCGCGACGACGGCACTTTCCCGGCATCAAGCTGAATACGCTGTGATTGCACATGCATATTGATATGCGGCTCGAACCCAACGACTTGGGCGCCGACCGAGGTGAACGAGGCGGGCAGGGTCGTATGGCCCTCGACCGCGACATTCCGCGTCAGTCCGGTCGAGACCGAACGCATCGTGTTGAGGTGGATATTGAACATCGACTGGACGGCCTGCGCCGAACCGGTGACTTCCAGATCCTGGGTATGCTCTGCCGTCACGGTCATTCCGGCTGCAGCCAGCTCGGCCTTGACCTGGGCCACGGTGCTCGCCGAGGGGCCGTATGCCGCCTTGAACTGCGCCGGCGTCAGCCAATGATGATAGGTGTCGGGCTTGGCCGGATTGACCGAATCGGCCAGAAACT
>JBAVTK010000619.1:0-6602 GCA_049696095.1 Aliidongia sp. | reverse complement strand
CTTCGCTCAGATCCACGACATATTTCTTTACGGCGATCTCTTTCCTGACCATGAACCCGCTCCACCATTATGGACCGAGCTATCGAATCGAAAAATAACCGCGAAATCAATGACGAAACGCACTAGGCCGCTCGGCCGAAGCCGCGGCGGTTTGCCGGGAAGCGATCCGCTTGCGCCCGTCCTACGCCTCGGCCCACAGCAATCTCGCCAATGCGCTGCGTGACCTCGGCCGCCCTCATGACGCCGAAGCAGCCTATCGCGCGGCCCTGCGCATCGCTCCCGGTTTTGCCACCGGGCATAATAATCTCGCCACCGTGCTGCTGGAAACCGGTCAGTTCGACGAAGCGATCCTTGAATACCGCTCCGCCGTCGCGCTGAATCCGGATTATGCCGACGCGCACAATAATCTGGGCATCGCGCTCTTGCTCGGCGGCGATTTCGCCGAGGGATGGCAACAAACCGAGTGGCGCTGGCGGACGAAGAAAAACGCCGATCTGGCCCAGCGTTTCACCCAACCGCTGTGGGGTGGCGAAGCGACCGGCGAACGGGTGATCTTGCTTTATGCTGAACAGGGTTTTGGCGACACGCTGCAATTCTGCCGATACGTGCCCCGGGTGGCGGCCGGTCATCGCGTCGTTCTCGAAGTGCAAAGACCGCTGGTGCCGCTGCTGAGCGGCCTGCCGGGCGTCGAAGCGGTTGTCGCGCAAGGTGACGTTTTGCCTGCGTTCGATCTGAGATGCCCGTTGCTCAGTTTGCCGCGGCTGCACGGCACAACCCTGGACACTATTCCCGACATAACTCCCTATCTTGCTGTTGATCCCGTTCGCCTGCGGCTTTGGCGGGCGCGAACCGCTGCCCTGCCTGGACTTAAGGTCGGGCTGGTTTGGGCCGGCAACCCAGGCATGGCGGCAGATAATCGCCGCTCGATCGATCTGGCGCTTCTCATGCCGTTCGACCAAGTGCCGGGCGTGTCGTTGGTCTCATTACAAAAGAACGAAACCAGACTGGAAATTACGCCGCCGCCCGGATTGATCCTGCATGACTGGACAGCCGATCTGGGCGATTTTGCCGATACGGCAGCCCTGATTGACACGCTCGATCTGGTCATTGGGGTTGATACGGCCGTCATCCATCTCGCCGGCGCGCTCGGCAAACCGGTCTGGCTGCTCAATCGCTTCGATTGTTGTTGGCGCTGGCTGCGCGACCGCGACGACAGCCCCTGGTACCCAAGCCTGCGCCAGTTCCGACAATCCTCGCCGGGACGGTGGCCGGAGGTAATAGCCCTGGCTGCTGCCGCGCTGGCCCAACAGGCCGAGAGTTTCGCCGCCAAACAATCTGCCGGCGCAGCGGCATTCGAAACGGCGCTGCAATATCACCGTTCGGGCCGCTGGGCCGAGGCGGAGCAGGCATATCGCGAAATTCTCCACGCCGACCAAAATCACGCCGATAGCTGGCATCTGCTGGGTGTCATCGCCCTCCAAAGGGGGGCGCATGCCCAGGCGCTTGAGCTGATCAGCCAGGCGCTCCGGCTCCAGTCGGCGGAGGGCAGCTATTATAATAATCTGGGCCTGGTGTTAAAGGCGCTGGGGCGTCGCGATGACGCTGAAACGGCGTTGCGCCGTGCCTTGGCGCTCAAGCCGAATCAGACTGACGCGCTGAACAATCTCGGGAATCTATTGAACGACAGCGGTCGGACCGAGGAAGCCGAGCGGTGCTACGGCGAAGCCTTGCGGCAAAGCCCCGATCTTGCCGTCGCCCGCGCCAGCTACGCCGCCTTGCTGCTTCGCACAGGCCGGGGTGGAGACGCGGTCGAACAGTATCGCGCTCTGGTGGCTCTACAACCCCAAGACATCCGGCAGCGCCGCCAATTGGCCGAGTTGCTGCAAAAACTTGGCCGGTTCGACGAAGCCATCGACCAGTACCAGCGCGTCTTAAGTCAGGGCCCGGACGATCCCGTGCTGCGGGTCGATCTCGGCAATCTTCTGAAGGAACGAAATCGGCCGGCCGAGGCGGAAGCGGAATATCGGCGGGCGTTGGCGCTCCGCCCCGATCTGCCGGCCGCCCTGGTCAATCTGTCCAATCTCGTCAACGAAGATGGCCGCGCCCGGGAGGCGGAACGGCTCTGTCGTGAGGCGCTGCGCGTCCTGCCGACTTCGGCCGAGGCGCACAATAATCTGGGCCTCATCCTCAAGGAAAGCGGGCGAAAGGCGGAGGCGGAAGCCAGCTATCGTGCGGCAATTCGCCTCAAGCCCGGCTTTCCCGAACCGCTGAACAATCTGGGTGATCTTCTGCGCGAACAAGAGCGGTTGGAAGAGGCGGAAGCATGCTGTCGACACGCCATTCGGCTGCGACCGACCTATGCCTCGGCTTATAATAATCTCGGCAACACGATGTGGATGCTTGGCCGTCTCGATGAGGCAGAGGCGTGCTATCGTGACGCGCTGCGGCTCAAATCCGACTTCCCGTCCGGCCTCAGCAATCTCGGTACCGTGCTGATCGAACTCGATCGGCATGCGGAGGCGGAGACGGTCCTGCGCCAAGCGCTGAGGATCGATCCTGATTTCGCCGACGCTCATTGCAATCTCGGTGTGGCCCTGGTCGAATTGGGCCAGCCCGAGGAAGCGATCCGCCATTACCAGGAAGCGATTCGACTGAAGCCGGTTTATGCGGAAGCGCATAGCAATCTCGGCAGCGTTTTCCAAAGCCGCGGCGATGTGGCTCAGGCGATAACCCTGTTTCGCAATTCCATTCGCGTCAAACCCGACTATCCCGACGGACACAATAACCTCGCCATCGCCTTGCTGCTTGCCGGTCAGTTGACCGAAGGGTGGGCTGAGTATGAGTGGCGCTGGCGCCTCAAAAAACAGTTGAAGCATGTCCGGCCGTTCAAGCAGCCGCTCTGGGGCGGCGAAGAAGCCGGCAACCGCGTTCTGCTCCTGCATGCCGAACAGGGGTTCGGCGATACGCTGCAATTCTGTCGATACATCCCGATCGTCGCGGCCGGGCGGCGTGTGGTTGTCGAGGTACAGCGACCTCTTGTCCCCCTCCTGGCATCGTTGCCCGGCATCGAACGTATCGTGGCTCACGGCGATCCCTTGCCGGATTTCGACCTTCACTGCCCGCTTCTCAGCCTGCCCGGCATCCTCGGCACGACCCTGGAGACCGTGCCGCGCACCACGCCTTATCTGCGTGTAGATGCGGCGGCCGTGACCAAATGGAAGCGGAGGCTGGCGGCATTGCCGGGCCGGAAAGTCGGACTGGTCTGGGCCGGCAACCCGGCCATGGCCGCTGATCGACGCCGGTCGATTGAGCTGACGCAGCTGGCACCTCTTACCGCAGTTCCCGATGTCTCCTTTGTCTCACTCCAAAAGGGCGGGCCGGCGAGACAGGCGGCTACGCCGCCTGTCGGTCTTGTTCTCTATGATTGGACGGAGGATCTGAATGATTTTGCGGCCACCGCCGCCCTCATCCAAGCGCTCGATCTGGTGGTCGGCGTCGATACCTCGGTCATTCATCTCGCTGGCGCCCTTGGCAAGCCGGTCTGGTTACTCAATCGCCTCGATTGCTGCTGGCGATGGCTGACAGCAAGCAACGATAGCGTGTGGTATCCGACCCTCCGTCAATTCCGGCAAACCAGCCCCGGCGTTTGGGACCATCCGATCGCAAGGTTGCAGGAGGCGCTACAGGGCGCTCTTGATGAGTAGCGGATCACTTGCACAGCCTTGCACCATCCTTGGCCGATCCAAGGAGGTGAAGATGGCAGCGGTGCTCAAAGACAGCTTGGCCCGGATCGAAGCGACGGGTCAGGGCACTACGGCGGTCCTCGACGCGCAGGGTGAACTTCTCACCCTCGTCTTGCGCCAGTTGGCGCAGATCGCCGAATTGCTGGTGCCGCGGGGCGACGATGACGGCATGCCGCTCGACGAATTGCTAGCCAGAATGATTCGTCAGAACGAAGAGCAGTTAAGAACGACCCGCGCCATCCTCGACGCCTTGCGGAAACTGGAGAAGGACTTGCCGCGCGCGGTCGTGGCCGCCCTCAAAGACGCCTGAGACGGCCATGATCAGCTTCCGCAAGCTCTCGGCCGATTCCAAGGGCGCGCTGCTGCGGACCTATTTCACCGAAAACACCCCGGAACCGATCCATGACCGCGCCCAGATCCTCGACCGGCGGCTCGATCCGGGCGGCCGGCTGACCGCCTATTATACCGAGCGCGACAGCCGGGCGACCTGGCGGCCGGATATGCCGCGCGAGGCGGCCCAAGTACTCGGCATCGACCCGACCCGCATGCCCAAGAACGCCGAACTCGACCGGCTATTCGAGGGCAAGCGCGCCGATACCGACGAGCCATGGTCCCGGCACAAGCGCGATATCAGCGCCTATGATTTTACCTTCGCGCCGCATAAATCAGTGACGCTCGCCGCCGAGTTCGCCGCGACCCCAGCCGAGAGTGCCGCGATCTGGAATGCGATCGATCGGGCCAATGACGCAACCATGCGCTATATCGCCCGCGAGATCGGCTGGGCGCGCAAGGGGGCCGGCGGCGAGGATGGGGCCGATCCCGGTGCGGTCGGCTGGGTCAGCTTCCGCCACCATGTCGCCCGGCCGACCCTGCCGATCCAGGATGGTCCGGACGGCGCCACCTATCTGGTCGATGTCCCGATCGATGGCGATCCGCATGCCCATATCCACAACGTCCTGTTCAACATGGTGGTGACCGGGGCCGGCCGGGTCGGCTCGCTCGATACCGCCCGGCTCCAGACCCGAATCCATGAGTTCGGCGCCTATGGGCAAGCGAAGCTCGCCGATGAACTGCGCCGGCTCGGCATCGATATCCGCTACGACCGCAATGAACAGGCCGTCATCGTCGCCAAGATCCCGCAGAGCGCCAACGATATGTTCAGCAAGAGCCATCGCCAGGTGCTGCGCAACGCCCGCGCCTTCGTCGCCGAACAGGGGCTGGACTGGGAGAATCTGTCGGCCGAGCGCAAGCAGGCCATCCTGTCGCAATCCGGCGTGGCCGCGCGCCTGGCCAAGAGCGGTGCCAAATCCGAGCGTGCGATCTGGCGGGCGCAGGCGGCATCGATCGGCTGGCGGCATGAGTCGGTCCTGGATGATGTGGTCCGTCCGCACTTGACCGAGACGGAACGCTACGACGCGGCCTATGAATTTGCCGCCCGGCATCTGGCGCGGGAATTCGAAACCGCCGCAGTCATCGACCATGACAAGCTGCGGCTATACGCAGCGCGCGGTCTGATCGGTACAGGGATTTCCGGTGGTGCCGGCGATATCGACCGGGTGGTCGAACGTATCGAAGAGCGCGGGTTTGAGCTTCGGGGCGAACCGGTGGCGCTGCTGGTCGGCGTGCTCGACGACAAGGTACGCGTCACCCATACCGAGCAGGTGCGGATCGAGGAGGCGCTGGCACGGGAGGTCAAGCGTGCGGCGATCGATAGATCCGGTGCCTTGAGCACGGCGGCCCTGCGCGCGGCGATCGAGCGTTCGGGGCTCGATTTTCGGAGCGAGCCGGAACATGGCCGGGCGCAACTTGCCGCGATCTATGCGCTGGGCCAGGGCGGCGCCCTCTCGCTGCTGACCGGCGTGGCCGGTGCCGGCAAGACGGCGCTGCTTGCACCGCTTACCGCTGCCTGGCAGGCCGATACCCGGTTCAGCCCGGACGGGCGCGAGGTGGTCGGCATCGCCACCGCCTGGCGGCAGGCCGACGCGCTGAAGGAGGCCGGCATCGCCTCGGTCTTCGCGCTCCAGCCACTGTTGCACGCAATCGAACAGGACCAGTTCCGGCCCACCCGCAACACCGTGCTGGTGATCGACGAACTGAGCCAGATCGGCCCCCGGCCGATGCTGAAGCTGCTGGAGTTTCAGGCGCGGAGCGGCATGACGATCAAGGGGCTGGCCGACCCGGAGGAAGCGCAGGCGATCGAAGCTGGCAGCGCCGTAGAGATCCTGCGGCGCACGCTGCCGAAGGAAGCGCTGCCCGAGATCCTGACCGCGGTGCGTCAGGCGAGCGCGCGCGACCGGGCCATCGCCCGGCTGTTCCGCGACGCCAACGCCGCGGAAGCGCTCGCCCTGAAGTGCCAGGACGGCACGGCCCAACTGATCGGCGGCGACCATGATCAGGTCTTGAGCCGCATCGCCGAGTTCTATCTGGCCCGGCGCGACATTCTGCGCGCCGCCGGTTCAAAGCGCGGCATCACCATCTCGGCCCTGACGAATGAAGACGCCGCCGATGTCAGCCGCGCCGTCCGCGCCCGGCTCAGGGAGCGGGGCGAGATCGGGCAGGACGAGAAGATCTATCAGGCGGTCGCCCCGCGCGGCCCGACGGAAGACCGCTTCGACCTGCCGATCGCCACCGGCGACCGGTTGCGGCTCTACCGCCGGACCTGGGGCAAGTGCGCCGGCCGGTCGGCCCATCTCGGCAACAATGGCGATATCGTTGAGGTCGTCGGGCACATGGCCACCGGGCTGCGGCTGCGCAACAAGGATGGCCGGATCGGCGAGGTCGAATGGCGGAACCTGTGCGATGGCAAATCCGGCCGGCTGATGCTCGGGTTCGGCCATGCGCTCACCATCGATGCCGCGC
>JBAVTK010000618.1:0-3759 GCA_049696095.1 Aliidongia sp. | reverse complement strand
AGCATCCGCTCGCCGAAGCCATTCACGCTCAACCCTGCCATGACCAGCAGCGCGAAAGGCGCGATCCGGCCGGCCAACTTGCCGACGACATTGCCGCCGCTCCAGCACAGCGCCGCCAGCAGCATCGGCGACGTCTGGCCGACCCTCAGCTTGATCACGCTAAAGACCAGACCAAGCGCCACGGCGACGATAAGCGCGGATATCGTGTCCGATGGCACAAGCTGCCGCCAGCCGCGATCCCGAACGGGTCGGGGCGAGAGGCGCTGCAGGTGGCGCGGGGGCTGATGGGGTGATATGCTGATTTACCCCGGTTCACGATCGGTTCCCGCCCTTGGCAAGGAGGATATTTGAACGCCATGTCCGATCCTTCTCTGTACGACCAGGATTTCTACGCTTGGGCGAACGAGCAAGCCGCGCTGTTGCGCGCGGGCCAGCTTTCGGCCGCCGACATCGAGCATATCGCCGAGGAAATCGAGAGCCTGGGCAAGACCGAGAAGCGCGAGCTGGTAAGCCGTCTCGCCGTCTTACTCGGACATTTGCTCAAGTGGCAGTACCAGCCGGACCGCCGGGGCAGTTCGTGGGACGCCACAATCCGCACCCAGCGCCTCGAAGTGCGCGACCATTTGATCGACACCCCCAGCCTGAAAGGCCGGCTTGCCGACGCATTGGCCGCCGCCTATGAGCGGGCGATCATCGCCGCGACCGCCGAAACCGGCCTCGGGCAAAGCACCTTCCCTGCCGCCTGCCCGTGGAATTTCGACCAGATCATGAGCGGGGATTTTTGGCCGGGTGTCGCGACGCATTGATCGGCGAGATTTGGGCATAGCATCGCGGCCTCAGCCCAATCTCAGTTTCAACCAATGCCGGTCTCGCTGAAATCGCCGCCCTTGAACAGGAGGGAAACATGGCGGTTTTTCGCGACAGCATAGGCAAAGCAATCACCGAGATTGAGTTGGGCGGGATGCCCCCTTCCCTTGCCATACCGTGAAAAAGCATCAAGGGCGGTAGCGGCCTCGCCCTCCGTAATCGGAACGACCGCGATTCCCGCCAGATCGAGGAAGTCGCTCACATCGCGACGAGCCTCATCCACTGTAGCAGGGCGCTTACGACACAGTGCCAGGACCGCTTCAAAGATCAGCCGCTTCCGCCTCGCGGGTCAAAAGCGCCACGATCGCCGACGCATCGATGACCATCACGCGTCGCCGCTCAGATCGTCATAGAAATTCTTATCGGCATCGACTCCCGTGGCCGGCCGCGCCAAGACCCTGTCCTGGAGCAACCGCAGACGGTCGCCAAGCGGCAGCGGCGCCTCCAGGCGGCGAAGTTCATTTTCCAAGGCGCGCTTGACCGCCTCGGTCTTGTTGGTCCGAGTCCGCTCGGCGAGCTGTCCCGCAAGCCGATTGACCTCTTCACTCCGAATGTTGAGCGGCATGCCGGCCTCTTGTGTAGACGTCTGGGCTGGACTGTCTACGCGAGGGGATGGCCTGTCAATCAGAACGTTGGACGGTTTCGGTTCGATTCAGGAAAGCTGATCAATGATACGATCCCATCGGGATTGATGCGGTTCAATCCGAGGGACATGCTCGGCCTGTAGGGCAACAGCGAATTGCTGCGGGCGGCAGTGCGGAAGGGGTAATAAAGTGCGCTGTCACCGAATTCCCATGTCCATGGAATTTAACCCCCCTTTCGGCCTGGAGTTGGTCAAACTGGGCGGCGAGTGTGATGTGGTGGTGTCAGCCCATGCTTCATCTGATACTGAGCCTTTGCTTCGATAAGATCGCCGAACCAATCATTGGTCATCTCCAGATAATCCACTAGCTTTTCCAATGCGTTCGATAAATCTCGCACATTGATTCTGAGTAAGCCACGGCGCAACGATGGCATGCCTTTTTTGGTCTCTGGATAGCGGAAACGCTGACTGTCGGGGTCATGGACATGCAACTGGTTAATATATGAATCGATTCCCTCCAAATCTTCAGTAGGGTAGCAGTCACCATCGTCTACAAGCTTGCAAACAGGATCGAGCAGCGGTCTTGTCAATACCCACAACTTCGACAACTCATGCGTATTGCGGATTTCGCTAGGTATTTCCCGTTCAAGCAAAAAACAGGCAGTCCTGATAATTGATTTCAGCACCAACTCAATATGGTGCCGATATAAATAGATGATTGGGTAAACTACATCATGCTTACCCCCTTTTTCACAAATATAATTCACCAGATGAAGTGCCGCCTGACGGTAACCATCTTGGTAGATTATATCATCGACGCCAGAGGCAGCGCAGAGTTTAGATTTCCAGTCCGTTTCTGCACCAAATAACATATCTGATTTGCGGGGTGGTTGAGAGGTGCCAAACTCTGCTTCGTCATTATTGGCCATAAGCATACCTTCTATGAACGGAGTTCTGGTAACATGATACACAACTCGTTACGCCCCATACCAAACCTACCTCGACCACGGCCTCTGCATCGCCGCTCACCATTTCGCGTCCGTGGACTTCGGTCCCGGCGGAAATCCTGGTACGCAGGTTTAAGCCCCCCTCCTTCAATGTGTCGCCTCACTCGGCCAAAAATCCGCGTTCATGATCTGATCGAAACTCCACGAGCAAGCGGTCGGAAAAATCGCCTCGTCAAGGTCGGTTTCGCGTTCGGCTTCGACCACGGCAACCGCGTAGGCGTCGCGAAGGGCGTCGGGGATGATCGCTTTCAGGCTCGGATTGTCCTTCAGGTGCAACACAAGGCGAAGCCGTTGCTCGCGGATCGTCAGGCGCCAACTCTTGCCGCGTCGGTCAGGCTGATAGCGCCATTTGAGAAGATGCAGCAACAGGACGGTTAGCCGGTTCACCAGTTCGCGCTTCTCGGTCTTGCCCATGCTCTCGATTTCCTCGGCGATATGCTCGACATCGGCGGCCGAGAGATTGCCGGCCCGCAACAATGCGGCTTGCTCGTTCGCCCAGGCGTAAAAATCTTGGTCGTATAGGGAAGGATCAGACATGACATGACCTCCGATCAATACGGGCGGTTACCGCGCTCATAGGCACTCATGGTACGGGCGACCGTCCCGCACAAACATCAAGAGTTTCTTCAAGCTGCCTTCAGCCCCGGCGCCACGCGATATGCCGCCGCCGTGTGCGCCGCGATATCCTCCAAACTAACCCCCGGTGCCAGTTCGATCAACTCCATGCCGCTCTCGTCGATCGTGAACACCGCGTGATCGGTGATCACCAGATCGACCACCCCGGCTCCGGTCAGCGGCAGGTTGCAGCGCGGCAGGAGTTTTTTCTCGCCGTCCTTCGCGGTGTGCTCCATCACCACGACCACGCGTTTGACGCCCGCGACCAAATCCATGGCGCCGCCCATGCCCTTGATCATCTTGCCGGGGATCATCCAATTGGCCAGATCGCCATTCTCGGCCACCTGCATCGCGCCCAATATCGCGATATCGACATGGCCGCCGCGGATCATGGCGAAGCTGTCGGCGCTGCTGAAATAGCTGCTGGTCGGAATTTCGGTGATGGTCTGCTTGCCGGCATTGATCAGATCGGGGTCCTCGTCGCCCTCATAGGGAAACGGGCCGAAGCCCAGCATGCCGTTTTCGCTCTGCAACTGCACGGTGACACCGGTCGGAATGTAGTTCGAGACCAGCGTCGGAATGCCGATGCCGAGATTGACGTAGAAACCGTCCTTCAGTTCCTTGGCCGCGCGCACGGCCATTTCATCGCGAGTCCAGGGCATCTTGGTCTCCTCTCAGGCTGTCGGC
>JBAVTK010000617.1:0-1870 GCA_049696095.1 Aliidongia sp. | reverse complement strand
CAATACCACCGTGCTGCCCAGTTCGAGCGGCAATTCCGGCGGATGATGGACCGTGATCGAGGTGCCGTTCGCCGTGCCGACCGTGACGGTGCCGTCGGGCGACGTCTCTTCGACCGTGCCGGTGATGACACTGCCTCCGCCCGATGCGTCTTGCAGAATATCGACGAGCGGACGGGGCAATTGATCGACCGCGCGCGCGGCCACGATATTCAGCACGATTTGGGTACCGCCGGCGATCGTCACCACCGGATTGGTCAGAAGCGGTGGCAGTGGCGCTGGGCCGGTCAGGGAGGACACCGCCGCCGCCGCGACGCTATGGGCCGGTCTGAAGCCGCGAGACGATGGCCTGGATATCGGTCGCCGCCTCGCTGTTCGGAAAGCGCGTCAGCAGCGAGGTCTGCTTGCGGATGCTCTCGCGCACATGCAGGTCGCGGCGAATGATGCCGCCCAATTCGACATCGACCTTGAGGAATTCGTGACAGGCCTTCTTCAGGATCGCATAGGTGCGCTCGCCCTCGCGAGCCGAAGACGCCATGTTGATAATCAGCCGCATATCGGCATTCGGCCGCTCCATGGTCGTCACTTTGATGAAGGCGTAGGCATCGGTGATCGCGGTCGGTTCGTCGGTCGTGACGACGAAGCAGAATTTGGCTTGCGTCGCGAAGGAGCGCACGGTGCGCTCGATGCCGGCGCCCATATCCATGATGACGAAATCATAGCTCATCGACAGGATTTGCAGATCGCTGCGCAAGGCCGCGAGGCGCGACGGTGCGATCTGGGCCAGCGAACCGGAACCGGAACGGCCGGCAATGATATCGAACCCGCCAAGCTCATAGCGCGAGGCGGTCTCGCCCAGCGTCGTCTGTCCGGCCAGGAACGTGCCGAGATCCCGGCGCGGCGTCACGCCGAGCTGGACATCGACATTGGCCAAGCCCAGATCGCCGTCGAACAGCAGGGCCTTCTTGCCGGCGCGCGCCAGCGCATGAGCCAGCGTGATGGAAAACCAGGTCTTGCCGACACCCCCTTTGCCGGAGGCGACCGCAATCAGGTTCGACCGCGCCGGATTGACGGCCGCCGCGTTCTGTCGCAGGTCGAGCGGAACGATCATGAGCGGACACCTCGTGTGACCTGTTGCGTAGTCGACTGCGGGACGGGTTCAGGCATCAGCATTTTAGCTAGTCCCATAGGATCGATCGGATTTAATCCGTCGGCGACGGCAGCCGTCATGCTGCAATCGCTGAACGCCAATGTTGCCGCATCGGCTGCTGCAAGCATGCTGCCGAGTCGCCGGACCATGTCAAGTCTCGTGACCAGCATACGCGAGATGCCCAGTGTGGCAAATTCCTGGGCCTGTTCCATCGAATCGACGACATCGCCGCCAGCCGCCATGACCAGCAGCGGTTCGGCCGCGACCGCCTTGGCGAGGCCGGCCACTTCCGCCATGTCTCGGGCGGAGTACGGATTGACCCCCGGCGTGTCGATCAGCACGAATTCATCGGGCGCCGCCGCCTCGACCAATCTCGCCAATTGCCGGTCGGTCTCCGCGATATGCAATGGCAATTTCATGATGCGGCCAAAGACTTCCAATTGTTCGACGCCACCGGCGCGGATCGTGTCGGTCGTGATCAGCCGGACCTTGCGCTTGGCGAAGACCGCGCGCGCGGCAAGCTTCGCGACGCTCACGGTCTTGCCGGCGCCCGGTGCGCCGAACAGCATCAGCGGCTGGTTCGGTCCCAGCGGCAGCGCCAGCGGAGCAAAGCGGTAGAGCTGGCTGAGCGCGCCGGCCAAGGCCTCGAGCGGATCGTCGGCGCCGACGATGAAACTGGCATCGATCAGCTTTTCCAGCAGCCGATTGGGCAAACCGTGGAGC
>JBAVTK010000616.1:0-1681 GCA_049696095.1 Aliidongia sp. | reverse complement strand
CCCGACAGGGACCCGCCGGAGTCGACGAACACCTCCGTCGGAAACGGACCTGCGCCGACGCGCGTCGCATAGGCTTTGACTACGCCGAGCACCTCGTTCAACCGGCGCGGACCTAAGCCGGTGCCGGCCGCCGCGCCGCCCGCGGTGGTGGTCGACGAAGTCACGTAGGGATAGGTGCCCAGGTCCACGTCCAGCATGGCGCCCTGCGCTCCCTCGAACAGGGCATTACCGCCATCGACGCTCAATTGCTCGAGGATGCCGGTGACGTCGGCTACCAGGGGCTTGAGGCGCTCGCCGAGTTCCAAATTCGATTCGAGCACTTGCTGGAAATCGACGGCGGGAACTTGAAAATAGCGCTGCAAGACGAAGTTGTGATAGTCGAGAATCTCGCCCAGCTTCGCGGCAAAGCGTTCGCGGTGAAACAGGTCCGAGACCCGCACGGCGCGGCGCGCGACCTTGTCCTCGTAGGCAGGGCCGATCCCGCGTCCCGTGGTGCCTATGGCGTTCGCACCCTGTGCCTTCTCGCGCGCGCGATCGAGCGCCACGTGCGAAGCGAGTATCAGCGGGCAAGCCGGACTGACGCGCAGACGCTCGAACACGGGCACCCCCTGTTCCACGAGCATTTGCGCCTCTTTGAACAATGCCTCGAGCGACAGCACCACGCCGTTGCCGATCAAACACTGGACATGCGCATGCAGTATCCCCGAAGGGATCAGCGACAGGATGGTCTTCTTGCCGCCGATGACCAGCGTGTGCCCCGCGTTGTGGCCGCCCTGAAAGCGCACCACGGCCTGCACTTGATCGGTGAGCAGATCGACGACCTTGCCCTTGCCCTCGTCGCCCCATTGCAAGCCGATTACGACCAGGTTTTTACCCATTGCGCGCCATCCACAGCAATGCCAGCCCGGCCACCATGCTGATGAGTCCGCCCCAGCGCAGTTGCGCCGGCTCGGCCTTGGCGAGCTTTGACATCAACCGCTGTGCCGCCGCCGGATTGACGAAGGGCAGTATTCCTTCGAGCACCAAGTACAAAGCGAAGGCGCCACCCAGATAGCGCGCCAGTTCAGTCCAACCGATATCCATTGTGACTTACAGGTTCAGCGCTGCGGGGGTTGCGGCTGCGGCTTGTTGAAGTACTTGAAGTAGGCACTGTCGGGAGCGATCACCAGCATATCGCCCTGGGTACCGACGGCCTCGCGGTAAGACTGCATGCTGCGATAGAAACTGTAGAACTCCGCGTTCTTGGAATACGACTTGGCGTATACCTCGCTCGCCGACGCATCGCCTTCGCCGCGCGTTTGCGCCGCCTTCTTGGCGGCATCGGCCAGGATTTCGGTTTGTGCCTTGTTCGCTTCGGCGCGGATTTTGTCCGACGCCTCGACGCCCTCGGCGCGCAGCTTCGCCGCCTGCGCCTTGAAAGTCGAACGCATACGGTCGAACACCGAATCCTGAACCTGCTGCGGCAGATCGATCTTGGTGATGCGCACATCCACCAGCTCAATGCCCAGCTGCTCGGCGAGCGGCCGCGCGGTTTTCATCATCGCACCGGTGAATTCCGCGCGCTCGGCGGTGATCACCTGCTGCAAGGTGCGCTGCGTGACCACGCTCTTGATGCTGTCCTTGACCGTTTCGCCTAAGCGCGCGTTGGCAACTTCCTCGGTGCCGCCGGTCGACTCGTAGT
>JBAVTK010000615.1:0-27269 GCA_049696095.1 Aliidongia sp. | reverse complement strand
ATCCACGGCTGGCGTCTGACGGTTCCGGACGGCGCACGGCGAACCAAAAAATTGGACGATACTGCTAAGCTGCTGCTGCAGGCCGTGTCTTCGGTGGGCGATCCTTTTGAGCTGCTGTTCTCGGCCATCCCGGGCATTTTCGGCGCGGACGGGCCGGATCGCACCCTCGTTTGCCGGGTCGAGCAGGCGCGCAAGGACATCGACGAAGTTCGGCACATCTTCGCTGATGAGGCGGTTTCGACGGTCAACGAGGCCTTCCGTCTAGTGGCGGGGAACGCTGACGATCTGCTCAACGCCGTGAAAGATTGGGCTAGTTGCTTCGACATGGCGGCCATGTCGCGCCGCGATGACTTGCGGATCAGCGACAAGGCCGTGCTCGCGCGCGCCGTCGAGACGGCCAACGGTCGTTTTTCGCCGAAGTCCTTCGCTGGCGCTCTGAGCTCAATCCTGCTCAAGACCAGCCTCGACAAGTGGGATGACCGCTCGGCTGCTGAGTTCCGCACCGCGCTTCGCGAGACGCGTGAGCGGATCGAGGTGGCCGCCATAAATGGCGAGACGCTGACACCTGCCCTTCGCCCAATTATCACGGCCCGCATCGCGGAACTCGAGAGCCGGCTGGCCCAGCTCGACGGGACGGCCACTGAACCCCTGATCCACCGTGGAGGTATGCGTTGAGCGTAGCGGCAGTGATGATCGACGATGCGCTCCGGGACGAGGGGGCGCGCCACATCGTGCCGATCTCCGGCGGCAAGGACTCCTCGGCTCTGGCCGTGTACCTGCGCCAGCGCAATCCAGAGGTTCGTTTCGAATACGTCTTCTCGGACACCGGCGTCGAACTTCCTGAGACCTATGACTATCTGGACCGACTAGAAAACGTACTGGGCATCAAGATTGCCCGAATCTCCGCTCTGGAAGAATTCGACGTTGAAGCGAAGCCTGGCCGAACTGCTTTCGACGTGGCGCTCTACGAACATTTCGCAGGCTTCTTGCCGAGCCCCCGGGCTCGCTGGTGCACCCGCGTCATGAAGATCGCGCCGTTCGAACGCTTCGTCGGGACGGATCGCGCATACTCCTACATTGGCATTCGCGCGGATGAGAACCGGCAGGGCTACCTTGGTACGGGCGGCGCGGGTGCCAAGCCGGTAGTGATCTCGGAACGCCCGAATATCACGCCAGTTTACCCCTACAAGGACGACGGGATCGGCCTCGCGGATGTTAGCCGGATCCTCGAAAGCGCCGGACTTGGTCTACCAGACTACTATGAATGGCGTAGCCGTTCGGGGTGTTATTTCTGCTTCTATCAGCAGATCGGAGAGTGGCAGGGCCTCAAGGAGCGCCACCCGGAACTCTACGAACGCGCCAAGGCCTACGAAGTCATGAAGCGTGGTCGTAAGTATACTTGGGCAGATGGTCGTTCACTTGAAGAGATGGAGCAGATGCCGCGGCGCGCAGTGCGGGCCAAAGATGAAGACGGCTGTGCGGTGTGCCACCTGTGAGCGCCTTAGTCAATTTTTTGAGGACCTATGGTCCTGTGGCGACCTCCGACAGCCTCTGCGATGAAAACCTTCGCCAAGCGCAGTCCCGTTTCAATGTGGCGCCGATCGACACCAATGCGCCCCGCGCCGAGGAGCTGGATGCCTACATCCTGGGCTTACCCGCCACCAATGTGATCCTCACAGGGACCGCAGGTGACGGGAAGACCTACCACATCCGTAAGTTCTTCATGGCGAACTACCCGGAGCGCGCCGACGAGTGGCCCGGAGAGGACGGAATCCTCAGCCTCCCGCTCCCAGACGGCCGCGAGCTGCGGATCATCCGGGACCTGAGCGAGATTTCGGACAGCGAGAAGGCCTCCGAACTCGCGAGCTTCACATCTGCCCTCCTTGGCGAATCCAACGCGCGAATCTATCTCGTCGCGGCCAATGATGGTCAGCTTCTGAAGTATTTCCGCGATGCGGCCGCGCAAGCGGGTCCGGGCGCCGCGCGAGCGCAGACCCTGCATGAGCGCCTCTCGGAGATGCTGCGTGAGGAGCGCGAGCACCGCGACGATCTCAACCTTCGGCTCATGAACCTCAGCCGCACTTGGAGCGAGGCGGTCGTAGACAGCATCTTCGATGCGGTCCTCGAGCATCCAGGCTGGGACACAGAGTGCGAGGCCTGCCCCGCCCTGGACGCCTCAACGCCATGCCCCATTCGTCTCAACCGCAGCCTCCTGCGCAATGGGGACGACGTTGAGACAGTCTTCCGCGCCCGCTTGAAGGATGCGCTCCGGCTGGCCGCCGCCAATGATCAGCACATCCCGATCCGCCAGCTCTTGACGCTGGTGGTGAACATCCTCCTGGGCGACTCGACGCGCCCGGACGACCCACTGATGGACTGCGCCACCGCGCGGGCGCGCGCCCAGGCGCGGCGCTATGCAAACACCAACCCCTACAATAACGCCGTTGGCCTCAACCTACGTATTGAACGGCGCCGTGCCAACCGCGTGTTCAACGTGTTCGAAGTCCTAGCGGTTGGTTTCGAGACCAACAACCTGATCGACAGCGCGATGGTGCAGCGACAGCCCGCGGAGCTTTACCAAACGCTGTTCGCGGACGATTCCACCTATGGGAAGAACCTCTTCGAGCCGCTCCGCGACGCCTATTTCATGAGCGGCGGCGCGGCCGCTGGCCCTGCAGCCGACGCGGCGATCCGCGACTTCCGGCACGGCCTTGAGGCCCAGCGGAGACGGGCCTTCTTCCGCCTTCCCTCGGAAACCGATCGCGAGTTGGCCAGCCCTTGGCGGCTCTCAATCTTCCACCATGGGGGCGACTACCTGAAACTCCAGAACGCGCTCATTTCCGGAGCGTCGCGCGACACAGTGGGTCCCTACACCCGCCAGCTGCTGCGCGGGCTCAACCGCGCCTTCTCCGGGATGATGACGATCGACGATGAGCGGCTCTGGCTGGCCGGCACAATCGGCAAGACCGACGACCCCGCCGGTCGGATCTCGACCCTCGAGCCGATCGACCGGACTAGCGCCACGTCCTTCAACGTCAGGCTCGCCCTGGACCGTGTGAGACACCGCCCCTGCCTGCGCGTCATGCCGCCGCGCATGGCGACTCAGACCACGGTCTCTGAACTGACGCTCCGCCCCTTGTTGTTTGAGTACCTGATGCGGGTGGCCAGCGGCAGCCTGCCATCGAGCTTCTCGCGCCAATGCCATCAGGAGATTCGCCACTTCGCGCTTGTGACCCAGACTGCCGTGCAAAGACTAATGGCTTCCGATGATGACCAGCCTCGAGTGGTTCGTGTGCTCGCGCTTGGGAGCCGCGGCGAGATCCAAGCGCAGCCGCTGGAGGTCTGAGCGTGACGAAGAACCAGAATCTGCAGCTTCCAGCCGGCGCGTTGCGCGTACCGGACAACATGAACCTCTCTGGCGTGAAGCTCTGGTGCGAATACGGCATCTGGGGGCTGCTGTTCTATGACGACCAGTCCCCGTGGCTGACAGTCATCGAATGCCTACAGATCTGTTTTGACCGAAAGCGTCGCGCGAAGCCCATCTTCGGTCCTGGTGACACCGAGTCCAGCGAAGGCCACGAGGTCGTCCGCTACGGGACCCCCCTCAATCACCCCTTGCGGCACGTGCTCTTCCGCGACCGCGACATCCTGCCGATCGCCGACAGTCAACTCGATGACGCCGGAATGTGGAAGGAGTGGGCCAACCGCCTGGATCGCGATCGGATTGTCTTCGACTTCCGCTACCTGCGATCCCGCTTCAGAAACTTCCGTGATTTTGCTCACGCCGTTGAGCTACTGCGCTCGGCGGAGGTCGAGAGTCACACCGCCAAGCGCTGGACCTCCCGCCACCTGCTTCCACTCGGCGAAGCCATGCTAGTCCCCGACGTGGACGAGTCGCACAAACTCGACCGCAAGTTCATGCGGCGGACGGGTGAGATGCTGTATCTCATGCTTAACCGAGCGGATGATCGCGAGGCCCTCAGCGCCTTGATCGAGGAGCGATTGTTGGCGGCCGAAAGTCCCTGGAACGGGCTCGCTCAAAGGCTTGCGGGCCCCGATGTGGGGCCGACAATCGAGACCAACGTCGGCTATCTCCCGCTTCCGACACACGAGACCTACAACCACCTCGCCGAGGACTGGCGCGCGCTCCTGGGGCTGCGACGCATTCCCGTCGAAAATGTCCTGGATCCGCTCGAGCGCGTGACTGGACTGCAGCAAGCTCTCTACATCGTCCAGCGGGCGCAAGAGACGCTCGGTGATGCGCCACTCCCGCCATTCTTCTTAGATCTCGTTGGCGCCTCGGGCGGCAACCCGGTGCGGAAACTGTCGATCGACCAGTACAAACGCCACCGCACCATGCTCATGGACGCCATGAGCGCCTTCGTGGACGCATTCGCAGAGACCGAAGAGTGGCGGCAGGTCCTTGAGAGCGAGGCGGGTGCAAAGGAAGCCCGCGACCTGCTGACGGAGCGGTTCCGTTGGACGCCGCCGCGACCTGACGACCCGCACCGGATGCCGACGGCGGAACAGCAACTCCTCGAGCTACGCGCAGAGACCCAGGCCAGTCGCGGTCACTTCATTGGCTCGACGTTCCTGAACCACGTGCGCCAAATTGGGATGCTGCGCGCGCACCGTCGGGCTGGCACCTGGTATGCGCCGAACGACGCCTTCCTCGAGGCATTGGTCCTTACGGTCGTGCGTACGCCCATGGAGTTCGGAGAGTTCCTCCACGCCCTCTACAATCGCTACAACATCGTGGTCGGTTCCGAAGAGGTGCGGGTCGCCTTCCGCGTCAGCACCGGCTCCCTTCCGGCCCCCCTCGCCGACCTCAAGGACAACGAGCGGCGCCTCGAAGAGCGCCTACGGGTCTTGGGGTTCCTCGACCGCAAGTCCGACGACTGCGCCTTCGTGATCAACCCATTCCACGTCCCATCGAACGCCACCGCCGGAGACGACGCACTTGTCCCCTCTTGACCTGATCGGCCTCGTCGCGGCCCGCCGGCTGCGTGACATGACCCAAGGCGGCCGTGGGCGCGCCTTCTACTGCATGATGGGGCTAGAGGCGCCGGCCGTGACCGCGATTGCGCGGCATGTGGCGGCCGGCGCGCCGTCCTCGGAGGTCCAGGTCTTCGTCCACCCTAAGCTGGTGGACGGCGAACTCGGCACGGCGGTTGAGTGGGACAAAGCAGCGCCTTGGCATCGCAACCACGCCGCCAACGGGGTCAAGCTTACGGTCTGCACAGTGCCTGCCGACATGGTGAAGGCGATTGAGCCGACGCTCGCGCATAACTCCAAGATCGATGACGCGTGGCTGCTGCAGGACCCCGGCGTCTGGGTGAGCGAAGGACTCGGCCAGTGCTCTGATCTCCTCCAGGAACAGGTCGCGGTCGCCTTGAGCGGCCTCTTCCAGGCGGGGGTGGCTCACGATGCCAAAACCATCGCCGACTTCATAACCCGGGTGAACCAGCACCTGGTCCAGGATGGCCTGGCGCCGGAGAAGGCGATCCGGGCCGCGCTGCCGGCCATTCGCATTCCGAAGGACGCTGGCGACGCCAGCGCCAAGTCCACGGAGAGTGTCGCCGCAGCCGCGCAGTTCTTCCGCAAGGCGATGGAAGAGGCTCAGCCAGCTCTCTATCTGAAGGGCAAGGATGGCGACCCGCTCAACCGCAGCGACCTGCGCAAGAAGCTAGACGATCTCTCGGCCGATGGCCGACTGCAGCCTCAGGCGGTCGCGGCCCTGTCGGCTCTGCTGGCCGACCGCTCGGTCTATGATGGGTCTTGGACCGAGACCCAGGCGCTTGCCGCCGAACTGGGATGGGAGGCCATCGAGCCCTTCTTCAGCGACGCCAAGCGCAAGACCAAGCCAAAGTTCGGCACCGAGACCCGTGACTTCTTCGAGCGCCAGTTCCCCACCGCTCTGTCTGCGGATGATAAGGCGCTGCTCGACGACCTCACCAAGGACAACATCAAGCCCAACGAACACCTCGACGACTTCTTCTCCAAGCACAAGGCACGCCTCCAGACCGAGGCGCGGCTCTTTAAGCGCTGGGAACGACTCGTCTTCCAGGCACCCATCGAGGCTCAGGACCTCACGGAAGGTCTGCTCAAGCTGGCCCACCGCGCTGTGCCCGACACCGAGGAGGGGGAAGAGGACGCCAGTGAGCGCACGCTGATCATTCGTCTGCGCGACGCCGAGAAGCTCGACTTCTGGACCCAGGACAAGAACACTCGAGTGCTGCGCTACCTGCGCGATCGCTACCGCGGGCTTGACACCCTGCTGGCGCCTCACGCGGTCCTGGTCTTCGGTCGATGCTGGTCTGAGGACTGGGAGGCTGCGGTCACCGAGTCGAACAACTCGTCCACCCGCAGCGCCGTCGAGCTCGAGTTCGAAGCCTTCCTCGT
Organism: Aliidongia sp.; assembly: GCA_049696095.1. Lineage (GTDB taxonomy): Bacteria > Pseudomonadota > Alphaproteobacteria > ATCC43930 > CGMCC-115725 > JAXDMU01. The sequence continues at coordinate 20,867 of JBAVTK010000615.1, read as the reverse complement.
GCCGCGCGCCGAAGCCTCGGCCGTCCTTGCAACCCTCGACGGCAAGCCGCACCCCAATCGCGCTCAGCTAACATGGCGACCACCTTCGGAAGCCTTCGGCCTGTCGCTGTCCCAGGATCTACGGCACATTCTGCCCAAGGATGGCGAGCGGGCTCGCCTGCTTACGGGACGTGTGCACCAGAACCGCGCGACCCGCGCCGCTATGGCCACGGGCGTCGATCTCGGCGAGCGCACCAGCATCACCGATGTGTTCGGTGGAAGCGATGGACTGCTCGCGAACCCCGGGCGACCCGATTATCGGATCGATGACGCGTGGCCGCTCGCGTTAGCCGACATCGAACGCCAGCGCATTCTCACCGCCAGCCAGGCGTCCGAACTTCGCGGCGCCTTCGAGACCTTCCAGGCGACTTACGGTCAGGCCGTGAAGGATCTGCTGTTCGGGGACGGGATCGGCTCGCCGAGCCTGATCGGCCAAGCCGAAGCATTCAGACATCTGCTTGAGCGCCTGCAGACCGAGGCGCCGCAGGAGATCTGTATCGTCAGCCTCTTGGCGCCGCTCGTTAGTCTCGGTGTCGTGGCGATCGACGGCGAGATCCCCTCGGTCATCGTTGCGGGCTGGCAGCCGTTGCGCTTGGCTGAGATGGCCGCCAAGGCACACCAGCTCGCCGTCGCGATCGGTCGGGTGGTGGGAAGCACGCCCGAGCAGCGCGCCGACATCCAGGACTTCGTCAACGATCGCGCCCTTACGCTGACTGGTACCTTCTACGGAGATGTGGCCGTCTTGCCAGGCGAGACGCCTCAACTGCTGCACGAGAGCCAGATGCTTGCCGACTGCAGCTTGGCGGAAAGTATCACTGCGGCCCAGCATGGCCTCTCGGACGAGCCCGCCGAGGCCGCAGTTGTGGCCTTCGACCGGGTCGGCACGGAGTATCTCAAGCTTCGGCCGCACGAACGCGCGAACTTCTCGGTCGTAATCCTCAACGCGGACTCCGAGAACCTTCCCTTGGCCATGGCCAATGGGTTGGCGCGGCGCATCGAAGACGATCCCGAATTGCGCTGCGAACTGGTCGTCACTGATGACGACCCGGTGCGCTTGAGGCAGGTCTACGAGCGGCAGAACCGCCGCATCAATCACGAGATCGACGCCAACCTCGCTAGCGAAGCGGCGCGCAACTTCCTGTCCCGCCTCCGCCTGGGCATCCTCAGCCCTGAGACACTCGCCCGAGAAGCGGGCACCAAGTCCAGCGACATCGTCGTCCTGCAGGACGTGATCGCCCGCAGCAGCAAGCTGCGTTGGATGCGCGCCGGGCTTGATCCGCATCCGCCGCAAATGCTCGGGTTCGCGCCCACGGAACGCTCGAAACGGCGTCCTTTCCGGATGGGAAACACGACATCGGCCCTCTATCTCACCGCACCACGCCAGCCCGCCGCAGGTCGCGCTTATGTTGATGCCCTTCACGCGGTGATCACGCGCGAACCGACGCCTCCATCCGCGTCACGCCTACCTGTACAGGAAGTCGAGTTCAGGTCCGGCGGTGTCGCGGAAGTCCTCGGCAAGGCCCACGCTCTTGGCAACTGGGTGATGACCTTCGATCGGGTGGCGGATCGACGTCTGATTTCCAACGATGCGCGCCGCATCATCCGATACTTCAGCGTCCCCGGATCCACCCACAACGTGATTGTCTCCACCGAGATCGAGGCCGCAGAACTCGGGGACTGCATCTCTGAGGACCTCGACCTCATCCTTCCTGGCGCAGAGAAGGCCGACCTGGAGGCCCTACGGGAACAACTCTTCAACCGCGCCGCCGAGCTCTCCGGTGGCGTCGTGATGCGCGGCGCCCAGTGGCGGAATTACGCCCACGAGCTGCTAGGCCTAGTGCTGGCCCAGCGTGAGATAGACCGCTTGCTGAAGTCCGGGCGTGAGAACCGCACTGGCTGGTTCTTCCTCGACGACTTCCGCGAGTGGCTCGACCTCACGGGCGAGATGGCTGACATCCTCGCCGTCGACTTCTCCATGGGCCCCGACGGGCCCGAGGTGCGACTGGTCCTGGCCGAGGCGAAATACGCGGGGCGAGACAACCTCGTGGAGCATCGCAAGCGGTCCCTGCGCCAGTTGGAGTCCACCTTCACCGCCCTGCAGCATCGGTTGCTGGATCCGGCCTCCACCTTGGACCCGGCGATCTGGCGCCACCGGATCGCCGACATGGTCCTCGAGCACATGGACCCCTTCGATCAGGTGGGCGGCGTCAGCCAGGACCAATGGCTCGAGGGCTTGCGCAGCGGCGAGATCCCGGTCCGGCTGGACGCTCACTCGCTGGTGTTCAGCCATGACCTGGACGCCGTCCACGAGCCGATGCCGGTGATCCCCGATGAGGTGCGTCCCCAGACTGACCGTCGCCATCTCGCGCAATGGGTCTTCCCTCGCCCGGTCACAGCTAAGGCGCTGCGCAGCCTTGGCGACGACGCCGCAGCCCCGCTGCTCACCCGTCCGGCAGCTTGGCCGACCGTGACGCTGGCGGCTCCTGGCCGCGATGAGGACGAGCCGCCCCCGCCGCAAGACCTGACGCCTGAACCGTCCGCTCCGTCCCCCTCCGGCGCTGAAGCCTTGGCGCCTGTAGTGGACCCCACCGAAGAATCGGCGGCGGGACCGCCTCCGGTCGAGCCACCGCCGGCGCTCGCCGTAGTCATGGCCCACGCCGGACCTTGGAGTCCTGAGATTGCGGCCGTGCTTAGCCGCCTCAGCCGCGCCAAGGATGAAGCCGCAGGCGAGATCTGGCTCGAGAAGCAGATCATTACGCTCCGCAGCGCCCTGCAGACCGAGGGCATGGACGCCCCTGTGATGGGCCGTCGCCTAACGCCGAACACGGGGCTCATCTACGTGGGCGGCCGCAGCCTCACCGTGAGCTGGCTGGAGCGACGACAGACCGATCTGCTCACCCGGCATGGCTTAGACATCATTCGAATTACGCCGATGGCGGGTCAGATCGCCGTCGGCCTGCGTCGCCCCACGCGCGCAATCCTCCACTTGGCCGACGCCTGGCTGAAGCGCACGGGCGAGCCCGACAGTCAGACGCTCTCCATGGCGCCCTTGCTCGGCGAAAAGGAGGATGACGGCACGCTTTGTTTCCTGCCGCTCGCGAGCGGGTTCTCCGGCCAGGAGACCGCGGCGCCACACAGCTTGATCTCCGGCACCACCGGCAGCGGCAAGGGCATCTTGGTAACCAACCTGATGCTCGACATGTGTGCGCTGAACGCACCAAAGGAGCTCGAACTTTACCTGATCGACCCCAAGCGGGGCGTCGACTACGCCTGGGCACGCCACTTGCCGCAGCTCAAGACTGGCATCATCGACGACCAGTCGGAGGCGCAAGCCCTCCTGGCGCGCCTCGTCGACGACATGGACAAGCGCTATGAGGCGATCGCCGCCGAAGGCTGCCGCAACATAGACCACTACAATCGCAAGATGCCCGCCCACCGGCGGATGCCGAGAGTGGTTATCTTCTTCGATGAAGTGGCCAATTGGATGCAGGACGACGATTTCAAGAGCGTCGTCGATGGCCTGATCAACAAGATCGCGACCAAGTCCCGGGCCGCCGGGTTCCACCTGTTCATGATCTACCAGCGCGCCGACAATCAAGTGATGACTATGCAGTTGCGCACCAACCTGGGGAACAAGCTGATCCTGCGGCTAGGCGACGAAGGTAGCTCCAAGATTGCCCTCGGCGAACGGGGAGCTGAACGGCTCCTAGGCAAGGGACATCTCATCGCGAAACTTGGCACGGACGAGAAAATTTACTTGCAGGTTCCATATATCGGCGATGATGAGGTGGAGGAACTGGCGGAAGCAATCATCTCAACCTGGACAAAGGCGGCGGTGGCCGAATAGGCGATGGTCGGCAAGCGGGTCCGTGACGCACTCTATGTCCACGCCGGAGCGGTCAGCGAACTTCCGGACGGGCTTCGTGCACGCCTCAGCGCAGCGCTCAACCTCGCGGGTCAGGTCTCCTGGAACGTGGCCCGCATCGAGCACAGTGTGGTGGGGCTCCTGCTCTACAGTGATTTCGAGGCAGACCCCTTTCCGGCGTTAGTCGCCTCCACGCGCGTGGAATTGGACCCGCCCCGGATGACGTCGCGCAGTTTCGCCCACGCCGCCAACCCTCTTATCCTGCACCGTAAGGAGCTACTGATGCCCAACCAGCATTCGGAGAGCACCGCCTGGGCCGTCCTGACGGCCGCCCTGGAAAGCCGGGGCCTGTTCCGGGACCCCCATCTCATCGGGCGTCGCAATGCCTGGATGAGCCGGCTTGCCGCTGCGGGTGTTCGCGTTGAAGATCACACGCTGTGTCCAACCTAAGCACTGCAACCCAACCCATACAGCGTCATCGCACCGCCCTGGTGCGCCATGACCTGTCGAAGCCGGTCGCGCTCCTTGTCCGTCATGGCCTGATCAGGCCGGGTGGTCAGGTCTTCGACTATGGCTGTGGGCAGGGCGATGACCTCAGGATCCTCGCGGCGAGCGGTATCAGTGCAGCGGGATGGGACCCGCACTTCCGCCCCGGGGACCGGCGGTTCGCTGCACCCATCGTGAACCTCGGATTCGTGCTCAATGTGATTGAAGACCCAACGGAGCGCCGGGAGGCGCTTGCCGCCGCCTGGGCGTTGACCGAGAAGGTGCTTGCTGTCGCGACGATGATTGTCGGCCAGGTCCCAGTAGGCGGACTTCGTCCTCATGGGGACGGCTATGTCACTGCACGTGGCACCTTCCAGAAATATTTTCAGCAGGCAGAGCTTCGGAGCCTAATCGCGCAGACCCTGATGGCCAACCCCGTCGCCGTCGCGCCAGGCATCTTCTTCATCTTCCGCGCGCCAGAGGACGAACAGGAGTTCCTCCTTAATCGCCGCTCTGGTCGTCGCGCCTCGACGACCGCTTATCGGATTGCGCGCGAGACGCGATCACGCCCAGCTCGGACCGCACTGCCCGAGCGGATCGCGCTTGCCGTCAACGAGATCACCGCCTTTTTGCGACAACGCGGCCGTGCACCTCAGGCCGACGAACTTACGGCAGATGTGCAAGCGGAGCTTGCTAACCAGAAGGTCTCTCTGTCGCGCGCCGTCCAGGTTTGTCTTGAAACCGCGCTCGCTGAGGGTGAGTTGGAGGCGGCCGCCGTGGCCAGACGCGAGGACCTCCTTGTGCACCACGCCCTCGGCTTGCTCAACAAATCCACGTCGGCAAACCGCCCGAGCGCCGGTATGGTGCGAGACATCCGGGCGCACATCGGAACTCAGAAGGAACTGTCTATCAAAGCGACGGACTACCTCTACGGGCTGGCAGACGAAGCCCGCGTGCGAGACGCGATTCAAGCTGCGGTGCATTCCGCTACCGGCGTTATTGATCATCGGGGACGCCTGCTGGTCGACGGCGAGCGTGCAGACGATCTACCAGGCTTGCTACGATGTTATTTCGGGTGCGCAACCTACCTCGCGGGAGAACCTGATAGCCCCTTCATTTTGAGGATCGATCCGCTTCGTCGCCGAGTGGCGATGTGGCCACTTGTCGATTCCAAAGAAGTTTTACCTCGAACTGAACTCTCCATACAGGTGGATCTTCGCCGACAGGACATAAGCGTTAAGCCCGATTCACGGCGGCTCCTCCGAAAGGGCGAGCTGCTCGGTCTGTCCACCCGCTCCAAACAACGGCGGGCTGAAACGCGCTATCGCGTGGAAAAGGCGTTGCCTGAGAACGCGGTGTTCGAGCACCTTGACCAAACGCTCGCGGCTCGGCCCTCCAGTTGAACCTTCGCGCTGGATTGGGCACAGGTCAGCGACGTCGTGCGGCCTTGAATGGATCGAGTAGCGTCACCCCTCGTCCATCGAAGTCCTTGACGTTGCGGGTGACGATGACCAGGCCATGCACGCGCGCTGTCGCGGCAATGCCTGCATCATCAACATGTTTGTCGCTCTCACTCAGCGCTTCGCCCCAGGCCGTGGCAACGGGCCGGTTGATCGGCAGAATCCGCCCCTCGAAAGCATCGAAGATCGCTGAGACAGCGGCATCCAACGCCGCCGCCGTCTCGGGCTTTGCCTTCCTCAGCTTGGCGATGCCTTTGGCGATCTCGCGCACCGTAAGCGCGCTGATCGCAAGATCGGCGTCATCAATGCTCTTCAGCCACGCGGCGACATTCTTATGCGGCGATGTCTTGCCGAGTTCGCGCAGGACGTTCGTGTCGAGAAGATATTTCATCCGCGCGGCTGGCTGGCATCAAGCGTCGTCGAGCACTTCCAGCCCAGCGCCCTGCAAGGCCCGCTTGGCGCTGGTGCGCGGATAGGGCCGGCCTGCCTTGGGATAAGCATCGGCATAGGCCTGAGCCGCCTCGATCTCCTTGGGGGACAGCGAGGGGTAGTCCTCCAAAACCTGCTCGATCGACGCCCCGCCATCGAGCAGCGCGGCGATACGGTAGACTTCGATCTCCGTTCCTTTCAGTAGAGGCTCGCCATCGGTCCGAAACGCAACCTTCTCGGCAAGCGCAGTTAGGTCCGTCGTGCGCCGTTCGACTTCCTCAACCAGATCGCTAATCGAAATCCGAAATCGGCCGAACCGGACTTCGTCGCGGCGGTCAATCGGGGTCTGCTGAAGCGCCTCGTAAAATTCCGTCCGTGCCTTGGGCGTGAGTTCGTCACGCAGAGCGCGCACGGCGTAGAGATAAAAAAGATCGCTCCACCCGATCGCCCGCACGGATGCGCCCGACCGTTGCAGCAGTACCGGGCGGACAGGGCCGGCGTCCAAGGCCTTCTTCACTGAGCGGACAGGCTCGCGCAGGACGAACGCAGCTTCGGCTGCTGTGAATTGGGCGATATGAGCCATTCGCACCTCCTAATGCGACCCCTAAAATAGGGTCGTATTATCTTGCCGTCAAGGATGCCCTTCGCCTACGATAGATGCAGATCTTGTCGCTTGACATGTCGTCGACTCCTTCTTGCGCCGCAGCGTCTCCCTACCTGTTCGAACAATCGAGTGGGCTTCATGCCGCTCGCGCTCCAATGCGACCTCGTCTGACAGTAGGCTGGCGATCTCTTCGCAGGTCCGCGTCGCGGCGAGCTTGAGGGCCTCGTCGATGTGAACGTAGCCCTGCGTCACGCCTCTGGCTGCGTGGCCCAGCAGGGCGGCGATCGTCAGTTCGGAAAATCCGAGGTCACCGGCGACGCTGCCGAACGTATGGCGCAGCGTGTGAGGAGTGACCCCTTCGATTTCTGCGGTGGCACAAAGCCGGGCGAGGCAACCCTTGGCGGCCGTGTAATGGCCGTCGCCGACATCGGCCGGGAAGATAGCACCCGCCACGCCATCGCAAAGACCGGCCGAGAGTTTCGTGTTGCCCTTCCCCACGAGCTCGACCAGGCCGAGCAGATCGAGCTCGCACGGGAGTTCGCGCAATACCTGGTCGACAGGTATGGGGTGCCCAAGCCGAGGCGGAACGGTATTTCGCCGCGCGGGGCGCGCAAACAACGCCGGCCCGCGCGAAGGCGCTCTTGACCAGGCTTGGAACACCGGGGGCGGTACGGGATGAGGACCGGTTTGATGGGGGTGAGGAGATGGGGCCGGCGTAGCGGTGGGAATTGTGACCATGGGCGCGGGCAGCGGGATTTAAAATTGCGCCACTGTCACTCCCTATTGCATTTGAGGGCGGGCCAGCCGATCTTAGATGGCATAATGACCGATCTCTATCCTGCCGCGCTACCCTCGACGAAGATTGAGGAACTGCCGCCCGTCATTGTAGCACCCGAGCTGATTGGCGTTGTTCATCAGGTCGTCCGCGAGGAAGACGATTCTGATGCAGATTATCTGGCCCGGTGTGAACTCGACAGCGTCACCCTCCGCTTTCTACGCCGGATCGATGCCAAGATTGATGGCGTTATCGAGATGCAAGATGAACACGGACATCGCTTGAAGCTCATCGAAGCCGCGCAGGACGCGATTCGCCGCGATCAGGCCGGCGATGCGTAAAACGGTGGCTTTCATGGAAATTCAGATTTCTCCCGAGCAGGAAGCCCAGCTTGCGGAACTCGCCAGTCGGGCCGGACGCGGTGTCGATGATATTGCGCGCGAGGCGCTGGCTGACGGCATGGCCCAGCTTTGCGACCAGGACAGAATCCGCCGCGCGATCGCCCAGGGTGTCGAAGATCAGCGTCAGGGGCGGCTCGTCGATGGCGAAGTCGTGCTTGCCCGGATCGACGCCGAAATCGACGCGCTCGACGATTGACGCCGGTCGACGACGCGGTATTTCCTTACCGCGTCGTCGGTGCGTGATCGTGTCTGCGGGCTATTATCCAGTGCCACAGCACTTCTTAAATTTTTTCTCACTCCCGCATGGACATGGGGCATTGCGTCCTACTTTTGCCGCCCGCATTCGACCCGACAGTGGCTTTGCCTTTCCCAATTCCGCCACTATCATAAGGGAACCGTCCGGACGCAAGGCCAAGCCGAACCATTTCGTTGCTCTGCTAAAATATTTGCGCTTGTGGCAATGGGCGCGTAGCCGCTGCTCCGCCAAATTGGGGGGTAGGTGGCTACAGTGAATCGTCAATCCACAAGGCTCTCCTGAGAACTCCATCGACATGTCGTGAATACCCGCGTCCGCAGCGGTCTTGCCGAGTATGTGTTTGATACATTCATTGATTTCCTCGACCGTAGGCTCGCTCAACTCCAGGAGTGTGAGCCCGAGGTCTATAGCGGCCGGCGAAGGCGTATTTTCGATATCAGCGATAAGTCTGGCGAACGGCGTACCAACAAACTTGGTCAGTATTCCGGCCGGCGTCGCCACCCCCGGCAACCCCTCGCGTCGGACTAACATAGCGACGTCGAGATCCACAGCGATGTCATCGCGAATATGCGCGAGATTGCGGCCCACTTCGATCCACAGATTGCGTTTCAGGTGGTAGGAGAGAGCTATACGTTCATGGCTGATCAGCAGGCTTCCGCCGAACTTGGCCCTGAGGCCCAGGTAGCTCAGGAACCGGAGTGGTGAAGTCAGCATTTCGCAGATGGTGTCCAGGGCGAATACGTCGATAACCAATGGTCTGACGATCTGATCGGTTTCTTCACATTTGAGGAAATGAAGCGCCTGGAACACGAGCGCAGGGTAATGCTCTGCCAGCAGGGAGATAGGAAAGATGACAGATGGTTTCGCCCCGATTTTTATCAGTTTTCCATCTTTTTTAATTCGAAATCTCAGTGACGGGTCATTCAGCCACTTGGCGCAGTCTGATGCTTGCTCAACCGCTTCCTGAACCGCTTCTTTGAAATCCTTCTGCAGCATCAGATCGTTGCCTGCCCGGGCCGCAAGCGTCAGCTTCTTGGACTTCGCCTGCAACACAATCGCCCGGTCTCCAAAAATGACGAGGACATCAATTTCGCCGAGCGTCTTGCTCTTGTTTTCCAGAATTTCCACACTATGGAAAACATGGTCAGCACCGAAGACATTTGTGAGGCACTGAACCGCAAAGGCTTCGGTAAAGTCGCCGCGGTGATCCGAAGCCGCCGCAGCATAGACTTTGTCGTCGAGCATCCAATAGAACGGACCGTCATAGAGCGCCTCAACAAACCCGTAATATTGGAACATCACGAATTCATCCGGCCCCTTCCAAATGAAGGGGTAGGCGTAGGCGCCATTGAAAGCATGAAGGTTCGTAAAGCCTGTGTTTCTTTCGGCGTCTGGCAAGCAAAACGCGTGGACTACACCCTGAACGACTTCGAGCTGCAGTCCTGTGCGGGCGGCGAGCGTCGCGCACGAAAAGACAAATCCGGGTAGCATGGTCCGCTCGTCGGGCGGCTTCGATGACGTTGTGCGCACTGTTTCGGTCAGGCGCTCACCCAAGAGGTCAATGAGCTGCTTCCCGATCTCTCTGGCAGCCTGAAGATCAACACTCTTCTTCTCGCGCAGCCACTGCGCGTCGGCCCGATATTTCATCGACGCCAAATCACGGTACTGGAAGATGTATGCCGACTCGCCGCCATAGAAAATCGGCTCGCGGAGGGAATCGCCAAGGGTGAACAGATCATGGTTCGGGTCAGCTATCTCAGGAGCCGTCCAGTATCGCTTCATTGATTGATGAAGTTCTTCCAGGAGTTGCTCCGCGCGCACACCCAGTGCAGAAATGGTCTTGGAATTCGGCAGAGTGAAATCGATTCGCGCCCGCATCATGAGGCCAACGAGGGTCGTGATTTCGGTTCGGATCAACCGCGACCTGGAAAACAGATGCGCCAGGTCGTCTGCTGTTAGCTCCTCCCCCAAGCTGATGACATTATCTCGAAGGCAAATGATCGCGATGACATGGACGAACCCCGGCGAAATGCACAGAGCCGCAAGCTCGTCAAAAATTTCCTGTTCGGCGCGCATTCAGGGTTTATAGCAGGTTCGGCTCTTCCGTGCACTGAGCAACACTGAAGTGCGGAACTGGAATAGGCGTCAATGGCACAGGGCTGTCCCTTGCCTGAACGCAGACGGGGGCTCCTCCCGTCCTGATTGGCTACGGCTCCTAATGACCGCTTTCCATCCAACGCCCCAAGACGACCGTTCAACCCCCGTCTGCGCCCCCCCTAAGCCGCCTGCGCCTCCGCCGCCTGCAACCGCCGCACCCGCCGCTTCATCGACGACCACGCAAACTTCACCGCCACCCGGTTCAGCCAGCCATTCGGCTTCAGCCCGATCGCCTTGAACACCATCGCCATGCCGCGCTCGACATGGCGTTCGCGATAGATCGCATAGGCGCGGCTGACATAGGCGCGGCTCCAGCGCTTGCGGTCATAGGGCTCGTCGGTCGTGGCGTTGGCCGCGTAATAGGCGTAGGCCAGCTCGTCGTCTTCGGATTCGGCGATCCGGCCGACCGCGATGCGCAGGCGGCCGAAGGAGCCCAGATTCTCGCGGTCGAGATAGGTTTTGAGGCGGGAATAGAACAGCTTGTAATGGCGCAGCTCGTCGGCGGCGATCTTGCGGCAGATGTCTTGCAGCACCGGCTCCTCGGTCGTCTCGGCGAGGGCGGTGTAGTAGGAGCTGGTGCCGGTCTCGACGATGCAGCGGGCGATCAGTTCGCCCGCGCGTGAGCCGCGGACCGAGGCGGTGACGTCGGTTTCGAGCTTATAGCCTTCGACGAAGCGCTTGAAGGCGGCCTGGAAATTGAAGCTCGGATCGGCCAGTGCCGCCCAGCGCCCCAGCACCTCGCCATGCTGGACCTCTTCAAGGCCCCAGCGCTCGGCCTCGGCCCGGAAGGAGGGGTCGTCGGCGAAGACGTTGCACAGGTAGCGGACGTATTCGTGGCCGTTATACTCGACCAGCCCGGCCGCCTTGACGAGGCGAACCGTTTCCGGATCGATCTTGCTTGGGTCGAATGCGTGCCACGGCACGTCGTCCAGCGTCCAATGCGACATCGATACACCTATTGCAAACGAACCAAGTTGCGAGTGAGTCGTTATGCCACGCGCGGCGACATTAAGACAATCCCGTTACAACCGAAACCGGCAGCATCGCTATATTTTCTTTTCCACCAAACATTCCGTCATGACCGGGCTTGTCCCGGTTATCCACGTCGCGCCGCAGCAGATATTGCTTCAAGCAAAGGCGGCGGCGGGCCGACGTGGGTGGCCGGAACAAGTCCGGCCATGACGGTAGGGCGTAGTCGGGGGCGTACCGGCCGCAAGACCCAAATCCATAGGCGGCCGCCCCCTCGCTTCTTGTGTCACGGGATTGCATCATCGATCAATGCGCGGTCGCCCGGTTCAGCGCTTCGAGCTTGGCCGTTGCCAGGGCGAGGGCGGATTCGGCGCCGCGCATCCGGGCCTTTTCGCTCTCGCCGCCGCGTTCGGCCTCGTCGCGCAAAGCCGGCAGCCGGGTCTTGAGATCGACCAACTCGGCCTCAAGCGCCGGCCGGTCGAGCGAGGCGAGGCGGATCGCCTCGTCGGCCAGCACGGTGCAGCGCTGATTCGTCACCTCGGCAAAGCCGCCGGCAACGAAGATCCGCTCGGCGATCGCCTTGCCGTCATAGACATCGATCGTGCCCGGACGTAACGACGAGATGAACGGCGCGTGGCCCGGCAGCACGCCGAAATAGCCCTCGGTGCCGGGGACGACGACCATATCGACCTCCTCGGACACCAGAAGCTTTTCCGGCGAGACCAGCTCGAATTTGACCTGGGCCATTTAGGCGGCCTCAGCCAGCATCTTGCGCGCCTTTTCCTGCACTTCTTCGATCGTGCCGACCATGTAGAAGGCGGCTTCCGGCAGATCGTCGTAATCGCCCTTCACGATGCCCTTGAAGCTGCGGATCGTGTCTTCGAGATTGACGAACACGCCGGGCGAACCGGTGAAGACTTCGGCGACATGGAACGGCTGTGACAGGAATTTCTCGATCTTGCGGGCGCGCGCGACGATCAGCTTGTCCTCGTCCGACAACTCGTCCATGCCCAGAATCGCGATGATGTCCTGCAGCGATTTATATTGCTGCAACACGCGCTGCACGTCGCGGGCGACGGCGTAATGCTCTTCGCCGATGATCCGCGGGTCCATCATGCGCGAGGTCGAATCGAGCGGATCGACCGCCGGGAAGATCGCCTTTTCGGCGATCGAGCGGTTTAGCACCGTGGTCGCGTCCAGATGGGCAAACGAGGTGGCCGGCGCCGGGTCGGTCAGATCGTCGGCCGGCACATAGATCGCCTGGACCGAGGTGATCGAGCCCTTCTTGGTCGAGGTGATGCGTTCTTGAAGTGCGCCCATATCGGTCGCCAGCGTCGGCTGATAGCCCACCGCCGAGGGGATACGCCCGAGCAGGGCTGACACTTCCGAACCGGCTTGGGTGAAGCGGAAGATATTGTCGACGAAGAACAGCACGTCCTGGCCTTCTTCATCGCGGAAATATTCGGCGATGGTGAGGCCGGTCAGGCCGACGCGGGCGCGCGCACCGGGCGGCTCGTTCATCTGGCCATAGACCAGCGCCACCTTGGAGCCGGGGCCGTCGGTCTTGATGATCCCAGAATCGATCATCTCGTGATAAAGATCATTGCCTTCGCGGGTCCGCTCGCCAACGCCAGCGAAGACCGAGTAGCCGCCATGCTTCTTGGCGACATTGTTGATCAATTCCTGAATCGTCACGGTCTTGCCGACGCCGGCGCCGCCGAACAAGCCGATCTTGCCGCCCTTGGCGTAAGGCGCCAGCAGATCGATCACCTTGATGCCGGTGATCAGGATTTCGGCTTCGGTCGATTGATCGACGAAATCGGGCGCCGCGCGATGGATCGGCGAGCGGCGCGTGGTCAGGACCGGGCCGCGCTCATCGACCGGCTCGCCGATAACGTTCAGGATGCGGCCCAGCGTCTCCGGCCCGACCGGCACCGAAATCGGTGCCCCGGTATCGGTTGCCTTGGTGCCGCGCACCAGCCCGTCGGTCGTGTCCATCGCGATCGTGCGCACGGTGTTCTCGCCGATATGCTGGGCAACTTCGAGCACCAGCACGCGGCCTTCGAGGTCGACCGTGAGCGCATTCAAGATCGCCGGCTTGTCGCCCTCGAACTGGACGTCGCACACGGCGCCGATGACCTGTGTGATGATGCCCACATTGTTCTTGGCCATGACGTGTCTTCCTTTAAGCGAGAACGAGCCTAGAGCGCCTCGGCGCCCGAGATGATCTCGATGAGTTCCTTGGTGATGTAAGCCTGACGGGTCCGGTTGTATTTGGTCGTCAGCGTGTCGATCAGGTCGCCGGCATTGCGCGTCGAATTATCCATTGCGGTCATGCGGGCACCCTGCTCGCTGGCGGTATTTTCCAGCAGGCCGGTGAAGATCTGGATCGCCAGATTCTTCGGCAGCAATTCCGCGAGGATCTCTTCCTCGTTGGGCTCAAATTCATAGAGCGCCCCGCCTGTCTCGTCATCCGCGAGCGCGCCGCCGGCCTCATCCGTCGTCGCCGGCACGAGCTGGCGGGTCGTGACGATCTGGGAAATCGCCGAGCGGAATTTGTTGAAGATGATGCGGGCGACATCATATTCGCCATTGGCGAAACGCGTCACCACATCGTCGGCGATCATGCCGGCTTCCGCGAAGGCGACGCCGCGCCGGCCCACTTCGGTATGGCTGCCGATGACCAGCTTGGCGAAATCGCGCTTCAGCGAATCGCGCCCCTTGCGGCCGATGGTCAGAACCTTGACGGTCTTGCCCTGGGCCAGCAATTCGCGGATCTGGCGCCGTGCCTCACGCAGGATCGTAGCGTTGAAGCCGCCGCACAAGCCGCGATCGGAGGTGGCGACGACCAGCAGATAGGTCTGGTCCTTGCCGGTCCCGGCCAACAGGGGCGGGGCCGACGGCAGGCCCGCCATGGATTTTGCCAGCGAAGCCAGCATCCGCCCCATGCGATCGGCATAGGGGCGGGCCGCTTCGGCCGCGTCTTGCGCCCGTTTCAGGCGCGAGGCGGCGACCACCTTTTGCGCAGAGGTGATCTTCTGGATCGATTTGACGCTTCGGATTCGGTTCCGAAGCTCCTTCAAACTCGGCATCGGCTAGGATCCTTTCCCGCTGACACCGGGCTCAGGTGAAATTCTTGGTGAAATTTTCGAGGAACGCATTCAATTGCGCTTCGATCTCGGGTGTGATCTGGAGCTTGGCGCGGATCGAATCGAAGAACTCCGGGTGACGCGCCTTGGCCTCACCCAGCATCTTTTCCTCGTAGCGCGTGACGTCGCCCGTCGGGATCTTGTCGAGATAGCCGCGCACACCGGCGAAGATCGAAACCACCTGCTCCTCGACCGGCAGCGGCCGGAATTGCGGCTGCTTCAGGAGTTCGGTCAGCCGCGCGCCGCGCGCCAGCAGGCGCTGCGTCGAAACGTCGAGATCCGAGGCGAACTGGGCGAAGGCGGCCATTTCGCGATACTGCGCCAGCTCCAGCTTGATCTTGCCGGCGACCTGCTTCATCGCCTTGATCTGGGCCGCCGAACCGACGCGGCTGACGCTCAAGCCGACATTGATCGCCGGGCGGATGCCCTTATAGAACAGCTCGGTCTCAAGGAAGATCTGGCCGTCGGTGATCGAGATCACGTTGGTCGGAATATACGCCGAAACGTCGCCGGCCTGGGTCTCGATGATCGGCAAAGCGGTCAGCGAGCCGTTGCCGTGATCGTCATTCATCTTGGCCGCGCGTTCGAGCAAGCGCGAATGGACATAGAACACGTCGCCCGGATAGGCTTCGCGGCCCGGCGGGCGGCGCAGCAGCAGCGACATTTGACGATAGGCCACAGCCTGCTTCGACAGATCATCATAGATGATCAGGGCGTGCTTGCCATTGTCGCGGAAATACTCGCCCATGGTGCAGCCGGTATAGGGTGCCAGGAATTGCAGCGGCGCCGGCTCGGACGCGGTGGCGGCGACGATGATCGAATATTCCAGCGCACCGTAATCTTGCAGCGTCTTGACCAGCTGGGCCACGGACGAGCGCTTCTGGCCGATCGCGACATAGACGCAATAGAGCTTCTTCGATTCGTCGGCGCCGGCATTGATCGCCTTTTGATTCAGAATCGTGTCGATCGCGACGGCGGTCTTGCCGGTCTGGCGATCGCCGATGATCAATTCGCGCTGGCCGCGCCCGATCGGCACCAGGCTGTCGATCGATTTCAGGCCGGTCTGCATCGGCTCATGCACCGATTTGCGCGGGATGATGCCGGGCGCCTTAACCTCGACGCGCTTGTATTCGACGTTGGTCAGCGGCCCCTTGCCGTCGATCGGATTGCCCAACCCATCGACCACACGGCCGAGCAGGCCGAGGCCGACCGGCACTTCGACGATGGTCTTGGTCCGCTTGACGATATCGCCTTCCTTGATGCCCCGGTCGTCGCCGAAAATCACGATGCCGACATTGTCGGTTTCGAGATTGAGCGCCATGCCCTTGGTGCCGTCCGGGAATTCAACCATCTCGCCGGCCTGGACATTGTCCAGCCCATAGGCCCGCGCGATACCGTCGCCGACGGTCAGCACCTGGCCGACTTCGGCGACATCCGCCTCGCTGCCGAAATTGGCGATCTGTTCCTTGAGAATCGCGGAAATTTCCGCCGCCCGGATTTCCATTGCTTAAATTCCTCTCATGGCAAGCTGCAACCGGTGGAGCTTGCTGCGCAGCGAGCCGTCGACCATGCGCGACCCGACTTTGACGACGAGGCCGCCGATGATCGCGGGATCGACCCGGATCTCGACGGCGACCTTGGAGCCTACGGCCCGTTTCAGTTGATCATTGATCGCAGTCACTTGCGCCGCGCTCATTTCCTGTGCCGCGGTAACCTCGGCGCGGATCTCGCCGCGCCGTTGGGCCAGCAGTTGGAGATAGCCCGCGATCATGCCGGGCAGCGCGAACAGCCGCCGGTTGCGGGCGACCAGCCCGACGAAATTCCGTGTCATCGTGGCGAATTCGGCGCGCGCCAACAGCGCCGCCATGGCGGCGGCCTGGGCGTCGCGGCTCAGCACCGGTGAGCGGATCAGGCGCTTCAGATCGGCACTGCCGTCGATCATTGCGCCGAGCGCGCGCAGATCGCCGGCCACGGCGTCGAGCGCCTTTTCCTGATCGGCCAGATCGAACAGCGCGGTCGCATAACGGCCCGCCAATCCGGAAAGACCTGTCGCTTCGGATGCCAATTGAGCCTTACCTTCACTTGCCGAAAAAGGGGGGATGCCCCCGGAGAGTCTTTTCCCAAACTGCCTGCGGCCATACCGGATTATCCCGGCGGTCCGCGTGTCCGTCTGGAAGCGGTGCGGCAATAGCATATGCCCTGGGGCGGCGCAACAAGCCGGCGCCGCGCCGGCCGGATGCCGGTATGCGCGGCGCGCACGGCCGTACGGCCGCCTCTCGACAGGATCGGCCGGATCGGGGCACGATGGCGCGATGCGCCTTGCCCTTTATCAGCCCGACATCGCCCAGAATGCCGGCACCCTCCTGCGCCTCGCCGCATGCCTGGGTGTTCCGGCCGATTTGATCGAGCCGTGCGGATTCGTCTTCGGCGATGGGCGGCTGCGTCGGGCCGGCATGGATTATCTCGACCATGTCGCACTGGTGCGTCATCTATCGTGGGATGCGTTCCGCGCCGCCGTGCCGGGCCGGCTTATTCTGCTGACGACGCGGGGTGCGCTCGCGTATACCGAAGCGGTCTTTCATCCCGCCGACACGCTGATGGTCGGGCGCGAGAGTGCCGGCGTGCCCGATGCGGTGCACGACGCGGCCGACCTCCGCGTGCGCGTGCCGATGCGGCACGGAATGCGCTCGCTCAATGTGGCGCTGGCCGGCGCAATGGTGCTGGGCGAGGCGTTGCGTCAAACCGGGCTGTGGCCCGATGGAGAAGCCCAATGACCGAGATTTCGCCCCTGACCGCCGAACGCCGCGCCCGCGCGCGCGCTTGGTTCGAGGAACTGCGCGACCGGATCTGCGCCGCGTTCGAGGCGATCGAGGATGAGTATGTCGCGGCCACCGGCGACGGGCCGGCCGGGCGCATCGAGCGTAAATCCTGGTCGCGGCCCGATGTGTCCGGCGGCGGCGGGGTGATTGCGCGCATGAATGGCCGCGTCTTCGAGAAGACCGGCATCATGGCCTCGACCACCGAAGGCGTGCTCTCGCCCGAATTCCGCTCGCAGCGCGGCGGCGACGAAGATCCGCGTTATTGGGCCAGCAGCATCTCGCTGATCTGCCACATGCGCTCGCCCAAAGTGCCGGCCGTGCATATGAACACGCGTCACTTCATGACCGGGACGCACTGGTTCGGCGGCGGCGCCGATCTGACGCCGATGGTGCCGGACGAGGCGGATACCGCCGAGTTCCACGCCGCGATGAAGGATGCCTGCGACGCGCATGATCCGACCTATTATCCGCGCTTCAAGAAATGGTGCGACGAGTATTTCGTCCTGCCGCATCGCGGCGAGACGCGCGGGGTCGGCGGGATCTTCTTCGATCAGCACGAGACGGGCGATTGGGAGCGCGATTTCGCGTTCACCCGCGCGGTTGGGCTGGCCTTTCTCGATGTCTATCCCCGCCTGGTCCGCCGCCACATGTTCGAACCCTGGACCGAAGCCGACCGGCGCCACCAATTGATCCGCCGCGGGCGGTACGTCGAGTTCAATCTGCTCTATGATCGCGGCACAATGTTCGGGTTGAAGAATGGCGGCAACGCCGAGGCGATCTTGATGTCAATGCCGCCTGAAGTGATCTGGCCGTAGGGGAAGGAATGCGACCTCGCGAGCGGGGAAGCATGTGGACGATCTCAGTGAGGGAAGCTGTCGGATGCCGGTTGAGTTTACGAGCCTATATGTTAGTGGTTATAGGCGGTTACGCAATGTCGGGCTATCTCTTGGCCCCTTCAATGTGCTTGTTGGCGCAAATGGTGTCGGCAAAAGCTCGATACTGGAAGTATTTGATTTATTATCTGCGTCAGCAAGTGGTGATTTGGAATACACGATATCTCAATCTGGGGGGATATCTAGCCTTGTGACCCAAGATGGATCAACAGATTCGATCTGTTTCGAACTCGAAAAATTAATAAAATCTGAGCCTTTTTCAAAATACTCTCTCCGTCTATCAATCAGGGGAACCGGATTTGCGATTTCCTCAGAAACATTATTGCAAGGAAGATTGGATAATGAAGCTCCTTTTCAGGTTATTGAGGCGAATGACACCCGCATAAGATATCTTGATACAAAGAAAAAACTACCTAGACCGGTCTTCCCAAATTGGGAACAAAAACCGCAAGAAACAGCTCTCTATCAGGTTCCAAAGATGTTCAAGGAACCTGAAGCATTTCGTCATCTCCTTGCATCAGCATCCATATATCATATTCTCGATGTCACTCTACGGGCACCAGTACGGTTACCGCAACCATTGCAGCCAGCCGATACGCCAGGCAAGAATGGTGAGACGCTTCTATCGTGTCTCTATGCGCTGAGAGAGAATGAGCCAAGCCGGTTTGAGTCAGTGATCGATGCCTTGCGCGCAGCCTTTCCCACTTTCGAAAAACTAGATTTGCCTTTGGTTGCAGCCGGCCAAATCACATTGCGTTGGAAAGACCGAAACTTCAAAAACCCCCTCTACCCGCACCAGCTTTCCGAGGGCACGCTCCGTTTCCTCTGGTTGGCGACGCTCCTGCAAAGCCCCGGCCTGCCCAAGGTGACGCTGATCGACGAACCGGAAGTCAGCCTGCATCCAGAGATGCTTCAACTCCTGACCGAGTTGATGCGCGAAGCGTCAAGCCGGACGCAGTTGATTGTCGCGACCCATTCCGACCGCTTCGTTCGCTTTCTCAAGCCGGAAGAGTTGGTCGTGTGCGACCTCGATGAGGAAGGCGGAACGTCGGTCAAGCGGGCCGACGAACTCGATCTGGATAAGTGGCTGTCCGACTACGCCCTCGACGAATTGTGGAGCATGGGGCGTCTCGGCGGTCGGTCATGACCAGCATCGCGATATTGGTGGAAGGCGCCACCGAGAAGGCGTTGTTTCCGTCCATCCGGGATTTGCTGAGAAAGCGCCTTGGCGGGAACATGCCGAAATTGATCCCCAGCCCGTGCGATGGCCGCTTGCCCATGGGCGAAAAACTACGTCAACGCGTGCGGCATCTTCTTGACGACGGGAACGATGCGGTGATTGCGTTGACGGATGTCTATACCGGTAGCCGGGACTTCATTGATGCGGCCGACGCGAAAAGAAAAATGCGGCAATGGGTCGGACGGGAAAGGCGCTTTCATCCCCATATCGCCCGGCATGATTTCGAAGCGTGGCTCCTGCCTTATTGGTCGCAAATCCAGCGATTGGCCGGGAGCAATCGCGCATCCCCGGCGCCCGATCCCGAGACGGTCAATCACGGCAATCCGCCGGCCGCCGTGCTTGCGGAGGTTTTCCGGACGGGAGAAAAGGGACGGCGTTACGTCAAGACCCGCGACGCCGCCGCGATCCTGCGCGGCCAGGATCTCGCCGTCGCGGCAGCGGCATGCCCCGAACTGAAGGCATTCCTCAACACCATTCTGCGGTGCGCCGGCGGGACGGTGCTATAGTCCCGGCAAGCGAGCCGAATTTCTCATCCATGGGAGTGATAGGTCATGACGACCAATGACGACACGATCACCCTGTTTCACGCGCCGCAAACCCGGTCTGCCGGCACCTTCACGATGCTGGAGGAGTTGGGTGCGCCCTATACGCTGCATGTGCTGAACATGAAGGCCGGCGAGCATCGTCAGCCGGCCTATCTCGCGATCAACCCGATGGGCAAGGTGCCGGCGATCCTGCATCGCGGCCAGTTGGTCACCGAGCAGGTGGCGATCGCGCTTTATCTGGCCGATCTCTTCCCGGCGGCCGGTCTGGCTCCGGCGATCGGCGATCCGCTGCGCGGCCCCTATCTGCGCTGGATGGTCTATTACGCCGCCTGCTATGAGCCGGCGCTGGTCGACAAGGCGCTGAAGCGCGAGCCGGGGCCGCTGCCCATGTCGCCTTATGGCAGCTTCGATATAATGCTCGGCACGATCGTCGAGCGGCTGGCGGCGTCGCCCTATCTGCTCGGTGATAAAATTTCGGCAGCTGATGTGCTGTGGGGGCTGGCGTTCAATTGGGGCACCATGTTCGGCATCATCCCGGCCAATCAGGTCATTGCCGACTATGTGAAGCGCATCGCTGGCCGGCCGAGCTTCGTCAAGGTGACGGCGAAAGACGCCGAATTGGCCGCCGAGCACGAGGCGGCTGCGAAAAAAGCTTAGCCGTCCACAAGTGCCTTCAGCCGGGCGAGGCATTCGGCCCGCCCGGCGTGGAAGTCGCTGTCGATCCACCAGTTTTCGACGGCACGCAGCAAGGCGCCGACGCGCTGACCGGGCGGCAGGCCG
>JBAVTK010000614.1:0-1971 GCA_049696095.1 Aliidongia sp. | reverse complement strand
CCGGCAACGCCGGCCGCCCCAGGGCCGACTATAGCTTCGCCGGCGATGGCGCGCGCGCCGGCCAAGACTTCAACGACGAAGTTTATGGCGGTATCTCGTCGGCGAATTTCGGCACGTTGACCTATGGCCGTCAACGCGCGCTCGGCACCGATGCGGTGCTCGCCTACGATCCGGCCAACGGCGCTTATTCCTTTTCGTTCATCGGCTATAACGGCTTGGTGGCCGGCGGCGGAGACACCCAGGATACACGATGGGACGACGCGCTGAAATATCGCGTCACCTATGGTCCGGTCCATTTCGGCGCGATGTATAAATTCGCCGATGGCAAGGGCGGCTGCTTCTCCGCGTCAGCGGCCTTTACGGCCGCCACCTGTACCGAGGAAGCGGCGCATAACAGTGCCTTTGGCTTCGATCTCGGTGGAATTTACAATAACTTCTCCTCCGATGTCGTTGTCCAACACTACAACCAGGCGATCAGCGTTCTTAATCCGTTGCTGGGGCCGACAAGTCCGTCGGAACCGTTTCAGTCGACCCTCGACAGCATCAATACCAACCCCATCAATGGGACGAATCTGATCGGAACCGCCAACACCGAATATGGTATCGTCACCGACAATACCGCAATTTTGATCGCCGCCAAATATACCTGGGATCAGTTCAAGTTCTTTGGCGGCTACGAACACATCCTATTTCTTAATCCGGCGAACCCGTTGGGCATCGGCGCCACGGCTCAGGGCGGTTTTCTCTTGAGCGGCGTCGAAGACAATAATCTGGATTCACCGAGGATCGTGCAGGTCTTCTGGACCGGCGCGAAATACGCTTACGATAGCCAAACCGACATCACTTTGTCCTATTATCATCAGTGGCAGAACGACTTCCGCGTTCCCTCGACCTGTTCGCCCGCCGCCGGTTTTCGTGCTTCCTGCGCGGGCACGCTCGACGAGGTTTCGCTCTATGCGGATTATCACTTCACCAAGCGTCTCGACGGCTATGTCGGCATCGCATATTCCGACGTCACCGGCGGTCTGGCCATCGCCATTCCTCATGGCCCCGGCGTCCCCTATTTTTTCGACGACAACATTGCTCCAACTGTTGGCATCCGTTTCGCCTTCTGATCGGTTTCCGCGGAACGCAAGCCGCGCCGCTCGAGCGCAAGATCAAACCCCGCGCGCTTCGGCGCGCGGGGTTTCGTGCGTGAGATTCCGGGACGCGCGAGGGATCGCCGAGACGGGGACCATCATCGCGCGCGCGGCGAGTTCGGCAGCCACGGCGACGACGACCCGACATGGCGCGGCGCGGCGCGGCGCGGTTTGGCTGGATTCGCTTGATCCGCCCCCCATCACCTGGATTGGAATTCCGGTGATGGGGTGAACATCGGGGGTGCGACCTCCCTCGTTCCCCCCCCCTCGCCCACGCAGCACGATCCGTGCGATGGCTGGCAATACCGACCGGCTGCCTATCCGATCGCCGTATGTTGCGCTTTGGCAAAATCTTTGCGATGATACTTATTGACAGTGCCACATGGAGTTGCACGAGACTTGCATAGCCGTTCGATTCTCACGAGATGAGAATTCGCACGGGGGGAGTCCCGATGAACTTTTTCGACCGAAGAGACCTATTCGGCGCCTTGGATCTCGGCACGACCAATTGTCGGCTGCTGGTGGCGCGCCCGGTCGGGAACAGGTTGCGGGTCGTCGATTCATTTTCGCGCATCGTGCGACTGGGCGAGGGGCTCGGATCGTCCGGCGTCTTGTCTGAGCTGGCGATGGTGCGGACCATCGAGGCGCTGCGGATCTGCTCGGCCAAACTGCAAAGCCGAAATGTCACTTATGCCCGGTTCGTTGCGACCGAAGCATGCCGGTCGGCGGCGAATTGCGGTGACTTCCTTGGCCGCGTGCGGGCGGCGACCGGTCTCGAACTCGAAATCATTCCGACCGGCGAGGAGGCGCGGCTGGCGCTGGTCGGTTGCAC
>JBAVTK010000613.1:0-2246 GCA_049696095.1 Aliidongia sp. | reverse complement strand
TGGCGATCGATCGCGACGTGCTGAACAGCAAGGTGGCCGATCCCGGCGGCCAAATTTCCACCGCCAGCTTCGTGCCGCCGATGGGGACCGATTACCAGCCGCAAGTGGCGGATTATACCAAGATACCCGAACAGGACCGCGTCGCGACCGCACGCAGGCTGATGGTCGAGGCCGGCTACCCGCCCGACAAACCACTCCGGCTGACCGTGACCTATGGAACCAGCCGTGGGACCAAGAAGCGCCTACAGGCCATTGCCGCGATGTGGAAACAGGCGCTCGGGGTGGAGTTGACGCTCCAGAATCATAGTTGGCAGACATGGCTTTCAGCTTTAAAGAGTGGTGATTTCCAGCTTTCCTGGGAATTGGCTGTCGGCGACATCGTCGATCCCCTGAATTTTCTGGTGGATTATCGATCGACCAGCGACGGAATCGATCGGGCCGGCTATCACAATTCCGCCTATGATGACCTGCTCGCCGCGGCCGAGGCCGAACTTGTGCCAAGCCGACGCACACATTTGCTGGAACAGGCGGAGCATCTGCTGCTGAACGACACACCGCTGATCCCGATCGCTAATCCCCTGATCGGAACACT
Source organism: Aliidongia sp. (assembly GCA_049696095.1). Lineage (GTDB taxonomy): Bacteria > Pseudomonadota > Alphaproteobacteria > ATCC43930 > CGMCC-115725 > JAXDMU01. The sequence goes on along the minus strand of JBAVTK010000613.1, from coordinate 1,654 downwards.
CGTCAGCGCGCGCGTCACGGGATGGCACGACAATATTATCGGACTTCACCCGTCGCGCTATCTTGGTATCCAGGCGCCGAAATAGGTGTTCCGCGCGGACCTTCCGCCTGTGAGCCATGTTCAGCCGGGCTGGGGCCCGTCACCGTGCAGGTTTTCCCGCGCCTTTTCGAAATCGTAGAAATCGAACGGCACATCGCCGCCCTCCGCGGTGGCATAGGTGGAAACGACGTTTGTTTTCCAACCCGCTGACCACTTCCTCGAATCTGATGCCGGCGGCGTCCAGCCGATCAAACAGCCATAATAGAGCCGGCCGCCCAGCAGGACGAGCGCCATGCCGCGACCGTGGAAAATGGTAAGGCAGTCCGAGCAGAGAGCTATTCAAGATCTTGCCGCTGCCTGGATCTCACTTGTCGTGTCCGGGCCGATGATTATGGCATTTTACATTCTCCAGGCGGATAATGGGGCTCGATCCAGCATGGATCGGGAGTTTTTGCCATGATTTGGCGACAGAAACTGGTCGCGGTATTGTGTCTGACCGTTCTTTTACTGTTTGCGAGCATGGGCGATGGGGCGCGGGCAGGCGGGAGCTTGCGGACCGCCGGAGGCCAGGAGCCCGAGACACTCGATCCCGCCAAGGCGGTCGGTGCGCTGGCGCGATATATCGGTCTCGATCTGTTCGAGGGCCTGACCGCTTACGGCAGCGACGGGAATGTGGTTCCGGGGATTGCGACATCCTGGGAAACGTCGCCGGATGGGCTGCGCTGGACCTTTCATCTTCGCCCCGATGCCAAATGGTCGAACGGCGACCCGCTGACCTCCGAGGATTTTCTCTATAGTCTGCGCCGGTTCGTCGATCCGGCGACCGCGGCACCCTATCCCCATACCGCGGGCGTGATCGTCAATGCCGAGGACATCATCGCCGGGCGTGAAAAGGACCTGACCCGACTGGGCGTCGAGGCACCCGATGGGCAGACGCTGATCATCAATTTACGCCTGCCGGTTCCGTCCCTGCTGGCCCAACTCGCGACTCTCAGCCCGCCCGTCCATCGCAAGACGATCGAGACCTATGGCGCGCAATGGACCCGCCCCGGCAACATCGTCAGCAACGGCCCGTTCATCCTGACCGAATGGACCCCGCAATTGCAACTCGTTCTGCGCCGCAACCCATTTTATTACGCCGCCGATCAGGTCCAACCCGATGAGGTTCGCTGGATCATTGTCGAGGATTCCGAGGCGGCCTGGCGGCAATACCGGGCGGGAGAGCTGGATATCTCCCGTGTGCCGGAGACCGAGCTTGCCGCGGCGCGCAAAGCCTATCCCGGCGAATTGCATCAGACAACGGCGCTTGCCGTCGAGGCTCTGATGTTCAACATGGGGGCCGAGCCATTCGCCTCGAATCTTAAGCTTCGTCAGGCCTTGGCCCTGGCGATCGATCGCGACGTGCTGAACAGCAAGGTGGCCGATCCCGGCGGCCAAATTTCCACCGCCAGCTTCGTGCCGCCGATGGGGACCGATTACCAGCCGCAAGTGGCGGATTATACCAAGAGACCCGAACAGGACCGCGTTGCGACTGCGCGCCGGCTGATGATCGAGGCGGGCTACCCGCCGGACAACCCACTTCGGCTGACCGTGATCTATGCAGCCAGCCGTGGGG
>JBAVTK010000612.1:0-1568 GCA_049696095.1 Aliidongia sp. | reverse complement strand
GGTGTTTTGTCCGCCGCGCCATGCGATTGCCAAACTTATGAACTTCGTCTATTACGATGCCATCGAAGTTGGCGTTTGCTAGTTTTTCGACGAATTCTACGCGGGCGAGTATTGTGTGGCTACAGATACAGCACATACCCTTGGGAATCCGTGCATCAGTGCTCCTTAGGGCAAAGAGCCCATCCATACCGAACTCATCTGCTTCGCAATCCAGTATCCAGCGCTGGTATTGACGCTGCCATTGGGTTATGGTCGCACCGGGTACGATGAATAATATACGCTTCCCCTGTTCAATCAACGGGCGGATCGCCATAAGGGCTTGTGCAGTTTTGCCTAATCCCATTTCGTCGCCTAGTAAACCGACTAATGGCGTTGAGCTGTATCCATAGCCGTTGTCCCTTGTACTGCTGAGCCATTCGACGCCCTCCGTTTGGTATATATATGGTACTTGATCGTTTGGCATTTAGGTTCCTGGTTCCTTTCTACCTATCTGGCTCGGGCTTAGAAATCATAGGTCTCTTCCATACTTTCCCGTGCCTTTGCTTCGCTTAAGCCAAGCCCCGTAAGGGTTTCGAGCTTTGTCTTTTTGGGCTTCCGTGTTCCGCCCTTGGCTCTGCCGGGCTCATTTCGCTTGCGCCTTTTTTCGTTGGCGCGGTCGCATTCGGCTTGTACAAGCCCACGTTCATGGTTGATGGTTTCTACGATAGTCCGCGTATTCCGCGTGGCATCGGTATGCAACGCCTTTATCTTCAGAACCGCAAGGTAATGCGATTCTAGACGAGTGAAATAAGATAAAACCTCAGGTCCAGTCATGGAGGTTAACATACGATGTTCTACCTCCGCTGCGCGCTGCATAGCGATTGGAGCACACGGCGCAAGGATTAAGCGCACTGCATTACCCGCTGCAAGGATACGGCATGTATCACACATAGAGAATTGATGCGTCAGCGGAATAAGATTCTCGCATGTAGGATATGTGCATTTTCTTGCGAGCACTTGTGGTACAGGCGCGGGTTCTAGCGCCTCGAGGATTTGGTCAATAGCTTCGCTATCAAGCCCGTCCAGTCGTTGTTGTAGATCAGTGTCCACTTCGTTGGTTCCTTTCATCTTCGATTTTTTTGATTTTACCATAATGGCGTAGCCCGCCCTATTGCAACGAATTCGGTACGGTAACTGGGTATAAGCGCTCCTGTAGCCATCGCTCGGATTCCTCCAGGCGTAGCGCACAAGCGGCGCGTTGTTCAGGGCTTAACTGTATAGCCCCTCGTAAAATAGACATGCAGATAAGCCCGAATGGGCTATCCGCGCGAAGTGTTAGTGTTGGTATCGTAGTGGGTGGCATTTCCCAATCCTATTCATACTGTTGGTCTGCAAACTCCGGTTTTTTTCCGCCGGATCTAGTGGTTTTTAACGCATACAGTGCTTCATTCCTACGCGTCTCATTAGCTTCAGCGCGCTGTAGGGCAATATCCCCCGCCAGTATGTGATCTAATCCAGTGAAGCCTAAGAACTTCTCCCGGAGATACATCTGGTATATGATACTACGCGGCTTTTCATCCCGTAGGGTA
>JBAVTK010000611.1:0-3600 GCA_049696095.1 Aliidongia sp. | reverse complement strand
GGCAAACAACGACGCGCTGATGTGAAGCGTGCTCCGTCGTCGGCCGGTTCGACACCCCGCAGATCACGGCCGAAAATGATCTCCTGAGCCTCCCGCGGCCCCTGTCAGGAGAGCGTTGCTACTAAATATGGTTGCGCCTGGGACCACGGGATAAGCCACTTTGTCCGGCTTTTTACCGGGCTATCCGGTTAAGCCGTAGTTTTGACCTTTGGCGCCTTCGGCTACTTCCCTGTGCGGCGCGATCGCTAGATATACGCGGGAATCACGTCCGCCGTAGGAGCCCTTCGACAGCGATATCTTCGTCCAGGTCAGGCCAGTGAATCCCTTGACCGCGCCCGATGAAGCGCCAATGCCCCCGTTGCTCCGGCGTGGCATCACGAAGGCGCGGGAACCACTCCAAGGGCACGGAGATCTCTCGGCCATCCGCCATGACAACGTGCAACAGAGTGTCGTCCGTGCGCACGTCAACGGCAGTAGCGTCGAACCTAATTGCCAAAGTGGACATTCCATGCCTCCTGAAATGTTGAGCGATGTTCGATCACGAGTACCCGCAGCTTCGTCAACTCGCTGGAACGAAAGCTGTTATTCATCGCCAGCGCGACAGGATTGAGCCAGTATTTTGCCACCTTGTCGCCATGCTCGACATGGATATGCGGCGGCTCGTTATTCTCCAAGCTATAGAAGAAAAAACGGTATCCGTCGATACGAAGGACGGTAGGCATTATTGAGCAACTTTCTGCACAGGCAAATCGATTCATGTCGAGCGTTTCGTTTTCCGTCCCAAAGCGGCTATGCGTGCTAATGCGTGAATCTCCCCAATCGGAAAGCCAGGATTTCGGCGGCACCGGTGAGATGATCAGCCGGTCACCCTCCTGGCGCATGATCGCGTCTCCATCGACCCCATCTCGCCACGCGCCCCCTGATGGCAAGACCAGCAATCCAGTTGTCGAGGGACAGCTTCATCCTATCGGTGTCAGCCATAGACTGAATATGGCATTGGCGGACAGTGCTGTCCAGCCGACGCCAATGCCCCGCCCACGCACTCGATTATGGTTAGGTTGCAGGAGGGAAGCTCGGTCGGCTAAGCGTTATCTAACCAGAGTTTGACCCTGCCAAGCATCTCGTTCCCCGTTACAAAATTGCCGCATGTGTCAATATTCGAATTTGAGTCACCTCCACTAGACCACATTTCAAGAAACATGTGTTGTACTCGGTAGCGATAAGCAGATTATCTGCTACCACATATTTATGCAGGGCACCGGTGCAATCAAGGGTGGGCGTCGCGCCTATCGCCCTGACGCCACCCGCAGCCAGTTTTCCCATGCCAAGCCATCAACGCGGCCGAACTCGCCCTCGTTATCGGTGACGAGCGTATGGCCGAGTGCGATGGTCTGAGCCGCGATAAGCAGGTCATTACCGCCGATCGGTGTGCCGGCCTGCTCAAGCTGCGCGCGGATCATGCCATAAGCGGCGTCGGCCGGTGCCTCGAAGGGTAAAATTTCCATCCGGCTCAACACGGCTTCGAGTTGGGCGGTGAGTCGGGGTGATCCCTTCTTGGTCGCGCCGTAACGCAGTTCCGCCGCGACGATGATGCTGGTACCGATCTGCGCTTCACCGAGCGCACGGATCTGGTCGGCGATACGGCCCTGTGGGTTGCGGACGAGATCCGACAGGATGTTCGTGTCGAGCAGGTAGAACATCAGACCGTGACATCGTCGGGTGCTGGATCCGGGATCGCGGGGAATGCCTCATCGATGGGGGCGAGGGTGGCAAGCAGGGCCAGCAGCGATTTTGGCGGGGCCGGCGAGATGATCAGCCGATCCCCCTCCTTGCGCATGATCGCGTCTTCGCCGGGAAGTTCGAACTCGCGCGGAATCCGAACGGCCTGATTCCGGCCGTTCTTAAAGAGTTTCACAGGCCGTTCTGTTTCCATCGAACATCTCCTTGAGCATAGGTCACAGCATAGGCCAGGGCGATTTCTCCGTCCAGCTTCATAGGCTCAGCCCGAATGGCGCCTCCGCTGCGCGGCACGACCGCGACCGATCGCTACCGCGGATCATTCTATCGGCGGTCGACGCACTCGATCGGCCATCGGTTGCCGGTCCCCAGCGAGGTGGGCACGGCGGCCCGTCGCCACCGTCCACGGCCACTACGTCACGCGGTCCCCTCAAGCTCTTTCTGCTCCGGGGATGGAAGACGGACAATCCGTGCCATCCGTCGGCATCCATTAAATCCGTGTTCAAATTTACGCCGCTCGGCGATGCCGGTTTGAAAAACACGGATGGCGCGGATATCCACGGATGACGCAGATGAGAGCCAAGCTTGGCACGCGCCATGGCTTTGCCGCGCGGCAGGCGTGGCGGCCCGCCGCTATTGCTGTTTCAGCTATGTGAACAAATCGGGGACGCCGATCGAAAAGGCTTGACGCGGGTCACGTTTTATGTTCTTGTTATGTTCATGAATGATCCGCACTCGATAACCCAGCCGGCTGGCCCGGTCGCAAACGATCCCGCCCCGGATCGCTCGGAGAGTCACGCTCGCCCGGAAGATCCGGTGGCGGCGGAGATCGGGTGGAAATTGGGCATGTTGCGGGAAATGGCTGAGATGGGCATGGAGATGGCCCGCGATGTGCGCGACCAGGCGGTGGCCGAGCCGGCGCCCGAGCCACCGGCCAAGCCGAGCCGCGATTCCGACGCGCTGGCGCGGGCCTTTGCGCGCCTCACACGTGCAGTGCGCATCGCGATCGCGCTCCATACCAGGCTGGAAGAGGATCACCGGCGGCAAGGCGAAGCGAGTGCCGCCGATCGGGCGCGGCGCGCGACCGAGGCGCGCGACCAGCACCGGGCCTATCAGCGAGACAAGGTCAAGCGCGTCATCGACGCGACGCTTGATGCCGCAGCCGGCGATGACGATGACGACGCCGGCGAGGATGGGAACGAGCGCGAGCGGCTGGAAGATGAGTGGCGCGAACGCCTTTTGGATTTCGATGATTACGCGCTCGGCGGCACCCGCTCGATCGGCGAGATCATCGCGCGGATCTGCCGCGATCTGGGTGTGACACCGGATTGGACGCGCTGGGTCGATGCCGATTGGGCGCGTGACGAGATGGCGACCAAACCGCCGGGTTCACCCTATGCCGTCTGGCCGCCGGTCCGGCCGGCGCGTAAACCATCGACCTCCAGCACCCGGTCCGGCGCCGCCGCGGCAACCGGGCCGCCGTGACCAACCGGTTCACCAGGATTGCAGCTTTCTCCCGCTTTCCCACCCTGCGCGGCTTCCGCGCGGGGACGCTGTGCATGGATGCGTCGCGTCCGCTCACCGCCGCGCCTGAAAGAACGCTCTAAGCAACGCCGCCGCGCGGCTTTCCTGGAGCCCACCATAAACCTCCGGCCGGTGATGACAGACCGCTTGCTCGAAGAAACGCGGCCCATGATCGACACCGCCGCCCTTGGGGTCATAGGCGCCGTAATAGACCCGGCGAATCCTCGCGAAGGCGATGGCGGCGGCGCACAATGGGCAGGGTTCGAGTGTCACATAGAGATCGATGCCGGGCAGGCGCGGGCTGCCGGCGGCGGCACAGGCCGCGCGGATCGCCAGCAC
>JBAVTK010000610.1:0-16153 GCA_049696095.1 Aliidongia sp. | reverse complement strand
CCGGTGATCGTGGCGCGTGATCGGGTGGCCGGTGCCGCGCTGGCAGTGGCGAGCGGCGGGCAGATCCTGCTGATGGATGATGGTTTGCAGAATCCGTCACTCGCCCAGGATCTGCGCCTGATCGCGATCGATGGCGGCTATGGTTTCGGCAATGGCCGGGTCTTGCCGGCCGGGCCGTTGCGTGAGGCGCTTGGGCGCGGTCTGAACAGCGTCCATGGCGCGGTGTTGATCGGCGAGGACCGGTTTGGTCTGGCCGAGCGGCTCGTCGGCACGCTGCCGGTCGCGCGGGCACGCTTGGTCCCCGAAACCGATCCCGCGCGCTGGGCCGGGCGGCGGGTGTTCGCCTTCGCCGGGATCGGTCGGCCGGGGAAATTCTTCGAGACGTTGGCAGAACTGGGGGCCGATCTAATAGAGACGCGCAGCTTTCCCGATCATCACCCTTATACCGAGGCCGGCATCGCGGCGCTTCTGGCCGCAGCCGATGCGGCCGGCGCCGTCACCGTCACCACCGCCAAGGACCGGTTGCGCCTGCCGCCGGCCTTGCGCGACCAGATCGAGACGCTCAATGTCGCTCTGGCCTGGACGAGCGACGCGGATCGCCGCATTGTCGAACAGCTGATCACGCCGATTTTGCCGAAGCCATGACCGCTATTGCCCAACCAACCCGCCCGCCGCGCTGGTCCGAACGGATCGAAGGCGCCGCCGCCATCGCCATCATGGCGCTGTTCAAGGCTCTGCCGATCGATGTCGCCTCGGCACTCGGCGGCTGGATCGCGCGCACGATCGGGCCGCGGCTCGGTATCACCAAGCGGGCGCAGCGTAATCTCGAACGGGCGATGCCGGATTTGTCGGCGGCCGAGCGCGCGCGGGTCGTGGTCAAGATGTGGGACAATCTCGGCCGGGTTATCGCCGAGTACCCGCATCTCGGCGAGATCCGCTGCTTCGTGCCGGGTACCAGGCTGGACGTGATCGGTATGGAGCATGTCGATGCCGCCCGTGCGCGTGGCGAGCCGATCATTTTCATCGGTGGACATTACGGCAATTGGGAAGCTCCGGGTATCGCAGCGATTCAAGCGGGCCTGCCCACCACGCTGGTCTACCGCGCGCCGAATAACCCGATCGTCGCGGCCTTGATGGACCGAATTCGCCGTGACTTCAGCTGCGGTACCATTCCCAAGGGAGCGGCCGGCGCGCGGCAACTGATCAAGGCGCTCAAGGCCAAAGACACGATCGCCCTGCTGATCGATCAAAAGATGAATGATGGCATTCCCGTGCCGTTCTTCGGCCGAGATGCCTGGACTGCCTCGGGCGTGGTCGAGCTCGCGGCGCGATATGATTGTACCATCCTCATGATCCGCGCGACCCGCCTCGGCGGTGCGCATTTCCGTCTCAGCGTCTCGCCGCCGACCGAAATCGCCCAAACCGGAGACCGCCACGCCGATACCAGGACGACGCTGATTCGCATCAATCAGGAGCTGGAACGCTGGATCCGCGAGGATCCGGGTCAGTGGTTCTGGCTACACAAGCGCTGGCCGGATTGACGAGCGACGCCGGATCACGGATGGCCGCAAATCGGGACAATCCATGAAATTCATGTTCCATTGCTTCGAATCTTAAGCTGCGTTGTTTGCGGAAGATTGCCCCCAGCTTGGAGGAACCGGTCCCATGAGCTTCACCCTGATCGATCAGGCCCGCCCGCGCCTCAATCGCAGCGAACTTGCCGTGCCCGGCAGCCAGCCCAAGCTGTTCGACAAGGCGGCCAAGGGCGCGGCCGATATCGTTTTCCTCGATCTTGAGGACGCCGTGGCGCCCGACGACAAGATCGACGCCCGTGGCAACGTCATTCGGGCGCTGAACGAGATCGACTGGGGCGGCAAGACCGTTTCGGTCAGGATCAACGGCCTCGACACGCATTTCATGTATCGCGACGTGGTCGATGTCGTCGAACAAGCCGGCGACAAGCTCGATCTGATCATGATCCCCAAGGTCGGCACCGCGGCCGACGTCTATGCGCTGGACATGCTGGTGAGCCAGATCGAAGCGGCGAGGGGGTTCAAAACCCGGATCGGCTTCGAACTGATCATCGAGACCGCGCTCGGCATGCAGAATATCGAGGCGATCGCCGGAGCGTCGAAGCGCATCGAATCGCTGCATTTCGGCGTCGCCGACTATGCCGCCTCGACCAAGGCGCGTACGACCAATATCGGTGGCGCCAACCCGGATTATGCGATCCTGACCGACGCAGATGCCGAAGGACACCGCCTGACCCATTGGGGCGATATGTGGCACTATGCCATCGCCCGCATGGTGGTGGCGGCGCGCGCCAACGGCTTGCGCCCGATCGACGGCCCGTTCGGCGATTTTTCCGACGCCGAAGGCTACCGCGCCGCCGCGCGCCGGGCGGCCGTGCTGGGCTGCGAAGGCAAATGGGCGATCCACCCGTCGCAAGTGGCATTGGGCAACGAGATGTTCACGCCCTCGGAAGCCGAAGTGACCAAGGCCAAGCGCATCCTGGCGGCAATGGAAGCGGCGCAGCGCGAGGGGCGCGGGGCGGTGGCGCTTGATGGAAGGCTGATCGATCTGGCCTCGATCCGTCAGGCCGAAGTGCTGGTGAAGAAGGCGGCGGAGATCGCCGGGGCAGGGTGACGCTGAACAATTTCCGGCCAAGCCGAAACCTCACGCCCACAGGGCGCGATCGTGGCTCCAGGCGCCTTTTGCGCTCTCAGGAAGCGTGAGTGTGGCGATCACGGGGCCGAAGAAGCGGCGCAAATCCTCCAACACGATGGCGAGCGGTGGCGGCGGAAGCGCTGGTGGGCTCCGCCGAAGAAAGCCTGTCCACATACTCTGTTTGTCTGGCATCTCACCGAAGTCGGGGGTCAGCGCAAATGGAATACCGGTCGGAGCCACGACGTGACGACGTGTCAAGGTGCCGCCGACGGCCTGGACGAGCGTCGCCAAGTCGAAATCGAAGGTACGGGTCGTGACCCAAATGTCATGGAAATCCTTCATTCGGCTGGTGGCTTCGCCGAACCGCACCATCGTCTCGAATTTTTCCGCGATCACGGTCTCTGGCGGGTACATCAAGAGGGCCGCCGCCGGCATCTCCGGGAGGAGGCAAGGGAAGGCCCGCCGCTTCGGATGAGGAAAAACACTGTCCCCGAAACCGATATCCACCTGGACAGGAATCACGGCCGTTCCCAAGCGAGCCCGTAGCGTGAGCCGGATACCCTGATAGATGTCGTCCGCGCGGGTCGGTTCGACAGAAATAGTCTTTGGATCGAAGACTATACCGTCGGCAAGATAGTCGACGGTGCAGATTTCGAAGAAAAGTTGGCCGATCGCGTCAGGATCAGGATTGCCATGGCCAAGGAGATCAAGATCGCCCGTCGGTCTGAGCGCATGCTGTGGCCAAGTGACGAACAGCATGGCGCCCTTGAGCATGTATCGTTCGCTGGCGGCGGCCGTGCGACCGAGGCGATAGAGCAGGCGCTCGATCGCAAAGCGGGTCAGAATCCGTTGATTACTCTCACCATGCGTCTTTGCATGATTGAATAGGCGGCGCTGAACCGAGGCGCCGACATCCTTCAGGCTCATTGGAGCGCCTGAAGGAAAGGGCGCACCAGATTTGCAACCCGGTCAATAGCGGCATAGGTGATGATTTCGGTCGGGGTGGTCTTGTTCTGGCGCAGCCCGTCGCGCAGCACCTCAATGGCAACATCCGCGCCAATGTGCCGGCGATGTTTGAAGCAATCGGCGATCGTCTTGGCGACGCCATAGATCGGCACATAGACTCCTTCGATTTTTACGTGCTCGATGCCGGCCGTCAGGACGGTACCCGTTGCCCGGACGATTTCGAGCCGGAGCGAGGTGGGCTTCGGCGTCCGGGCCTTGTGCGGAATCGTCATCCAGACGGCGTGCGGAAGCTGTGTCGTCAGCCCGTGGTAGCGCAGCGCGCTGGCGAGGCTGATAATACCGTTCGGCACCATCCGGGCAGCCTCCGCCAGATCATGGGCGATATCGCTGCCGACATGCTCGGACAGTTGATAAAGCCCTCGCCCGAGACGGACCAGACTGCCGTCGTCGCACAGGCGCCGGAGATAGACCAGCGGAATACCGGCGGCTTTGAAGTCACGCGCGCGCGCGATCCCCCGTGCCTCGGCGAGGGCGAGGGTGCGGGTCCGAAGAGAGATCTGAGCTTCCGGCATGATTGTTATATAATGTAGGCAAAAATCAAAACTTGCCAACAAAAGAGATTGCTTGAAAAAATTCATCGGACATCATATGTTTCATATGACCGTGATGCAAGAGCCCCCACGCGAGCCCGCCGATCTAACCCCCAAGCATGTTCGTGCCGCGCGGGCACTTTTGGCGTGGTCGCAACAGGATCTGGCGAAGCAGGCGAATGTCGCGGTCTCGACCGTCGCCGACTTCGAACGCGGCCATCGTACGCCGATGGCGAATAATGCCCAAGCGATCCGGGGCGCGTTGGAAAAAGCCGGTGTCCATTTTCTCCCCACCGGGGCAATGATCGGCCCGCACCCGCCAAGGCTCGCATCGCCGACCGGGGCGGGCAGCCCGCCAAGATGGGTAAACGCCGACGATTTGGCCACGTGGTCTCACTTCGACCGCGTCGCGAACTTGCCGGCTCTTCTGAGCAAGCTCATTCGCGCGACCCATGGCGCGGCCGTCGATCTTCATTTTCCGTCTGACGAAAACGTCCTGCGCTCCGGCTGGGACGGGACGACACGGGCGGATCAGGCCAGTCTCTATGTCCCGGAGGGTTGGGCGGCGTGGGAAATCGGAACCAAGCGCGAGAAAATCAAAGGGAAGGCAACAGACGACTACGAGAAGCGAACCGCCAAGCCTGGCGTGATCGTTCCGGCGAACTCGACCTTCATCTTCGTCACGCCGCGCCATTGGTCCGAAAAGGATGAGTGGGCCGAGGCACGGCGCAAGGAGGGTGTTTGGCGAAATGTGCGCGTCTATGATGGTACTGATCTGGTCCATTGGATCGAACTTCATCCTGTCGTCGGCCTGTGGCTGGCGAAGCATCTGGGCAAACGCCCGCCCGGAACGCGCGAACTCGACGAGATGTGGGAAGAATGGTCGCTGGCAACCCAATGGCCGCTCACGCCCGTTTTGGTCCTGAGTGATCGCGACCAAGAGGCCGCGGATCTCCTGCGCTGGCTGCGCTCCGACCCTTCGGTTCACGCGCTGCAAGCCGAAACGGTCGAGGAAGCTGTTTCATTCTTCCACGCCACACTTCAGATGCTTCCGCCCGACATCGCCGCGCATTATCGGGCGCGCTGTCTCGTTGCTGAGACCGCCGAAGCAGCGCGAATGATCGCCGATGCGGCACCACCGCTGATCATTGTCCTGCCCGATCCCGCCCCCGGCCTCGCCCAGCGTATCGTGAAGAAGGGGCATTATGTGCTGCTCGCCTATGACGGCACGCCGAACACCGCCGGGGAGACACACCAGCTTGGACGACCGTCCCGCGACGGCATCAAGCATGCGCTGGTCAAGACGGGCATCGCCGAGGCGAGGGCTCAAGCTCTGGCGCGCGATTGCGGACGCAGCCTCGCCATTCTCCGACGCCTGATCCCGGCGGCCCCCGGACGCCTGCCGGCTTGGGCGCAGCAACCACCGCCTCGGTCGCTGCTAGCCGCGATGCTTGCAGGTTCCTGGGACGAGACAGCGCCGGCCGATCAGGCGCAGTTGGCCCGGCTGGCTGACTGCCCCTATGACGAATTCGCCAGGGGTTTGACACCCTATTTCGGCACCTTCGACCAACCGCTGAGAAAAATCGGCCCGATTTGGCGGATGGCGTCGGTCCATGACGCGTGGATGCTGCTTGCGCGTTATCTGTCTCCGGCGGATATCAGCCAATTCGAAGCCGTCGCAATCGCGGTACTGGGCTCGGCCGACCCGCGCTACGAAATGGAGCCAGACGAGCGATGGCTCGCTGACATCAAAAGGGTCATGCCGAAGTTCTCGGCATCGCTCCGCCATGGCATCGGCGAGGTTTTGATCCTGCTGGCACTCTGGGGTGGCAAGGTCCAGATGGTTTCCGCCGCTTCCAGGCGGGCCGACGCCATTGTCTGCACGTTGCTGCACGGAGCGGATCGGCAACGCTGGTGGTCCCTGTCCGACAGCTTTCGGCTCTTGGCGGAAGCATCACCGACGGCTTTTCTGGACGCGCTTGAGCACAGCCTTGACCAGAATGACCCGCCGGTCGAAGTCCTGTTCGGAACGGATGGTGCCCCGTTTTTCGGCGGGGAACATCTGTCCGACCTGCTCTGGGCGCTGGAGTCCCTGGCTTGGTCCCCGGACCATCTTCCTCGTGTCTCCCTGGCCCTGGCGCGGTTGGATACGATCGATCCTGATCCTGATGGACGTTTTAGGAACCGCCCAGCCAGCAGCCTGCGCCAAATCCACATTCTGTGGTCACCGCAAACCCATGCGACGTTGGACCAGCGCCTTCGCGTCCTTGATCTCATCCGCCACGATGAGAGCAATGCGGCCTGGAAGCTGATGCTGGGCATCCTTCCCGGCGGCTACGACTCGTTCTCGCCGGCGCCACCAGCACGATGGCGGGATTTCTCGACCGAGCAACCGGAGGAGGTCACCTACGCCCTTGTGGGCAAGGGGGCGCAAGCCATTTCGGAGCGGCTGCGAGAGGATGTCGGGACCAGCGTGGCGCGCTGGGAATCCTTGCTCGATCGGCTCGGCAACGTGGCGCCGGATCGAATGACCGTCATCGACAAACTCTCCGAGGTCGAGAACGCCATCCGTCCGCCCAAGGATCGCAAGATGCTGCGGACCACAATCCGTAACCTCCTGCATCATCATCGCCAATTTCGCGATGCCGGTTGGGCACTCCCGGCCGGGGAACTCGATCGCCTGGAACAGATTTACGAGCGTCTTGCCCCGGCCGATCCGGTCGAGCGCGTTGCATGGCTCTTCGAGACGCCCGTCCGTCTCCCTCACCCGACGCCCGAAGGTTGGCAAACCGACCAGTTGGAAATCGATGCGGAGCGCCGCAAGGCGATCAAGGCAGTTTTCGCCGAGCGCGGTCTCGACGGGGTTTTCGCATTGGCGCGCGCCCTGCCCGATGCCGGAGATGTCGGTAAGGCGCTCGCCGAAGCGGGGCTTGACGACGCCGACATTGAGGCTGCACTGCAAAGATCCCTCATCGGCGACAATCCTCGCGATCGAGAGGTTGCACATGGCGTGATCATCATTCTTTTTCACAAGCGGAATGGACCTTGGGCTGCGGCATTAATCCAAAAAGCGCAGCAAGGCCAGTGGGGTGACGAAGCGCTTCTGACCATCCTATGCGCGCTGCCGCAGCGGCGTGGGACATGGGATGTGGCGCGCAGCCTGGGTACGTCATTGGAGAGAGACTATTGGACGCGAGCGCCAATCTACTGGCCGGATGGCGATAGTGCCGATCTCGAATTCGCGGCCTACAAACTGATTGAGGTTGGCCGCGCGCGCCATGTGCTCCCTTGGGCGAGCCGAGACAGCAGCAAGACACTGCCGACCGCTGCTTTGGTAAGGTTGCTTGAGGAGGCCATTCGCCAACCTGTCTCCGAGGCAGTGGGCTCCAACGACCCTGTGATGTTCCAGCACTACGTGACACAGATACTTACGCGCCTCGACACTGCGCCCGATGTGTCCGAAGCCACGCTTACTGCGCTGGAATGGTCCTACCTTCGGGTTTTGGAATACTCACAACGGCCGGCGAAGGCTCTGCTCAAGGCGCTTGCGACCCAGCCATCGCTCTTCATCCAAATGTTGCAAGCGATCGACAAACCGAACGAAGACAGCGACGTTATCGAAGATCCGCCAGAGAATTTGGCTCAGCGCCAGGTGGTCGCCAAGCAAGCCTATCACCTCCTGCGGATTTGGAATCGCGTCCCCGGTACGGGTGAAGACGGCACGATCGATGCCGATGCGCTCAAAAGCTGGATCGACGAGGCCAGGGCCGGCGCCAAGGCGATCGGGCGTGCGGAAGGCGCCGACTTCTGCATCGGGAACGTCCTTTCGGCTGCGCCGGTCGGTGCCGATGGGATCTGGCCGGCCGAGGCGGTTCGTTCGGCGATCGACCGTACCAAGAGCGACGATCTCGAATCGGGTTTTGTGATTGGGCGCCGGAATCGACGAGGCGTGACGACCCGAATGTATGGCGATGGCGGTGATCTGGAGCGCGACGAGGCGAAACGATATCGGGACTGGGCCGCCGCCCTGGCCTATGAGTACATGCGCACCGCAAAGGCCCTCAACACGCTGGCGGGAAGCTACGAAGACGATGCGCGCCGTCAGGACGACCACGCCGAGCGCCTCGACTGGGACTGACGCCGCTTACGGCCGCTCGGCCGGGAGCAAAGCGACACGCTTGGCGCGGCGCGAGCGCCAGCGGGTGACAAGCAGGATCGTCGCCATCGCGAGCAGGAACACGCCCAGCGCCGCCAGTTCGATCGTTTCGGCCCAGCTTCCCATCATCCGGCCGAGTTCATGGCCGAACAGATAGCCGGCGCTGACGAAGGTCACGGCCCAGATGCCGGCCGCGATGAAATTCAGCGTCATGAAGCGCGCGATGCTGAGATCACTCAGCCCGATCGCGATGGACGAGAAGTTCCGCACGCCATAGACGAAGCGGAAGGTCAGAATGAACACGGTGCCCCAGCGCTCCAGCCAGCGATGAACCATGTCGATGCTGTGCTGCCAATCCGGAAACCGGCGCAGCAGGAGCGGGCCGCATTTTCGGCCGAGAAAAAACCAAGTTTGATCGCCCAGATAACTGCCGAGCCAGGCACAGAGCGTCAGTTTGATCGGGTCGATCGAGCCGTTGGCGGCGACGGCGGCGGCGAGCAGGACGAAGGTTTCGCCCTCGAAAAAGGTCCAGATCACGGTGATCAAATAGAACCCTTCGCGGTACTCATGGATGAGCCGCTGAATTTCTTCCATTCGGACCGTCTTCCTCCCCGTCGCCTGTCGCCGACACCGCTCTGCCGGCACAGAAGCACGATGGCGTGCGATCCGTACAGCAATACCCATTCATCCTAACTAATCGTCAGGATTTCAAGCGTCGAAAGCGATTGGTCGAGCGCGGTCGTCGAGCGGATCATATCGAGGTCAGCAAAATCGGACGGCTCGGTCGATCTGCGACATTGTGTCTGATGCTTCGCCGGGGACCCGGCTGCGAACGCCATGCGAACACACGATTTTGATCTGTTCGCGACATCACGGAGCGGCCATACTACGAATCGATTTGCCAACGTGACAGCGATTTAATGCAGCGGACGGGATGATTTCAGGTAGCGGAGCCTATCTTCATATATGAGCTAATCGTCTCGAGGGGATGCGAGGCGCAATTGGGTTCAGGTTTCAGGAGGCGATCCTTTCATGGCACAGTATGATTCTCTAAAACGGCACCTGCCGTCACGATCCGGCGTGACTCGGCTGGCTCTGGCTCTGACGCTCGGCACTTGTCTGGCGACCGGTCCTTTGGCATCGGCACTGGCGGACAGCGGTAGCGGGACCAGTCTTAGCGAAAGGCTGCCGAGCCTGGCTCCGGTCGTTGAAAAGGTCATGCCGGCGGTCGTCAATATTTCGGTCGTCCAACACGCCGGCCCGACCGGTGCCGCCCCGGACGACGAGGCCGATAATGGCGACGACGATCAGGACCAGGATCCCGATCAGTTGCAACGCCCGCAGCAGGGCAATCCGCAAACCCCGTTCGATGAATTGCTGCGCCGCTTCTTCGAGCAGCAGCAGCAAAACCGGCATGGTGGCATGCAGGCGCCGAGCCGTCGGGTCATGGCGCTCGGCTCCGGCTTCATCATCGATCCGGCCGGCTATGTCGTGACCAACAACCATGTGGTCGGCACGGCTGACAAGGTCGAGGTGATCTTTCAGGACAATACCCGCCACGTCGCCAAGATCATCGGCAAGGACGCCAAGACCGATCTGGCGCTGTTGAAGATCGAAGCGCCGAAGCCCTTGCCCTTCGTCAAATTCGGCGATAGCGACAAGGCACGGGTTGGCGATTGGGTGTTTGCCGTCGGCAATCCGTTCGGGCTCGGCGGCACGGTGACCAAGGGCATCATTTCGGCCCGCGGCCGTCAGGCCGAAGACGGCAATTACATCGACTTCCTGCAAGTCGATGCCTCGATCAACCGCGGCAATTCCGGCGGCCCGACCTTTGATCTCGATGGCGACGTGATCGGCATCAACACCGCGATCTATTCGCCCAATGGCGGGTCGGTCGGCATCGGCTTCGCGATCCCGTCCGACGCTGCCAAGGTTGTGCTCGATCAGTTGCGCTCGACCGGTCATGTCGATCGCGGATTCCTCGGCGTGCAGATTCAGGAAGTGACCTCCGAGATCGCTTCGTCGATGGGCCTCGACCCTGATCATCCGATCGGCGCTCTGGTGGCTCAGGTCAATGACGACAGCCCGGCCGCCAAGGCCGGTGTCAAGGTCGGCGATCTGATCGAGAAATTCGACGGCAAGACGATCGAGAAAATGCGCGATCTGCCGCGAATTGTCGCCGAAACCGGGATCGGCAAGAAAGTTGACATGGTCGTGCTGCGTGACGGCAAGACGGTCACGCTATCGACCAGTGTCGGTCAGATGGACGATACGAAGGTTGCCAGTGCCAAAGGTGACGATGGCGACAAATCCAACCGGATGGCCTCGCTCGGCCTGTCGTTGGCGCCGCTCAATGCCGATGCGCGCAAGCGTCTGGGCATCCAGAAGAATATTGACGGCGTGCTGATCTCCCGCGTGCGGGATGGCAGCCCGGCCGCCGATAACGGCATTCTTGCCGGCGATGTGATCGTCAAGGTCAACGGCCAGACTGTCGGCAAGCCCGAGGAGGTCATCGATCAAGTGTCGGCCGTCAAGCCGGACAAGGCCGACAGCAAGGAGGCGAAATCGATTTTGCTGCTGTTGAACCGCCATGGCGTCAATCGGTTCATCGCCCTCAAGCCGGAAGAAAAGAACGGCTGAGTGCCGTTGGCTAGGCGGCTCCCGCGGGATACGCCTAGCCTTGATCCCCTTTTGCGAAGCGGTCGTCCATGAAACTCCTTGTCATCGAGGATGACCGCGAGGCTGCGGCCTTTCTGGTCAAGGGTCTCCAGGAAAGCGGCCATACCGTCGATCATGCGGAAGATGGTCGTCAGGGGCTGTTCCTGGCGACCAGCGAACGATTCGATGCCATGATCATCGATCGCATGCTGCCTGGCTTGGATGGTTTGGCCATTGTCGCCGCGCTACGCGCATCCAACAATCACACCCCGGTTCTTATCCTGTCGGCACTCGATGGGGTGGATGATCGCGTGCGCGGGCTGAAAGCGGGCGGAGATGACTATCTGACGAAGCCCTATGCCTTTTCCGAATTGCTGGCGCGGCTCGAAGCGTTGATGCGTCGCGGCACCGGACCCACGATCGAAACGAAGCTCAGGGTCGGCGAGTTGGAGATCGACCTGCTTGCACGCTCCGTGCGGCGCGGCGGGGCGGAAATCGAGTTGCTGCCTCGCGAGTTCCGACTACTCGAAGTTCTCGCACGCCATGCGGGCCATGTCGTGACCCGCACAATGTTGCTGGAGCAGGTCTGGGATTATCATTTCGACCCGCAGACCAATGTCATCGATGTCCATATCAGCCGGCTGCGGCAGAAGATCGACAAGGGCTATGAGAGGCCGATGCTGCATACCGTGCGGGGAGCGGGCTATTGCCTGAGAACGGTTGATTGAGCTTTTTCGCACCAGTACCTTCCGTCTGGCGCTGTTTTATTTCGGTCTCTTCGCGGTCTCGGTGCTGGCCGTGCTGGGCCTCGTTTACTACCACACCGTGTTCTATGCTGATCAGCAGACCGACGAAACCATTGATGCGGAAATCACCGGTCTGGCCGAGCAATATCAGCAGCGCGGCCTGGCTGGGCTGATCGCCGTCATCGGCGAGCGCAGCGATCCAGGCCGGGGCAGTTCGATGCTCTATCTTCTGACCGATCAGCGCCAGCATGTACTGGCCGGCAATCTGTCGGGCTGGCCGGACGCCACCGTCGGGCCGGATGGATGGATGCGGTTCACTCTCGACCCGGCCGCTGCCCGTGCGCGCCATCACGTCGCGCAAGCCACGAGCTTTCTGTTAAGTGGCGGATATCAATTGCTGGTCGGGCGCGATCTGGCGGAACGGCTGGCCTTTCAGAACCGGATGATCGAGGCTTTGTCCTGGGCGGCGGCGCTGACTTTGGCGCTCGGCCTCGGCGGTGGCTTGCTGATGAGCCGCGGCGTGCTGGCCCGGATCGAGACGATCAATCAAGCAAGCGATCGTGTGATGGCCGGCGAACTTGGCCGCCGAATTCCGGTCAAGGGCAGCGGCGACGAGTTCGATCGGCTTGCATGCAATCTCAATCTGATGCTCGACCGGATCGAACGGCTGATGGCCGGCATGCGCCAGGTCACAGACAATATCGCGCATGATTTGCGCTCGCCCCTGGGACGCCTGCGAAGCCGGATCGAAGTGGCGCTTTTGGCCGACGAAGGGATCGACTACTTTCGTGAGGTGCTTCAGCAATCGACTGAGGAACTCGACCATTTGCTCGCCACCTTCAACGCTTTGCTCGACATCGCCGAGGCCGAGGCCGGCAGCCCGCGCGCCGTGATGAGCGAATTGAATCTGGTCGATCTGGTCGGCGATCTGGTCGAGCTTTACGAACCGTCAGCCGACGAGAAAGGGTTGAGTCTGGCGGCGACGCTGCCGGACGAGCGGTTGGAGTTGCGCGGGAACCGGCATCTCTTGTCGCGCGCTTTGGCCAATTTGGTCGAAAACGCACTCAAATATACACCGGCGCCCGGCCGCATCGACATCATGCTGAGCGCGACCGGGGAGGGCGCTCGTCTGGTGGTCGCCGATTCCGGGCCGGGTATTCCGGCCGAATCGCATGAGCGGGTATTCGACCGCTTTGTCCGGTTGGAGACCAGCCGGACAACACCGGGCAATGGCCTCGGCCTCAGCCTTGCGCGGGCTGTAGTCCAATTGCATGGCGGCAAGGTGGTGTTGGCCGATAATTGCCCTGGCTTGCGCGTAATTGTAACGCTGCCTTTGCTGGCGCCAAATAGCCCAAATTGGGCCCCGACACGGCGCTTGTTACCAGGGACACCACGTGCCGACACCTCGAACGAGGTGCAGCCGCGCGCGACACCAGCAACGGTGACGCGGCATTGACCGCACAACCTCTCGCCGATCGCTTTCGGCAGGCGCAGGCGCTGCACCGTGCGGGCCGCCTCGCTGCGGCGGAAGCCGGTTATCGCCAGATCTTGGCGATCGATCCGCGCCATGCCGACAGCCTCAATTATCTTGGGATTCTAGCGTCGCAGAGCGGGCGCAACGAGGTGGCGGCCGATCTCGTCGGGCGCGCAATCACGCTGCGGCCGCGCATCGCCGATTATCATGACAATCTCGGCCTGGTTTTGCGCGCGCTCGGCCGGCTCGATGAGGCCGGTCGTTGCCATCGCAAGGCATTGCGGCTCGATCCGCACCATGCCAATGCCCAGAACCATTTGGGCGCGCTCGCAGGCCAAATGGGCCGCCCGGCCGATGCGGAGCGGCATTATCGCGAAGCCGTGCGTCTCGATGCCCGCCATGTCGAGGCGCACAATAATCTGGGGGTCGCCCTGGTCGCACAGGATCGTCCGGAAGAGGCTCTGGGGCATTTTCATGCCGCTCTGCGCCTCGACGCCCGTTATGTCGATCCCTACGCCAATCTGGCGGGCGCGCTACGCAATCTCGGCAGAACCGCTGAAGCCGAGGCGGCGTTGCGCGCCGGCTTGCACCTTGCCCCGAACGCATCACAACTGCGTTATAATATGGCCGGATTGCTGCTGCTGACCGGGCGCTTTGAGGCCGGATGGCCGTTGTACGAAGAGCGACATCATCTGTCGGCCGCCCCGTCGCCACCCGCTGTTCCGCGCTGGAGTGGCGGGGCAACCGGCGATCGGGTGCTGCTGCTCCAGGCCGAACAAGGAGCCGGCGACACGATTCTCGCCTGCCGATATTTACCGCTATTTCCGCCCGAGACGCGGCTTATTCTCGAAGTGCCGCCGGAATTGTGCCGCCTGCTGAATGGTTTCGGCCGACAGTACAGAATGGTAAGCCGCGGCGATGCACTGCCGGCCTTCGACCTGCAATGCTCGGTGATGAGCCTTCCGCTCGCTTTCGGCACCATTCTTGGAACCATACCCGCTGCCACGCCTTACCTCCACGCGGTGCCCGATGATGTTGCGGTCTGGCGGCGCCGGCTCGAACAACTGCCCGGTTTGCGGGTCGGCTTGGTCTGGGCCGGAAATCCGGTGCATGCCGAAGACCAACGCCGCTCGATTTCACCCGATCTGCTGGCACCGTTCGGCACGATCGCGGGGATCTCGTTCGTTTCGTTGCAAAAGGGTTGGATGGGACAGCCGCCGCCGTTGCGGCTCGTTGACTGGACTGGCGAGCTTGACGATTTCGCCGATACGGCCGCTCTGATCGCGGGCCTCGATCTCGTCATCGGCGTCGATACTGCGGTTGTTCATCTGGCCGGGGCGCTGGGCAAGCCGGTTTGGCTACTCAATCGCTTCGATCCACACTGGCTTTGGCTGTTGGATCGCACCGACAGTCCCTGGTACCCGACCCTGCGGCAGTTCCGCCAGACGCGTCCAGGCGACTGGACGGGCGTGATCACGGCGGTCGGAAGGGCCCTAGTGGTGTTGAACGGGACCGGGACATGAGCGAAACGACCGGCTCTCGCGCGGTAGCATCCTACGTGATCGCTTGACAGTTGGCGTCAACCGCGGCGACAAAGGCATCGGGAAACCGGACGCAAAATGCCCACCGTGATCGGGATGATTTGCTTTTGCTTCGGTTAAGGCGGTAATGGACAGCATGCACCACGCCCTCCGCAACTCGGGGTGCGTAATTTCGGGTTCGGTCGAACGGGAAAGCTCCAGAGCGTGTTGACGATATTTTACGTACTGGGCGGCGTCGCGATGGTCGCAAGCCTGATGGGCGTCTCTTATTTGTCGGTGGCAATCCTGGCGGTGCGGCGTTTCGCCAATCGTTCGGCGCCCGCCTTGAGGGAGCACCCGGCTGTGACGATCCTGAAGCCGGTCTGCGGCTTGGATGCCGGTCTCTATGAAAACCTCGTCTCCTTCTGCCGCCAGGATTATGCCGGACCGGTTCAAATCGTCATCGGCGCGCATCGCGAGAGCGATCCGGCGGTCGCCATAGCGCGGCGCGTGATTGCCGACCTGCCCGACGTCGATATTGCCCTGGTCGTCGATGCCGCGCTGCCCGGCAGCAATTTCAAGGTATGCAATCTTTCCAATATGATGGCCGCGGTCAAGCATGATGTTCTGGTGCTGGCGGACAGCGATATGCGGGTCGAACCGCATTACCTCAACGAGGTGGTGGCACCGTTGCTGGAACCCGGTGTGGGGCTGGTAACCTGCCTTTATAAAGGCCGTCCGGTCGGCGGGCTGAGTTCCGTGCTCGGCTGCGCCAATATCAATTACTGGTTCCTGCCGTCGGCGCTGGTCGAGAGAACGCTCGGCTCAGCGATCGGTTGTTTCGGCGCGACCATCGCGTTGCGCCGCGCCACGCTTGAGCGCCTCGGCGGATTTGGCGCCTTTATCAATCAGTTGGCCGACGATTATGTGCTGGGAACGCTTGTGCGCGGTCTCGGTCTCAAACTCGCCTTGTCGACCTATGTCGTTGAAAATATCGTGGAAGAGACGGATCTCAGCACCCTGTTCCGCCACGAGCTGCGCTGGCATCGCACGATCCGCAGCATCACTCCGGTGGCCAGCTTCACCGCGGCGATCGTGACCAATCCTGTGGTGCTGGCCGCGATCGCATTGCCGCTCACCGACTTCACGCCCTGTGCATGGCTCGCTCTTGCTGCGAGCCTAGCAGTCAGGCAGGGCCTCGTTTATACCTGCCGCTCCACTCTCGGCCTCGTTCCGCTTGGCGCAGCACTGGTACCGGTACGCGACGGCTTGTCTTTTGCCCTCTTTATTACCAGTTTTCTAGGGCATCGAGTCACCTGGCGCGATAGCCATTTCCAGGTCGGTCAGAGCGGCGAGCTGACTTTCGAAGGAGATCC
>JBAVTK010000609.1:0-3425 GCA_049696095.1 Aliidongia sp. | reverse complement strand
GTGATGCCCCGTCCGATCAAGACAAAATGAATATCCAGGTCGGACGCGGCCAATTCGGTCGCCGCCCGCAAAAAGGTCTCATGGTCCTTCATCGGGTCCAGGCGCGCGATCATGCCGATGATTCGGCTGTCGGGCCCCAACGACAATTCGGCCCGCAACCGCGCGCGCGCGCCGGGATCCGGCCGGAAGCGTTCAATATCAATGGCATTGTCGATCAATGCCCAGCGCCGCGGATGATATCCGGCGCGGGCGTGAAAGGTCCGTCCGGCCTCGGCATTGGCGATGATGGCATCGGGCAGGGCGGACAGGCGGGCCAGCATGCGGACGACCCAGCGGAATCGATTGTCATAGTGCTGGTGTTCCAGCCCGGAGCCGCGCAGATTCCACAACACGTGACGCACCCCGGCGAGCCGCGCCGCGAGGAGGCCGATCAGATCGGCGTGATAGAGCCAGGTCTGGACGATATCGGGCGGATCCTTCCGCAACAGGGCAACGAGGCGGCCGAAGCGCAGAAGATCGCCCGCACGGCGCTGCATGCCCAACGCCGTGACCGGCACGCCGCTCGCCGCCAGCCGAGGACCGACCGACCCGACATCAAGCAAGGAGACGACGCGCATTGCGAAGCGCTGCCGATCCGCCCGTGCGACCAATTGTTCCAGCGCATGCTCGGCCCCGCCGGTTTGGAGCCCTGTGATGATATGAACGATGCTGATCGGACGCCGACCCGTCTGGATGTCCGGTCGGGCCGGACGAACATGTCCGCGCTCGGCTGGCCGGGCGTGCGGTCGTAAAGCCGTCTCGCCATCGACCTGAAGCTCGGTGACACCGAGGGCGGCGGTGGCTCTGGTCCAATTCGGTGGCATCGGCATTTCGGGCTTTCCGATGACGGTGGTCACGAACATTTCCCCATGGCCATCGGTTCCATCATCCGATTTCTTCATGTGCCGGCTGCGCCATTGTCCGATACAGATATGCATCATCACACCCGCCGCCCGATCGAGCGCAGAGAATGTCGTCAGCCCAAGTACCGGAGCCTATCGATCCCGGAAAGCCGATGGTTTTCCTCCTGATCCGGACCTTGTCGGTCGGTGGTGCCGAGCGGCAGGTCGTGCAATTGGCCAATATGCTGGGCAGGCGTGATATTTTAGTGGGCATCGTCACGTTATACGACAATGGACCGCTTGGACAAGCGATCGATCACCACCGAATCCGGCATTTCGGGCTCGGCAAGCGCGGACGATGGGATCTGCTCGGGCCGGTGCTGCGGTTGTTTCGGCTGCTGCGCCGCGAAAAACCGGCGATCCTCTATGCCTTCCTGCCGGCACAGACGGCACTTGCCGCCTTGCTGCATCCCTTCCTGCCGCCCTGCCGACTGGTCTTCGGGCTGCGTTCGTCGCTGGATTATCGTCGGACCGATTGGTTGCAGCGTGCGGTCTATCGGCTCGAAACCTGGCTGGCGCCGCGTGCCGCGCTGATCATCGCCAATTCCGAGGCGGGCCGAGCCGCCGCGTTGCGCCGCGGCATGAAGCCCGAGCGGCTGGTCGTGATCGGCAATCTGATCGACACCGACTATTTCTTGCCGGACCCGATCGCACGCGCGCGTCAGCGTGCCGCCTGGGGCGTCGCCGACACGGAATCGCTGATCGGCATGGCGGCGCGCTTCGATCCGATGAAGGGTCATGACATTTTCCTGACCGCCGCCGCCCGACTGCTCCGGGATCGGCCGTCCGTCCGCTTCGTGCTGATCGGAAGCGGTGCCGCATCCTATGCCGGTGCGTTGAAAAGCGCCGCCGAGGATCTCGGCCTCGGCCCGTCACTGATATGGGCCGGCGATGCGTGCGACATGGCGGCAGCCTATAACGCGCTCGATCTGGCGACACTCAGTTCGCTCGAAGGCGAGGGGTTTCCCAATGCGGTGGCCGAGGCGATGGCCTGCGGCGTGCCGGTGGTCGCGACCGATACCGGTGATACCGCCCGTCTGATCGGTGCGACCGGACTCACCGTGCCGCCGGGCGATCCGGTCGGTCTAGCCGATGGCTGGGCGATGTTGCTCGCCGCGGACCGTGCCGCGCTCGGCAGTGCTGCCCGACAGCGGATTTTGACCGAATTTGACAGCGGAGAGGCGCTCGACCATAACCTTCGCGTCTTGACCTCCCTGGCATAGGGATCAGCAGCTTTGTGCGGCCTTACTGGTTTTCTTGATCTCACGCGGGCCACGCCATCGGACACATTGACCGATCTGGCCGGCCGGATGGCGGCGACGCTTGATCATCGCGGCCCGGATGATGCCCAATGCTGGGTCGATGGCGAAGCCGGGGTGGCGCTTGCCTTCCGTCGTCTCGCCATTGTCGATCTGACGCCGACCGGGCGCCAGCCGATGGTTTCGGCCTCGGGCCGCTTCGTCATCGTCTATAATGGCGAGGTCTATAATGCCGAGGCGCTGCGGCCCAAACTGGCCGCGGCCGGCATTGGATTTCGCGGCCATTCCGATACCGAGGTGATCCTCGAAGCCTGCGCGGCTTGGGGGGTTGCGGCCACGGTGCCGCAACTGATCGGCATGTTCGCTTTTGCGCTGTGGGATCGGCAGGAGCGAAAGCTGACCTTGGTGCGCGATCGGATGGGCATCAAGCCGCTCTATTTCGGCCGGTTCGGTCAGACCTTCTTCTTCGGGTCGCAGCCCAAAAGTTTCCGGCCGCATCCGGCCTGGCGCAGCGAGGTCGATCGCGACAGCCTCGCCGCCTTTCTGCGCTTTGCCTATGTGCCGGCCCCACGCTCGATCCATCGCGGCTTGCGCCAGCTGGCACCCGGCCATCTCGCCGAAATCGGCCCCGACGGCGCGGTCACCGAACGATGCTACTGGGACATCCGGGCCGAAGCCTCCGCCGGCCGGGCCGATCGCTGGGAGATCGGTGATGACGAAGCGATCGCGCGGTTCGACGCGCTGCTGCGCGACGCGGTCGGCCGGCGCATGATCGCCGATGTGCCGCTGGGCGCGCTGCTGTCCGGCGGGATCGACAGCTCGACCGTGGTGGCCCTGATGCAGGCCCAGAGCGCACGGCCGGTCAAGACCTTCTCGATCGGCTTCGAAGAGGCGGGTTTCGACGAGGCGCCGCATGCCGCCGCCGTCGCCCGCCATCTCGGCACCGAGCATCACGAACTCTATGTCTCCCCGGCCCATGCGCGCGAGGTGATCCCCGATCTGCCGCGCTGGTATGACGAACCCTTCGCCGATTCCTCGCAGATCCCGACCGTGCTGGTCAGCGCGCTCGCCCGCGACCACGTCACCGTCGCGCTATCGGGCGATGGCGGCGACGAATTGCTGGCCGGCTATAACCGCTATCTGCATGGCAGGCGCCTGTTGACCTGGACCCGGAATCTGCCGCGTCCGTTGCGCAGCGCCAGCGCCTCGCTGCTTCGGGCGGTGC
>JBAVTK010000608.1:0-7972 GCA_049696095.1 Aliidongia sp. | reverse complement strand
TGGCCGATCAGCCGCTCACAGGCCGCGGTCGGCGCCACATTCTTGTTGGTGCGCTCGAACAGCGCGACACCGAGCAGTTCCTCAAGCTTGCGGATCTGGACGGAAAGCGTCGGCTGGCTGACGCCGCAGGCCGTGGCGGCCCGGCCGAAATGCTGATGTTCGGCCACGGCCAACAAATAGCGGAGATCCCGAAGGTTCATCGGGGCGGGCCGGCTGTCATCATAGGCAATGCCTATCGAATCTATTGAGACGCAACGCTTCCCTTTATCACCTGGATGCCGCTAAAGCTATCCACTGTCGACCATCCGAGGGAGCATCGGCCGGAGCCGAAATTTTACCACGTGCGTCTGCCACCGACAATCCGAGCGGCCGCCCGCATCCGCGGGGCATGTACAGCTGCTGTCTGGCAGTTATTGATCGCGCTGGCTGGGAAACCGGATTATCTTCCTCGGCAGTCGGGGTCTTCACCGAAGGACCAGGTCAGGTAACGTATCTACGATCGGAGAGAAATATGGACGGAAATGACGGCCAGAGCGCTGGCAAGTGTCCGGTAACGCACGGAGCCGCCAAACACACGAGCGTTGGGGGCAGATCGAACCGGGATTGGTGGCCGAACCAGCTGAACCTCAAGATTCTGCATCAGAATTCCTCCTTGTCCGATCCGATGGCCAAGGACTTCAATTACGCCGAGGCGTTCAAGAAGCTCGACCTCAAGGCGCTGAAGCAAGATCTCTATGCGTTGATGACCGACTCGCAGGAATGGTGGCCGGCCGATTACGGTCATTACGGGCCGCTGTTCATCCGCATGGCGTGGCACAGCGCGGGCACCTATCGCACCGGCGACGGCCGTGGCGGCGCCGGTTCGGGCACGCAGCGTTTCGCGCCGCTCAACAGCTGGCCGGATAACGGAAACCTCGACAAGGCTCGCCGCCTGCTTTGGCCGATCAAGCAGAAATACGGCAATGCGATCTCGGGGGCCGATCTTATGATCCTGGCCGGCAATTGCGAGCTCGAATCGATGGGATTCTAGACTTTCGGTTTCGGCGGCGGGCGTGCCGACGTCTGGGAACCGGAAGAGGATATCTACTGGGGCGCAGAGGACACCTGGCTCGGCGACAAGCGCTATAGCGGTGACCGGGCTCTCGATAATCCGCTGGCCGCGGTGCAGATGGGCCTGATCTATGTCAATCCGCAGGGACCGAACGGCGAGCCGGATCCGCTCGCCGCGGCCCGCGACATTCGCGAGACCTTCGCGCGCATGGCGATGAATGACGAAGAGACCGTGGCGCTCATCGCCGGCGGCCACACCTTCGGCAAGACCCATGGCGCAGGCGACGCGGCCCAAGTCGGTGCCGAGCCCGAGGCGGCCAGCATCGAAGAGCAAGGCTTTGGCTGGAAGAACAGCTTCGGCAGCGGCAAGGGCGTCTACACGATCACCAGCGGCCTGGAGGGTGCTTGGACCCCCGACCCGATCAAGTGGGACAACGGCTATTTCGACACGCTGCTCGGCTATGACTGGGAACTGACGAAGAGCCCGGCCGGTGCCTGGCAATGGACGCCAAAGGATCCCGCGGCAAAGACCGCCGTGCCGGACGCCCATGATCCGGCGATTCGCCACGCGCCGATGATGGCGACGACGGATATCTCGCTCAAGGTCGATCCGATCTACGCGCCGATTTCCAAGCGTTTCCACGAGAATCCGGCGCAATTTGCCGACGCGTTCGCGCGCGCCTGGTACAAGCTGACCCACCGCGACATGGGACCGCGTGTGCGCTATCTCGGTACCGAAGTGCCGTCCGAGGAACTGTTGTGGCAGGATCCGATTCCGGCGGTCGATCACAAGCTGATCGACGGGGACGACGCCCGCGCCCTCAAGGCCAAGATCCTCGCTTCGGGGCTGTCGGTCGCACAATTGGTCTCGACCGCCTGGGCCTCGGCCTCGACCTTCCGCGGTTCCGACAAGCGCGGCGGGGCGAACGGCGCGCGTATTCGCCTGGCACCGCAAAAGGATTGGGCGGCCAACCAGCCGGCCCAACTGGCCAAGGTGCTCGAAACCTTCGAGGGTATCCAGAAGGCGTTCAACGCGGCACAGAGCGGCGGGAAGAAAGTCTCGCTCGCCGACCTGATCGTTCTTGGCGGTAGCGCCGCCGTCGAACAAGCGGCAAAGAACGCCGGCCACGCTGTGGAAGCCCCGTTCACGCCGGGCCGCACGGATGCTTCGCAGGAGCAAACCGACGTCGCTTCCTTCGCGGTCATGGAACCGGCGGCGGACGGTTTCCGCAACTATCAGAAGGCAAAATACTCGGTTTCGGCCGAGGAGTTGCTGATCGATCGGGCGCAATTGCTGACCCTGACCGCGCCGGAGATGACCGTTCTGGTCGGCGGCCTGCGCGTGTTGAACGGCAATGTCGGACAGTCCCAGCACGGTGTTTTCACGAAGCGGCCAGAGACTCTGACCAACGACTTCTTCGTGAACCTGCTCGATATGAGCACGGCATGGCAGCCGGCCGCGGGCTCCGACGACGTGTTCGAAGGCCGCGATCGCAAGACCGGCGCCGTGAAATGGACCGGAACCCGGGTCGATCTGGTGTTCGGCTCGAACTCGCAGCTCCGCGCCCTTGCGGAAGTCTATGCCTCTAGCGACGCGCAAAAGGCATTCGTGACCGACTTCGTGGCGGCCTGGACCAAGGTGATGAACCTGGACCGCTTCGACCTCGCCTGATTACGGCGAACGGCGCCCGGACGCGGCTGAAGTTTGCCGCGTCCGGGCGTCCGGTTTGGCGTGGTTGGGGCAGGAAAACCTAATTGACGCGCCACAAAATCGAAATACCGTGGTCTGTCCCCTATTTCCCCAGTCTAAACATGTTGTCGGGCCACTGACGCTGCGCGTCCTCTCTCAACTTCGCCAGATTTTGAAGTTGGCGAGACCCCTCAGCCGGTATGGTCTGGACCGCCAACTCGGAGGAGAACCCGACAACCAGTTTGCCGAAGTCAGGCATTTCACTGGGCGGGCGTGGGCGATGCATGAGTACAATCAATCCATCGAAATAAAACCGGAATACATAGTGCCTCCAGGGTTGTGGGTAGCCAAGGTCCATCATACTGTCTTCGGCTAGTGGTGTGAAGTTATGAACGGGTCCCCGTGATAAAATCTGTACAAGATTCACTGGATAAAAGTCCAACGGACCTGGATTGCCATCGCGTACCATCGCTGTGAGACGCTCTAACGCGACTTTTTCTAGTGCTACCTGGTGAAACTCAGGTCTTTTTGTAGCCGCCGCCCGCCATAAGACGCTGAGGAAGAAAAGTCTAAATTTATCCGGGTCCGCGCAAGCGATAGTGCGTATCCCGTGACCAATAGGTCCGTCTAAACTGACTGGCGTCCAATCAGGCGGCGATAGAGATCCGATTGATTCCCATGAACTCCAAATGAGTTTGTGTCTACGAAGCTCTGAAACTGCCCAATTATCATAGTCACTAAGGATATTTTCGCCAACCTGGGTCACAAGTTCACTATCATACCACGATGTGTATCTGCGGGTTGGTCGGGTGCCCTCGCCAGCCTCAATGAAAGGCATTCCAGGTAATTCTGGTTTCGTAAGAGCCTCCGGTATGAGGTGAGATTTTACGAAAGCCCCTTTGTTCCCGGTCAGTTTGCAATGACCAAATTTCATAACTCGCTTGCTCGCCATTGAGGATTAAGCCCTGCTACCGATTTGGAAACGCCAGTTTATGACACAATTCTATCAAAAGGTGGCTTAGCGTTAAAGTCGTACCTAGCGAATTCCGTAGAAAAAAGAGGACACGCCACAACTTCCAAATTGCCGATGACCGCCGCGCCTGTCTGCACCGGCCGGATAAATGCACTCAGTCGAGTGGCCTTCCCGCAATTCCCTCCTGAGTTCCAACGGCTTTAGCCCGCTGACGCCGCTTTCGCGCGCCCAAATCCGCTACATCGCGCGATCAAGTCCAGAATTCCGATCGACGAAAATCAACGGTCCTGCGCCCGTGCCATACGCGCGAGATGGCATCGAACCAGGCTGGTATCGAGTGGGCACACACGCAATGACGATTGAGGACGCGCCCGCTCGTCGATGATCATCATGGAGCGCCGCCCCTTCGACTCGGGCTCGAAAGTCGCCACGCCCGTCAGCCAATGTCGGGCCGACCCACCATTGACCGCGATTAACTCGGCATCGCGGACAATACGGGACGCCGGTGCTGTCCGATGCACCCCCTCCCTTTGACCGATCCCGGCCACATCACCGCCCGACGGAAGTCACGATACCGGCCGCAATCCCCCATTTCGCAACTGAGCAATCGTGCCGCGCAGATCCGCTGCTCAAGGGTGGATCCACAAGATGCTACCGTTGAGCTTCCATGAATACACTCTTAATTCCATGCTATAGCATTCAGCCCCTCCTAGATCTAATATGTTATCAATACTAACTGCCCAATAAATGCCACAGCATGGCGTATAGACGATTTTGTCAAATTAACGTTCAGTTAACCTTCGTAAAATATACCAGATACTATCGTAATAGGAGTTTTTTTTTGTCTTATATTCTAGGCACTCCATTACGAGAACGTCAATTCCCACAAGGACTAACGCATGACTGACACGAGAGAACGCACATTATACGGCCAAAGAAGACTTATTGCGGCCGTTGGAGCGTGGTTTTTCATTGGTGCCGGATCACTATTCTTCAATGATATCGCCGCGGCACAGACTCTGACGGCAGAGGCCCAATCGCCTGCCGTGTTGGCCAGCCAGTCGCTAAACGTTCGATTGACCAGCCACGCGATCGTACCGGCCGGACAAAGGGCATCGATCCACTCGCTTGGCACGTCGACCACGCACGGCACGGTCACCCAGATCAGTTCGTCGACCGTGACCTACACCCCTGGCAGTTTCTTTGCCTCGCTTGCCCAGAATACCAGCGCCAGCGACAAATTCACATTTTGCCTGACCGACAATGCCGGTGCGGTAAGCTGCAACGTCGCGACCGTAACGGTCTTTGGAACGGCGGCGGCCGCCCCACCTGCGCCGACGCCCGCGCCCGCCCCGTCACCGTCACCGTCCCCCACGGCCTCGCCGTCCTATTCCTGCTTGCGCAATTGGTTCGTGGCAACCACCGGTTCCGACAGTGCCGGCGGGACGAGCACAGCGACGCCGTGGAAGACCCTCGCGCATGCTGATGCCAGCGGCCTGCTCCAAGCTGGCGATTGCGTCAATGTCGCCAACGGAACCTATCCGGTTCAAAGCAGCATTTTCCTCAACCATGGCGGCCAGGCCAATTCGCCGACCGGCTATGTCGTCTACCGATCGACCAATTTGCATGGGGCAAAGATCGTCGCCACCGCAACCGGCATGCAGGACGTCATCGATGCCGAGGGCGACTATATGATCGTCGACGGTTTCGAAATCGATGGCGGCAATCTCGGCCTGACCGCGTCGCCCGTGACGAACGGCAGCGGCCTGATCGGCTGGGGTCATCATTTTCAGGCACTCAACAATCTCATCCATGATTGCGGCGGCGAGGGCATTGGCGCGCTCTTCAAGGATTGGTACTGGATCATCGGCAACACGACCTACAACAACGCGCATTTCAACGGCTTTCAGATGTCGGGGATCTCGATCTACGAACCGCGGGCGGTTTCCTTCACCCCGACGAGCGCCGACACCAGTGCGACCTATCACATCATCGTGGAAAACAACGTGTCCCACGATAATGCCGAAACTTTCGTTGCCGGCTCCCATACCGATGGCAACGGCATCATCCTCGACGATTTCCAAAACACTCAGTCCGGCTTGACCGCATACCCCTTCAAGTCGCTGGTTCAAGGCAACACCAGCTATAACAATGGCGCGCGCGGTATCCATCTGTTCTTCACCGATGGCGTCACGGTAAATGCCAACGTCGTGCAAAACAACAATCTCGACACTAATCTTGCCGGCACGTGGCGTGGTGAGCTGTCCAACGCCGTCGGTAACAATAACACCTGGACGAATAATCAAGCGATTGCGACCAGCGTGCCGAGCGACATTCGGCAATTCAACACCGCGGTTCTCGACGGCCATATCAGCACAGAAACCGTCAATGTTGTGTGGACGAACAACGCGAATCTCGACACGCGCACTGGCGGCAAAAGCTTCCAGATCGATAATCCGACCCGCGACGCGGCATTCCCCGCGAACAATCCGCTGGCGCCGTAACCGGTAAGCACCGATGTAACCCTTGGAGCCCCGCCGATCTGGCGGGGCTTTTCCCTATCCGGCAGCGGCGTCCGGGCAAATTTCTTCATTCAAACCCCCAGCGCTATGGAACAGGCCGGACGGAACCGAGTTCACCTTGCAAGGGCGGTGGCGGCAGCGTTCGAGCCGGGTCCGCTTTGCCGTGCCGCGGCGTATTTCATCGGCGAATAGGTTTTCTCAAAGGGGGCGGCCTGAACCGGTTATGCAAATGAATAGCAAATCGAGCGACCACGCAGCGTCGGACGGTGCCGACCTCCGGGCTATTGCGCCCGACACGTTGCTTCCCCGCTTCAATCCGGCGTTCCAAACGCACTATAATCGTGCGACCTTCATGTTCGAGCATGGTTTGAAAGACCATCCGCTGCTTGATCTCGTCGAACTGGCCGCACTGGGCGAACGGCTGGCCAAGAACAATTCGGTATATTGGTCCAATGGTCCGGTGAAAATCTTCGATAAATGGGAAGCCGGCACGGTCGATCGCCTGTCCTTGGCCGAAACCATCAAAAATATCCGGGTCAATAATTCCCTCGTCATGATGAAATCGGTGGTTCACGACCCGCTGCTCGGGCCGGTCATGCGCCGGATGCTGACGGGAATTATCGATCTGGTCGGACCGGCTTTGCGTGACGATTTGACGAATTCGCGGGCAACGATCCTGCTTGCCTCACCCTGTCGCGTCACGGCCTATCATATCGATTCCGATGTGAATTTCCTGATGCAGGTGGCCGGTAATAAACAATTCGGCGTCCATGATCAGGCTGACCGGTCGGTGATTTCGGACGAAGAGCTGGAGCGTTACTTCGAGGGCGACGTCAACGGCGCGGTCTTCAAGGCGGATCGGCGGCAGGACGCGACGAATCACGCGCTGAACGCCGGATATGGTGTGCATGTGCCGAGTACGGCACCGCATTGGGCCGAGAATGGCGATGAGGTCTCGGTCGCGGTCAGTTTCAATTACGACCTGCGCTCGGTCGAGCGTCTCGCCCCGGTCCATCGCATCAATGGCCGGCTGCGCCGCTTGGGATTTCGGCCCGGTCCCCCCGGTATCAACAGGACGCGCGATGGGCTCAAGCGAGCGGCATACGGCCTGTATGCCGCCGGCCGCAAACTGGCGCAGCCGGGGCGCGATGCACGCGATCCGACCGGCTGGACGCCGCCCGCCTAAGTCGACCGGCGCGGCATTTCGACTCTTGCGTCAATCCCTCGGCTTGCCTACACCCTTGTCTACCCACGCTGTATCGGCGCGGACAAAGCAGGTTCCGGTGACGCGCGACACTCTCCACCCCGCTTGCCCAATAGCGATCCTGCGGGCGCCCGTAGCACTTTGCAAGGCAGTTGCCCGGCCGGATCCGGCGGGACACGCCCGATGATCCCCTGCCCACGCTGTGCGACCATCGGCCGAACGACGAACCAGTTCTGTGAGATTTGCGGTGCATCGCTCGACGGCGTGACCGCGCTCGACGATCCGCCGACTCGTCCGACCCGGGACCGGCGCAAGAACTGCCGCTGCGGGCCGCATACGGCCGACTATGATTTCGATGGGGTCTGTCAGCATTGCGGCCTTGTACGGCCTGCGCCCGAATTATTCGGGGTGATGCTGGCGATCGATGCGGATTTGGCGGCGCTCAGCGATCGGGGCCGTCGGTCGAGTCGGGCGGGGCTGATCAATCAGGACGCGGTCGTGGCGGCGCGTTTGACCGGGGATCGGGCGTTACT
>JBAVTK010000607.1:0-1809 GCA_049696095.1 Aliidongia sp. | reverse complement strand
GTGATCGGGCCGAATAGGGGTAATCGAAATTCTTCGGAATGCGATAGCCGAACAGCCGCGCCGTGCCGATCGCCAGCGCCGAATATCCGGCGAAATCGAAATAGATCTGGCCGTAAAACGCGACGGTCGCCGTCACCAGGGCGGCATCGTTATACCGGCCGAGTTGGCCGAAGACCGGATCGGCCAGCGTGGCCAGCGTGTCGGCGATCAGCGCCTTGTAGATCAGCCCTTTCAGGATGAGGCGAAGCCCCTGTGCCTGCCCGATCCGCGAAAAGGGCGGCACACGGCCGAGCTGCGGCATGAAAAAGCCGGCGCGCACGATCGGGCCGGCGATCAATTGCGGGAAGAACGCGATGTAGAGTGCCACATCGGCAAGGCCGCGAGCCGCAACCTTGCGTCGATAGACGTCGATGACATAGCTCATGGCGTGGAAGCTGTAGAAGCTGATGCCAATCGGCAGCAGGATCGGCGGCACGGGCAACGTGACATCCAGCCCGAGCGTGCTCAGCCCTGACACCGCGGCGCCGGCCAGGAACCCGGCATATTTGAACCAGCCGAGCACCGCCAGATCGAGGCCGATGCTGAACCAGAGCACCCGGCGGCCTTGTTCTCGGGCTATCGCCTGCCCGGCAATGTGGGCATTTAGGGTGACGAAAGCCATGAGTCCGCAAAAGCGCCAATCCCACGCCGCGTAGAACAGATAGCTTGCGGCCAGCAGCAGCAGCTTGCGGCCGCGCGGCAGCAGCCAGTAGAGCGCGTAGCTGATGGCCAGAAACAGGGCGAATTCGGCTGAGACGAAATTCACGGCAGCAACCCGCTCGCCACCAGCCGATCGGCCAGCCAGGCGGTATAAAGCTGCCGGCCCGGACCCTGCAAATGCGTGTCGTCCAGCCAATCCTCGTCATGGCCGAGTGCGCCGAGCAGGGCCGTATCCTCGGTCGGGATGCAGGGATAGCCGGTCATGACCCGGCAGAATTGCCTGGCATAGATCGGTTCGCTGGCATAGCGCGATGGCGGGGCATAGAAGCCGAAGCGGGTGATGCCCTGGTCTTGGAACAGCCCGGTCTCCTCCGCGATCACCGCCCGCCGCCAGTCGCTCGGAATGGTCACGGGAACGTCGGGAATTATCAGGCCCGGCGATAGCGCCGCGTCGGCTTGGCCCCTGGCCAGATCTCGCGCGATGACGGCATCGGCAAAATGCGCGGTCTTGGGCGGCGTGCCGCTATACGATTCGGCCGGGAGTGCGGTCAACCACGCGCTGTTCGGCAGGAAGCCGACCTGAAGCGTATGCAGCGCGAAATGCGCGAGCAACTCCGCCGTCAGCGTCAGCCGTTTCGACCGATCGCCCGCCGGCCCCCAGAGCCAATCCAGGCTGATGCGCAGATTATCCGAATCCAGTGCGGCGATCTCGCGGCCGGTGAACAGATTCTGCTCGAATTGCTTTAGCGGCAGTTGGTCGTAATAGGCCGATATTTCGAACAGTACCACCACTGGCTTCTGCTTTGCGGCAGCGAGATAGCGCCGAATATAATGCAGCCGTTCGGGGATCGACAGGCCGCCAAAACCCAGCCGAGCGACCGTCATCCGGTGTCCGGCGGCATCGAGATCGGTTTCAAACCCGGCTTCATCAATGCCATATTGGCTGTAGCTCGACCCGACCAGCAGCAGGAGCGGCCGGTCGGATTGCAGATCGGTGAGATATTTCAGCATCTGCGTGGCTTGCAGATTGGGCACCAGACCGAGCCGTGGCAGAAGCGCCGCGAGCACCGCATCGGCCCCGATGAACCCCCCGAGCGCCAGCATCGCCGC
>JBAVTK010000606.1:0-2342 GCA_049696095.1 Aliidongia sp. | reverse complement strand
GCTGCCAGGTCGGTGGGCTCGGCAGATCGGCCGGCAGCTCCGGCGCCGCCCTCTGCAAAGCCGTCTGCACTTCGAGACCGGCACCATCCATGTTGCGCGACGGCTCGAACACGATGCTGATACTGGTGAATCCGCGCGCGCTGATCGAGGTCATGCCGACGATGCCGCGAGTGTCGGACAATTGATGCTCGAGCGGCGCCGCCACGGTCGAAGCCATGATCTCGGCCGAGGCGCCGGGCAGCGACGCGTTGACCGAAAGGGTCGGGTAATCGATATCCGGCAAGGCGGCGACCGGCAATGCGAGAAAGGCGATGATCCCGAAGATCAACAGCCCGGCGGCGAGCAGCGTGGTCGCGATCGGCCGGTCGATGAACAGGCGGAACATCGCCTCAAGCCCCGCCGCCGAGGCCGCGGGTCGCCCCGACCGTGACCGCCGAGCCGTCGGCGATGGCATCCTGGCCATCGACCACGACGATCTCGCCGGGGGCGATGCCCTTGACCACGACGACCAGCCCGCCCGCCTTGACCCCGGCCTCAACCCGGCGCAACGCCACCGTCGAATCGGGCTTCACGACATAAGCAATGAGCCCGTCGGGGCCGAGCGTCAGCGCGGTTTCCGGCACGACCACGGCGTCGGGCAGCGTGTTCAGCACGAGCCGCGCATTGACGAACTGGCCGGGCCAGAGCTTCAGATCGGCATTGTCGAAGACCGATTTCAGCGGGATCGTGCCGCTGGTCCGGTCGATCGCATCGCCGATGAGGGCGAGCTTGCCGGTGGCGAGCAGTGTTTGATCATCCGTCGAGCGCGCCTCGACCGGAAGGTTCGCCACCGCCATGCGCGCCTGAATCGCCGGCAGCACATCCTGCGGCACCGCGAGCGTCACCGCGATCGGCTGGATCTGGGTCAGCATGATCAGCGGCTTGCTCTCGGCCGCCAGCACGAAATTACCCAGATCGACCAACCGCCGCCCGACCCGGCCACCGATCGGTGCCCGGATCGTGGCATAATTCAGTTGCAGCCGGGCGGCATCGCTCTGCGCCTGATCGGCCGCCAGTTGCGCATTCATCTGGGCGACCAGCGCCTTTTGAGTATCGACCGATTGGCGCGTGGCGAATTCCTTGACCGAGAGCGACTGAAAGCGCTGCAAATCGGCCTCGACATTGCCAAGCTGTGCGCGATCTTTGGCAAGCGCCGCCTCGGCCTGCGCCAACTGGGCGGCATAGGGCCGCGGATCGATCTCGAACAGCACGTCGCCGGCCTTGACCGCCTGCCCCTCCTCGAACCGGATGGCGATGATCTGGCCATCGACCCGGCTTTTGACCGCGACACTGTTGAACGGATCGACCGTGCCTATCGCCCGGACATTGACCGGCATGTCGCGCGTGACCGCCGTGGCTACGGCCACCAGCCGCGGCGCCTTGACCGGTGGCGGCGTCTCAGGTGCCGCCCGGTCGAGCGCGCGGTAGCCGAGAAGAACCACGGCCAACGCGCCGAGACCAAACGCTATGGACAACCACCTGCGCATCGACAAAACACTCCATCGCCCGGCCGCCGGGACATGCTAGTTCGGGCGGACGCTAGCGGTGGCGGGTTTGTACGCCTAAAGTAGGGCAGCGGGAAGGCGGTGGCGTGGGGTGGAACGGGCATGGCGGGCATTCAGGCATGAGCGACAGGGCGGGATTTCGCTCGTTGTCAAAGTTGTGGACGATCCTTGACGACAACACCCGCCATCCCCAACATCATGCCGTCATGAGCCCCCAAGCCAAACATACGCCCTTGCCGACCCTTGACCAGATCAAGGCCGATCTCGCCTCAGCTCAGGCGGACATTGAGGCCGGACGTGTCGTGCCGGGCGAGGTGGTTATCGCCCGCGCTCAGGCGGCCCTTGACCGCTACGACGCCGAACAGCGCCAAAGCTCCGGTGTCCGCGCCCTGATGCGGACGCTCGCCACCGCGTCCGCCGCGATCCTCGACGGGATCGCAACCCACTACGACACGCCGCGCCCCTATATCCGAGCGTGCGAGAAGTCGGGGCGCATTGGGTACATTTTCCGCCGTATTGGATCGCCTATCAATCGGCGTCCGACCAGCCCGGTAAGCTCGGCGGTGTTCTATGATGTCGCCGACATTCCGGGCCGCCTCTGAGCCACGGCACTGCCAACCAGATTCCGGATGTCAAACCTTGTTATTTTTCGTTATCACGCTACAATTCCATCGTGCCTTCTCTCGATGGACCATCTCATGAATGTCAGCCTGACCGCCGAACTCGAACAGTTGATCCATCTCAAGGTCGAGACCGGACGCTATAATTCCGCGAGCGAGGTCGTCCGTGAGGCACTAC
>JBAVTK010000605.1:0-6679 GCA_049696095.1 Aliidongia sp. | reverse complement strand
AGCGCGCCATGAGCGGCGCTAGCCTGATTTCCGGCATTGTCGGGATGAGTTCGTAGAGCATGCAGCCTTGACGGAAGAGCGAATGAGTTCGGGCCTTTGAGGTATTGGACTTGAGCAGCCGATCCATTGGTCGTCACAAATGCGAAGGAAGCATCCGATTTGCTGATGTATGCCGCGCCCTTCAGGAGCCAGCAGGCCACATAGTCGCAGTCTTTATATTCTTCACCACCCTCGAAGACGTACTCCATATCGGACTTGTGTTCGGCGCTTTGGTTGCGAGCGCCAAGATATGGCGGGTTGCCGACGACGTAGATTTCGAGACCTTCGCCCCTAGGGCAGACCGAAAGCCAATCCAGTCGGGTCGAATTGCCGTGGATAATGTTGCCACTATCGCGAAGAGGCAAAGCCGGCGGGGCGACCCCGAATGTGGCCTTGAACTGTTCGTTCATCTGGTATTCGGCAATCCACATCGACAGCTTCGCCGTCTCACAAGCGAAATCGGCAAGCTCGATGCCGAAAAAGTGGTTCAACTTGATACCGGTCATCGGTAGCTTCGGCTCTCGCGCCACTTCATTCAGCCGGGCGAAGATTTTGTTTTCGAGCTTGCGCAGTTCCCGATAGGCAATGATGAGGAAGTTACCCGATCCGCACGCAGGATCGAAGACGTGGATCCTGTAGAGCCGGTCCAGCAGCTTCCGCAACTTGGCCTCACTGTCCCAGGCGGCAGCCAGATCGTCTTCCAGGGAAAGCAGGAATAGCGGGTGGAGCACCCGCATAATGTTGGGGACCGAGGTGTAGTGCATCCCCATGTCGCCGCGCAGGTCCGGCTCGACGACGGCCTGAATCATAGACCCGAAGATATCGGGGTTGATTTCGTGCCAGGATAGGTCTCCGCATTCTTTCAGCAGGCGGCGGGGACCCTTGCCGAAAGTGGGGATGGACGTCTGCACCGCGAACAAGCCGCCGTTCACATACGGGAATTTCCTTGCATAATCCGGCAATGCCGCTCGGCCATCGGACGGGGTGTTCATCGCCGCAAAAAGGGTCTGTAGGGCCGAGGCTGTGTCCGAGCCATCGTCCCGTGTAAGGGTGAGCACGGTCGACGTGAAGAGCCCGGTCGCGAAAATCGAGGTGCGTTCCGCAAAGAAGCAGAACAGCAGCCTGGTCATCAGCAGGTTGAGTTCGTGGGTATGATCGTGGGATGCCCAGCCGGGGTTGGCTGCCAGGATGGCGTCGTAGAGCTTGGCCAACCGCCACGTCGCCTTGATGTCGGCTGGGTTCTCGGTGACTGCCTCGTACCGTTCGACGCCGGCCAGCGGCAGAAGGAACATGAAGCCGTCGTTGAGCTTGTCGAACGTGGTGTCCAGACTCTGGTCCAGCCTGGTGTCGAGGCAGTAGGCCTCGGCGCCGTCGCTGGCCAGTAGGAAGCGCGGGTTATGCTTCTTGGTCAGCGGGTCGGCGGCCATGGCGTCGACGGTGGTAGCCGCCTGGCCTGGAGCCGAGACGCGGAAAAACAGTTTGTTCTTCCAGAGGGTGTCGTACTGGGAGTTTTCCCGGAGCAGATCGCGTGACTTCGCCGCATGGTTTGCGCTGCCCTGGCGGAGCTTGGTGACCGTCGCCTTGGGCGCGTCGTAGATCTCCAAGAGTCGGTAGACAAACGTCGCCGGGTCGAACCGCTGTTCTACGAGGTCCTTAAGCTGCGATTCGATTTCGGCAATGTTCATGGTCGAATTTCCCACGGATTGATTACTTCGACTCCGCATCCCACAAAATCCGCTACATTGCGCGTGGCAAGGGCGGCACCCCTCGATCTCGCGATTGCAGCAATCTGGGCATCGGCCTGGGAAATCGGTCGGCCGGCTTGGCGGCGGTCGGCGGCGATCTCGGCAAAGATGACTGCGGCCGGGCTGTCGAAGGGCAAAATCCGGCCGTTGAATTCCTCGGCCAACATGCCCTCCATTAAGCCGGTCAGGGTAGATCGGCGCTTGCCGATTGGCATTAGCGCGAGGCCGTAGCGTAACTCGGCCTCGGTGATGGCGGAGATGAACACGCTCGCGGCCGGCTGCTCGGCAAGCCAGTGTTCAACACCCGCCGTGGGAATCGGGCGCATCAGCTCGGATAGGATGTTCGTGTCGAGAAGGATCATTCGTCGAAGGACGGTGGGGCGCGCATGGGGTCACGAGGAACTACCGGCAGTTCCACCCCGCCCAACGGCGCGAACCGGGCTCGGATCGCGGCGGCCAAATTGCTTTGGCGCACCGGTTCGCGGCTGAGGGCCGAGCGGAGGATATCGCGTGCTTCATCTTCCATCGAACGGCCATGAACGGCTGCTTGAACACGCAGGCGCGACTTCAGCGAGTCGTCAAGGTTACGAATGGTGATGCTGGCCATGGCGCCTTCTCCGTCATCAATGATGGTATTATAGTCATTGATGACGGCATTTTTCCAGCCGGGAACCTATCGCTCGTGGAGGTGATTGAGGAAAAGGCTCGACGTGCCGCCGAAACAAATCGTGTCTATGTTCCAGTCTGTGATCTGACTTTCCGAGCACACTGAGATAGTCTGAAGCTCTCCGATGATCAAATGTCAGCGCCTGAAGTCCCGCCCACCAAGGTTCCGTTCCGGCGCGGCCGGCATTCGCCGGTGCTCCCCTCCGAGAAATTCGCCCGATCGGGGCGCTGGGGTGCGCTGTGATCCGACCGGCCCAGGTGCGACACCCTGAAGTGGGCGGGACGCGCACCGGAAGCGCCGCCGGCAT
This sequence comes from Aliidongia sp., assembly GCA_049696095.1. Classification (GTDB taxonomy): domain Bacteria; phylum Pseudomonadota; class Alphaproteobacteria; order ATCC43930; family CGMCC-115725; genus JAXDMU01. Next base: position 3,921 of record JBAVTK010000605.1, on the reverse strand, counting down.
GAGGCCGCAGACAAGCGAAAGGCCGAGGCTCCGCTTGCGGAAACGGCTTTGGCAGCTTGACGGCGGCCGACGGCGGCGCCGGCTGCGAATCGATCCCGCTCACTTTTGGGGGGCCGACGGCTCGATCACAAGATTCCCTGTGCCGATCGAGTGGTCATGAGGATGTGCGGCCTGAACGAAAGCGCGGCACGCGCCGGATGATGGGCTTCCGGGCGTCGTCATGTGTCCCGGCCGCTCTTGACAAGCACGGCACTTCGCCGTACCTTATGGGGGAAGGAGTTACCCATGCCACCTACCCCACACCATGACGACGCCCCGCGCGAACTCAAGAGGGAGCGGATCGAACTGCGCGTCGCCGCCTCGGCCAAGGATCTGATTCAGCGGGCGATGGCGATCAGCGGCCTGACCGCCGGCGATCTGGCCTATGAGGGCGCACGGCGCGTGCTCGACGAACATCAGCGCATGGTGCTGACCGGCGCCGATCGCGACGCTTTTCTCGACGCGGTGCTGAACCCGCCGGAGCCCACAGACAAGCTGGTTGCCGCCCTGCGCCGGCACCGGGAACTCCTGGGCTGAATCCATGAACCTCGTCATCGAGCCGCTCGGCAAGCAGCACGACCGGACGGCCTTTACCTGCGGACAGGCCGAGCTGGATGATTGGTTCCGTCGCCGGGCGAGCCAGGACGAACGGCGCAATGTGGCGAGGGTCTTCGTCGCCACGGATGATACGCTCGGCCTCGTCGGCTTCTACAGCCTCAGCTCTTTCACCCTCGCCTTCGAGGATCTGCCGGAAGAAATCGCCCGCAAACTGCCCCGATACGATTCGATTCCGGCCGCGCTTATCGGCCGGCTGGCGCGGGACGAGCGGGCACGGGGCCGTGGTCTCGGGGAATTGCTGTTGGCGGATGCGATCCGGCGCATTCTCGGGGCCGGCAAGACGCTGGCCGTGTTCGCCATCGTGGTCGATGCCAAGGATGCGCGCGCGTTGGGGTTCTATGAGGGGTTCGGGTTTCGCCCCTTCCCGCTGCGTCCGAACCGGCTCTTCCTGCTCACGTCATCCGCCATGGCTGCGGTCGAGAGGCTATAGCGATGATCGGCGCTCGTTTTTCAGTCATGAGGGACGGAAACGAGGGGCGAAATCCGCAAGTATTTCTGCTACGCTTTTCCGACACAACTCTTCGCCAGACACCGCCAACACGACCAATCATGCGCCAGAACTCTCTCTATCACATTGGCCTGGTTGATTATTTCTCTTCTCCGCCGAAGCGTCGGCGGGCACCCTCGTTGCCGTGCGGATCAAGCCGCCCTGGGATGAGGACGCCATCGTGGCAAGGCGAAGAGAGACATCGCAAGAAAGACTGCGCGTGGTCGCCGATACGGCCGGCAAGCCAGGGTCGCCGCCCTCGTCGAAGCCCGATCCGCGCCTGGTCCGTCTGGTCCGCTTGCTGGCCCGACAAGCGGCGCGCGATTTCGTCCAGACCGAAACGGATGCCCGGAAGCGCGAGCGTCTTCCTGATTGAAAGGACTGCGTGATGAAAGTCGCGCTTTATGCCCGCTACTCCGACGACAAGCAGCGCGACGCGTCGATCGAAGATCAATTGCGGGTGTGCCGACTTCACGCCGAGAAGCAGGGCTGGACGATTGTTGACAGCTATACCGACCGGGCGATTTCGGGGGCGTCGCTTCTCCGTCCCGGCATTCAGGAACTGATCCAGGACGCGACGCGCGGCCGGTTCGTCATCGTGCTGGCCGAGGCGATGGACCGGCTCAGCCGCGACCAGGAGGATATCGCCGGGCTGTTCAAGCGCATGGCTTTCGCGGGCGTGCGGATCGTGACCCTGTCCGAAGGCGACGTGACGCATCTGCATGTCGGCCTCAAGGGCACAATGAACGCGCTGTTCCTCAAGGATCTCGCGGACAAGACGCGCCGGGGCTTGCGCGGCCGCGTCGAGGACGGCAAGTCCGGTGGCGGTCTCTGCTTCGGCTATGACGTGGTCAAGCAGTTCGCGGCCAATGGCGAGCCGATCCGTGGCGATCGGATGATCAACGAGGCCGAAGCAACCATCGTCCGCCGCATCTTCAATGATTACATCGCCGGCAAATCGTCCCGCACCATCGCCTGGGAACTGAACCGCGAAGGCGTGCCCGGCCCGCAAGGCAGCGAATGGGGACCGACGACGATTCACGGCAACCCGAAGCGCGGCGTCGGTATCCTCAACAATGAGCTTTATGTCGGCCGGCTGGTCTGGAACCGGCTGCGCTATTTGAAAGACCCGGATACCGGCAAGCGCGTGTCGCGTCTCAATCCCGAGACCGAATGGGTGACTCAGGATGTGCCCGCGTTGCGCATCGTCGATCAGGAGGTCTGGGCTGCCGCGAAGGTCCGCCAGAAAGCGCTGGCCCTCGGCCCGGCCGAGCCGGGCTTGAATGCCCTGACCGAGCGCCGTCGGCCGAAAACCCTGTTCGCCGGCCTGGTAAAATGCGGTTGCTGCGGCGGCAGCTACACCATGATTTCCAAGGATCTACTCGGCTGCGCGACCGCGCGGGCCAAGGGCACCTGCGACAATCGCCTGAACATCCGGCGGGATGCGTTCGAGGCTTCGGTGCTGAACGGCCTGCGCAGCCATTTGATGGAACCGGAGTTGTTCAAGGAGTTCTGCGAGGAGTTCACCCGCGAGGCAAACCGTCTGCGGATAGAGCGAGGTGCGGACCTCACGGCGATGCGGGAGGAAACGCCGCGCATTGACCGCGAACTCGAAAAACTGCTGACCGCTATCAAGGCCGGTGGCCCGATCCAAGCGATCGTTGATGACATGAAACGGCTTGAAGCCCGCAAGGCTGAATTGGCCGGGCTTCTGGCGAACGCGGAAGAGCCGCCGCCCCTGCTCCATCCGAACATGGCGGAGATTTATCGGCAGCGAATTTCGACGCTCTATGAGAGCCTTCAAGACGAAGCGACAAAAGCCGAAGCGGCGGAAACTTTCCGCATGCTGGTCGATCAGGTGACACTGATGCCGGAGACCGACACGCTGGCGATCATCCTGCGCGGCGATCTTGCGGCGATGCTGACCTTTGCGTCGAACAAGAAGAAGCCCGACTTCCTTTCGGAGGCCGGGCTTTTGGGCGATTTGGTATCGCCGGTATCGGTGGTTGCGGGGGCAGGATTTGAACCTGCGGCCTTCAGGTTATGAGCCTGACGAGCTACCGGGCTGCTCCACCCCGCGGGGATTTTGTTTTGTGTGATCTTTGAAGGCCTGGCGGCGACCTACTCTCCCGCGCCTTGAGACGCAGTACCATTGGCGCTGAGGGTTTTCACGGCCGAGTTCGGGATGGGATCGGGTGTATTTTCCCTCGCAATAGCCACCAGGTCATCAAAGATCACAATAGGGTGGGTGATCTTGTGGTTTTGTGTGTTCCGAGGCAGTCTTTGATGTGGCTTGTCGCTGCGTGCGACGCGTTTGTTGGAGTGGATCAAGCCGATCGAGCGATTAGTACCAGTTAGCTTGCATGCATTGCTGCACTTCCACATCTGGCCTATTGACGTGATGGTCTATCACGGCTCTCGAGCGAGGCCTGGTTTTGAGGCAAGTTTCCCGCTTAGATGCTTTCAGCGGTTATCTTTTCCGCACATAGCTACCCGGCGATGCGGCTGGCGCCACAACCGGTACACCAGAGGTGCGTCCATCCCGGTCCTCTCGTACTAGGGACAGATCCTCTCAAGTCTCGTACACCCACGGTAGATAGGGACCGAACTGTCTCACGACGTTCTAAACCCAGCTCACGTACCACTTTAAATGGCGAACAGCCATACCCTTGGGACCTGCTCCAGCCCCAGGATGTGATGAGCCGACATCGAGGTGCCAAACGACGCCGTCGATATGGACTCTTGGGCGTCATCAGCCTGTTATCCCCGGCGTACCT
>JBAVTK010000604.1:0-1606 GCA_049696095.1 Aliidongia sp. | reverse complement strand
GGCGGTCCGTCCGGCACCAGCCGCTCGCCCGCGATTTCATGCGGCGCCGTCAGCCACAGGCACGGAGCCGGCGGCGGTGCGAGGTCGAAGACCCGCGCCAACTGAACCACGCGATGGGTCCGGGGATCGCCCTTGCCGGCGACCCGGCGATGGCGCGCGCGGATCGACCAGGCAAGCGCCGAGCCGCGCAGATCGACCACCAGATCCCAGCGCCGCCCGACCACCTGGCGGTGGAGATCAAGCCAATGCCGCGCATAGCTGCGCTTGCGCAGCGCCACCAGCTTTTCCAGGCCGGGCAATCCCTGAAACAACGGTGCCGAGACCGGCCCGGCCGCCACGGTGAAGCGCGCATCGCCGCAGCGCTCGACCAGATGGCGCAACAGCCCGGTCGACAGCACGGCATCGCCGATTCGGGTCGCCGTGACGAACAGGATCGCCGGCCGGGCGTCGAGCGAAGGGGGGAGGATCGACATGGGGGGCTTATACCGTTCAGTCCCACGGCTTGCCAAGAGAGCCGGATCGGGCGAGGACGCCGCTACCCCAGCCGCGCCGAATATGCTATTTGGACACGGAGTATGCCAACGCGCACAGAGGATGGGCGATGACCGAAACGCATCGCATCACGGTGGATCCAAACCAATGCGGCGGGCATCCGTGCCTGCGCTCGCTGCGTGTCCGTGTGCAGGATGTGCTCGACCTCCTGGCGGCAGGCGCCAGCCATGAAGAGATCCTCGAAGATTACCCGCTGCTTGAAGCCGGGGATATAATCGCGGCACTCGAATACGCCGCCCGGCAGAGCGATCATCCGGTACTGCGTATCGCCTGATGCGCTTCATCGTAGACGCACAGCTTCCACCGGCGCTCGCCCGTTGGCTTGTCGCCAGGGGATACGAGGCTGAACATGTCGCGGATCGGCAAATGGCGGCCGCGTCCGACACGGCAATTTGGGATTTCGCCCTGCATGCTCCCGCGGTGATTACCACAAAGGATGCGGACTTCGCGCAGCGCAAGGTGCTTGCCAGCATCGGACCTGTCGTCATCTGGATCAGGCGGCCAAACACCAGACGGCGGGAGTTGCTTCATTGGTTCGAGGCGGCTCTCCCACAGATTCTCTCAGCGCTGGAAAGCGGTGAAACGCTGATCGAGATAATCTGATGGGACACGTTCGGCATTCACGCGACAAGCGCTTACTCGAGACGGGTTTAGCTTTCTCACGCCGACCCTTCCAAGGAAACGCGACCGCGCCACCGATACCGTTGGCGCCTCGATCAGCATGAGGAATCGCTGTCTTTGAGCAATCTCCATTTCGCCCCGTCCGAGCCGCCGCGCGGCCTTCTCGCCTTGACCGGTGAGGATTGCGTGAGCTTCCTGCAAGGCCTGGTCAGTAACGACATGCGGCTACTCGCGCCCGACCGCGCGCTCTGGACCGCGTTCCTGACGGCGCAGGGCAAGTATCTGCATGATTTCTTCGCGCTGCGCCAGGGCGAGACCATCCTGCTTGATGGCGAGGGTGCGCGCATCGCCGATCTGAAGAAGCGGCTCGGACTTTACAAGCTCAGGGCCAAGATTGCGCTTGAGGATGTCTCGGCCGGGTACGAGGTCTGGC
>JBAVTK010000603.1:0-3725 GCA_049696095.1 Aliidongia sp. | reverse complement strand
GGTCGCGGCACTGCCCGACGCCACCGGCACCGGCGCGGTGCGTGACGCAACCGGTGTCTCGATCGACAGCCGCAGCCTCGAATCGGGCGATGTCTTCGTGGCGCTGATCGGGCCGAACGCCGATGGTCACGCCCATGTCGCGGGCGCCCTAGCGCGCGGTGCCGCCGCCGCGATCGTCGCACGGGTACCGGACGACCTGTCGCTCGACGCGTCGCTGATCCGGGTCGCCGACACTCAGACCGCTCTGGAAATGCTGGGCCATGCCGCCCGTGCGCGTAGTATCGCGCGCATCACCGCGATCACTGGCAGCGTCGGTAAGACCGGTACCAAGGAGATGCTGGCGACCGTGCTGGCAGCGCAGCAGCCGACCCACCGTTCGGTGGCCAGCCACAACAATCAATGGGGCGTTCCGCTGAGCCTCGCCCGGCTGCCACGCGACGCGCGCTTCGGCGTATTCGAATTGGGTATGAATCATAGCGGCGAAATCGCCGCCCTTACCCGTCAGGTCCGCCCCGACGTGGCCATCATCACCACGGTCGAGGCAGCCCACCTGGAGTTCTTCGGCGGCATCGAGGCGATCGCCGATGCCAAGGCGGAAATATTTCAGGGCATGACGCCGGACGGCGCGGCGATCCTCAACGGCGACAATCCGATGTTGCATCGGCTGGCCGAGGCCGCCGCCACTTGCGGGTTGCGGCGGATACTGTCGTTCGGTACCGGTCCGACCGCCGATATCCGGCTGATCGCCGCCGACGCCGATGCCGGCGGCAGCACGATCGAGGCCGAGATATTGGGCCATCGCCTGCATTATCGCCTGGGTCAACCGGGCCATCACCTGGTTATGAACAGCCTGGCGGTGCTCGGCGCCGTGTCGCTCCTGGGCGCCGATCTCGCCAAGGCGGGCGAAGCGTTGAGCCGCTTGTCGGGCCTGGCCGGTCGGGGACGGCAGCATAAAGTCCCGGTCGGCTCGGGCGAGGCGCTGCTGATCGATGAAAGCTACAATGCGAGCCCGGCTTCGATGCGCGCCGCTTTCGCCGTGCTCGCCGCCGCCTGCCCGCACGCGAATGGCCGCCGGATCGCGGTGCTGGGCGATATGCGCGAGTTAGGTGACGAGGCACCTTCGCTCCATGCCGCCTTGGCCGAGCCGCTTGAATCGGCCGCCGATCTGGTGTTCACCGCCGGACCGCTGATGCGCCACCTCTACGAGGCGCTGGCGCCGGCCCGGCAAGGCGCATGGCAGCCGGACGCTGCCCAATTGCTGCCATTGTTGCTCGGCACATTGCGGCCCGGCGATGTCGTCACGGTCAAAGGATCGCTCGGCAGCCGCATGATCGATATCGTCAAACCTCTTCTGGCCGGTGCTGCGGATTCCGCCCCGATCGCGAGCGAGAAATCCCCATGCTGAACCTCCTGGCCTCCTTCAGCGACCAGTTCCAGCCGCTCAACCTGTTCCGCTATCTGACCTTTCGGACTGGCGGCGCGCTGATGACGGCGCTCATCTTCAGCTTCGTGTTGGGGCCGCATGTCATCGCCTGGCTGAAAAGCAAGCAGGGCGAAGGCCAGCCGATCCGGCTTGACGGTCCCGAAGGCCATCTGATCCGCAAAAAAGGCACGCCCACCATGGGCGGCTTTCTGATTCTGACCGCGCTGATCGGCTCGACCCTGCTGTGGGCGGAGTTGAACAACATCTTCGTCTGGATCGTCCTGTTCGTCACCGCCGGCTTCGGCGTCGTCGGATTCTTCGACGATTACAGCAAGCTGACCAAGCGCTCGTCGAACGGGCTGGCCGGGCGGCGCAAGCTGCTGGTCGAGATATTGATCGCCGCGATTGCTTGCGTCGCCATCATCATGGTGACCGAAAATCAGTTCGGCACCAAATTCGCCGTGCCGTTCCTGAAGAACGTGCTGTTCGATCTGGGCTGGTTCATCGCGCCGATCACGGTCTTCGTCGTGGTTGGTGCCTCCAATGCGGTCAATCTGACCGATGGGCTCGATGGGCTGGCGATCGTGCCGGCGATGATCGCCGCCGCGTCTTTTGGGTTGATCGCCTATCTGACCGGCAATCTGGTCTTCGCCAATTACCTTCAGATCAATCATGTGCCCGGCACCGGAGAGTTGAGCGTGTTTTGCGGCGCGCTGGTCGGGGCGGGCTTGGGTTTTCTGTGGTTCAACGCCCCGCCGGCCATGGTGTTCATGGGCGATACCGGCTCGCTGGCGATCGGCGCGGCGCTGGGCGCCATCAGCGTCATCACCAAGAACGAAATCGTGCTGGCGATCATCGGCGGCGTGTTCGTGCTGGAGACCGTATCGGTGATCGTGCAGGTCGGCAGCTTCAAGCTGACGGGCAAGCGCGTCTTTCGCATGGCGCCAATCCATCATCATTTCGAGAAGAAAGGCTGGCACGAACCGACCATCGTCATCCGCTTTTGGATCATCGCCGTGATTCTCGCGATCATCGGCCTATCGACGTTGAAGCTCAGATGATCGCGCTTTCCGCCTTCCGCGATCGCACGCTGGCCGTGCTTGGGCTCGCCCGCTCCGGGCTGGCCGCCGTCGAGGCCTTGCAGGCCGGCGGCGCCAACGTGCTGGCCTGGGACGACGACGCGGCTACCCGGAACAATCTTGCGGAGAAGGGCGTAGCACTGGTCGATCTTGCCTTGCTCGATCCGGCCGGTTGGGCGGCGCTAGTCATGAGCCCTGGCATTCCGCTGACCCATCCGACACCGCATCCGGTCGTCGCGCGGGTGCAGGAAGCAGGCGTTCCGGTGATCGGCGATATCGAATTGCTGTGGCGCGCGGAAACCGGTGCGCGCTTCCTCGGCATCACCGGCACCAACGGCAAATCGACCACGACGACCCTGATCGGCCACATTTTGAGCGCGACGGGATGCTCGGTTGCGATCGGCGGCAACCTCGGCACACCGGTCTTGTCGTTGCCGACGTTGGATGACGACGGCACTTATGTCATTGAAATGAGTTCCTATCAGCTCGACCTGATCGACCGGACGCGCTTTGCCGTGAGCATCCTGCTCAACATCACACCCGACCATCTCGACCGGCATGGCGACATGGCGGGCTATGTCGCGGCCAAGCGCCGAATTTTCCGAAACCAGATCGAAGGCGATACCGCGATCATCGGCGTCGATGACGATTGGTGCCGCACCCTGGCCGACGAGCTGGAGACAGCCGAAGCGCGCGTGGTCCGCGTCTCGACCGAACGCGTCGTGCCGGGCGGGGTCTATGTCCTGGACGGTCGATTGATCGACGACACCGCGGGCGATCGCCGTTCGATCATTGATCTTCGCCTGATCGCCAGCTTGCCCGGCAGCCATAATTGGCAGAATGCCGCCGTGGCCTATGCCGCCTGCCGGGCTTGTCATCTCGATATCGACATGATTGCGACGGCGCTCGCCAGCTTCGCCGGATTGGCCCATCGCCAGGAACTGGTCGCGCGGCACGGCCGGGTTCGTTTCGTCAATGATTCGAAGGCGACCAACGCTGATGCCACCGCCAAGGCGCTCGCGTGCTACGACGCGATCCATTGGATCGTCGGCGGCATCGCCAAGGCCGGCGGCATTGCATCGCTGGCGCCATTCTTTCCGCGCATCCGGCACGCCTATCTGATCGGTTCGGCTGCGCAACAATTCCAGGAAACTCTGGGCGTGGCCGTGCCCTCCACCCTGTGCGACGACCTGCCTGCCGCGGTCCGCGCCGCCGCCGCCGCG
>JBAVTK010000602.1:0-6894 GCA_049696095.1 Aliidongia sp. | reverse complement strand
AGTTCCCTTGCGCTCAGGTTGGACATGGAAGCTGGCCCTTGGACGGTTGCGATCGCCGTGACGCAACGCGCCGACGGCCAACGCACCCTGCCAGCTTGGGGAAGTTTTCTTTCTTCCGATCTTCTTCTTAGGGTAACCTATTGAAATATAGTAATTAATGAGAGTGTCAGGGCCTGCCAGCAGAAAGATGACCGGGGCGGACCAGACCTCCGAACGGGTCTGATCCGCGCCTTTTCCGGCGTGCTAAACCACTTGGTTAGGAGCGTCCGGTCAGAGCTTGTCGATCGGGCTACCGGTGTTGGTGACCTCTGGTCCCCCAGAGAAAGGCGCGCCTAAAAGTCCACCGCCGCTGTCGTTGGGCACGGCCCAGAGCGTCGGTGTGCCTAAATCGACCGGGGCTGATGGCGGGTTGCCGGGCACTTGTGCGTCGGTCATGAGGATGTACCCGGCCGTCCAAAAGGGAAATGCCAGCTGGGAATTTGATGATTCGCCGCCTGAAAATGAATATTGCGCCGCACTCGCCTCGTCGAGTACAAACAAGACAAATTGGCAAGTGTCTGGAAGGTAAAGGTTATTACCTGTCATGCATGGACCGTTATAAATCCACTCATAGGCCTCTGATTCCGCATCATAGGTGATAGTTACGGTCACGGCTGTTGCCGACGCTGGTTCCATGATTTTCTACTCCGTTTCTGTGGATAAAAACCGTAAATAGTCGATGTCCCGATATCCCATCCGCTCCAATGTGGCAATGCCACCGGCTGCGGACTGCCGGTCTCCGCCGCACGAGGTGGCGCGGACCCATGGGTCGAGGAGTTGAAAATCGTTGCTCGATCGCGCGACGGCTCGCAGGATATCTGCCGCTTCGAGGCAGCTGCGTTTCGCCGCATCCCAGGCGCCGCGCTGCTGATCGATTTCCGCGCGGACGAGCAAGATGTTCGCCAGAAAAATCACTTTGAATTTGGCTTTCTTGTCGCGGTCCGAGAAGTATCCGGCAAGATCTTCCGATTGCCCGGCATCCTTTTCCGCTTCGTCCAATTTGCCCTGCTGCAACAGGGCGGTCGCGCGCAGAAGATGGGTTTCGGCCAGTTGCCATGGCAAAATCTCGTCCGTCGGATTTAGCCGAATCGCCTGGTCGATCTCGGTTCGGGCCGCCGCCACAGCGGAAACTGCATCGGCGGAGCGTCGGAGGGCGAGAGAGATCCTCGCCGTCTGCAGTCGGATGGCGACGCGCTCCGATTGCCACAGGCGGTTGTCCGGTTCACGCCTCAGGCTCTCCTCGATCTGCTCGGCCGCCTGGTCGAGATCGGCCTGCGCGTCAGTCGCTCGGCCGATTGCCGCCAGGAGCGTCCCTTTAAGTTTGTTCGCAAGCGCGAGGCGGTACGACCAGACTGCGGCATCCGGTTCCACCCGGCGCAGCGCCTCCAGCGTGTCCCGCTGCTGATCATAAAGCTCGGCGGCGGTCTCCAGATGCCCCTGTTCGGCTTCGGCATTGGCCAGCCACGACAGGCTGTTGGCCAGTTCCGCGGTCAACGACCGATCCTCCGGGCGTCGCTGCAGCGCATGCCGCTTAAGCGCGATCGATTGCTCGAAATTGGCCGCCGCCCCGTCCCCTTCGCCCTTCTTCAGCTCAAGACTGCCGAGGCTGCTGAGTGCGTAGGAGAGTTCGATTGAGGCATCGGCGTCTTCGGGATCGAGTACCGTCATGCGCTGGGCGAAACCGCGATAGGCGGTGAAACGCCGCTCGGCCTCCTCGATCCGCCCCTGATCGAGGGCGATTTGGCCAAACCAGAAAGCGACCGCGCCCGCAACCTTCAGCAATTCGCGGTTGGCCGACCCCTCGGCCAGATTGGCCTGAAGCAGCGCTTCGGCCTGGGTCAGAGCCATGAGCGCCGCGTCGATCTTGCCACGCGAGCGATCGACGTCGGCCAGGGTTTGCAGTGCCTTGGCTTGCCGCAGGCGGGCGGCGGCGGTTCGACCGGCATCCTCGGCTGCAAGATAGCCCAGCGCTTTTTGCGCGACACCGTCGAGCAAATCGAGCCGCCCCAGCGGCCGCAATTTTTCGGTAAGATCGCCCAGCATGTAATCGGTCAGGTCTTCGGCCTCGTCGAGACGCAGTGCCGCGACGGCTTCGGCTTGGCTCGCCCGAAATCCCAGGAAAACGGCGACGAGCGCGATCAGCGCGAAGCCGGCCAGCGCGCCCGCGCGTAACCGCTCGGCTCGTCTCGCCTGGCGGATCGAGGCGGCGATCAGGGCCGTCACCTCAGCACCGAGCGGCACGGCGGCGCGGTCAGCCAGATCACGCGCCTCCTCAAGCGGTTTGCCGCGGCGCAGCAGACGGTCGGCTTGGCGTCCCTCGGCGATCCATTGCTGTGCCAGCCGGTCCAACTGGCTACGCGTGCGTAGCGCCTGCCGATGCTCGGCGATCCAGGCGACCGCGCGCGGCCATTGGCGCAACAGCGCCTCGTGGGCGACGCCGAACACCGCTTCCTTGTCATGGATATGGCTGACGAACAGCCGCTCTGCCACCAGTGTTCGTACCAGCCGCCGTTCGTCTTCCTTGGTCAGCGCAGACCAGGGGACGCGCAGACTGCGCACAGAGCCATCGGCGGCACCATCCGCCACAATCAACGAGAAAATGCGCGGAAGCGCGGCCTGCGATGGCCCGGCCAGGCCGCTCAAGATCGTTTCCGCGCGCCGACCGATGACCCCGTCGATGCCGCCGAGCGCCCGGTACGCCGTCATCGTCAACTCGCGTGCCGGGCTGCGCTGAAGATAGAGCTGCTGCAGCGTATATTGCAGCAGCGGCAGGGCGTCCGGGCTGGTGGCGGCACCGTCGCACAGCAGATCGTCGAGACGGTCGTTGTTGTCGGGGTCCGTGCCGAAGCTGAGGCCAGCCGCGTTGGCCGACAGCCGGATCATCTGGGTGATGTCCGTCCGAGCCGGCGGTGCCAGATCGAAATGGCCGCCCGCCGCCTTGCCGTCCATCAGCACCGATTCCTTGGCCAGATCGGGATAGAAATCGTTTCTGCACGCGGCGATGACGATGAACATGCCGTTCCGGGCGAGTCGGTCGAGCGCGATCAGGAATAGGCGCCGTTGTCCTATGCCGGTCGGGGCACTGAACAGTACCTCCAGACGGTCGACGAACAGGACAAATCTTTCATCCGGCTGGGTCCGGTCGCTCGGCCATCGCGTGCCGCTATCGCCGGTCAGGTCGGCGCCGATATTTTCCGCGCTCCGGCCGGCGAATAGCGGCTCGCCATCTAAGTCCAGGTCGAGGAGCGCGCCACCCAGCGCGGTGGAGAGCGGCACGGTCCCGATATCGCCCAGATCAAGGGTGACAGCACCCTGGACGCGGAATGGCCCGGCCTTCCGCATCAGCGTGGGCAGAAGGCCCGCCTGGACGAGCGACGTTTTACCGCTGCCACTCGGCCCAAGGACGAGGACGAGCGCGCGCCCACCGCCGATCTGGGCGATCAGGGTTTCCCGCAGGCGGGCGATTGCCGCGTCACGCCCGAAAAACACTGCGGCATGCGCTGCGTCGAACGGATCGAGGCCGACATAGGGCGATCCCCGGTCCCAGATCTCCGCGGACGGGCCATCGCCATGATGCGGCGGGAACGACACCGACGCCACGGTCCGGTAGCCACGCTTGCGGATGTTCTCAATGTAGCGCGGCGCCGTGGCGCTGTCGCGCAACACCCGGCGCAATTGGGCGATGGCTTTGTGGACCTGATTTTCGCCGACGGCGAGACCGTCCCAGCACAGCTTCAGCAGATCGTCCGCGCTCAGTATCCGTCCGGCATTGTGACACAATGCCGACAGCACATCCATGGCGCGCGGTTCAATCTGGGTCTCGGCCGCTTCCTCGCCATATCGGATCGTGCAGGATTGCGCATCCACCTGCCAGTCGCCGAATTGGAAGCGCTTGATCTTCAATTGCGTTCCTCTGCGATCGAAGGGAGCTATCTGCGGGCGGCGGAAGACGAGCACAGCTGTTATAGGTTGATCAGATCAATCGCAGGGATGCGTTTCGAATGCAACAGTTACGTCAAGCGTGAGCGGGCGATCCGCGATGAACGGATTGGTCGGATGAACTGGGGATTTTGGCGCGCCTCTCGATGGGCATTGCGCTGCATCGGGCGTATTTATTGCACCGACGGCCCGTGTGGGCTCTGTGAGAGGCAATGACGACCGCCGGCCAGTTGGCGCGGCGGTCGCGGCGTCGAGTGGTTCGGCCGTTATTCCAGTTCGGCGGCCGAGGTCACCACCCGGTTGACCAGGCCATAGGCAATCGCCTCGTTGGCCGACATCCAGTAATTGCGCTCGCAATCGCGCCGCACCCGCTCGATCGGCTGACCGGTTTCCGTTGCGATAACCTGGCACAGGCGCTCGCGCATCTTGATGATCTCACGCGCTTCGATATCGATATCGGTCGCCTGACCGCGCACACCGCCGGTCGGTTGATGCAGCAGAAAGCGGGTATTGGGCAAACAGAACCGGTGCTTCTTTTCGCCCGCGAGAAAGATGTGGGCGCCGGCCGAGGCAACCCAGCCGGTGCCGATCACGCGAACCGTCACGCTATCGCGCACGAATTTGATGATGTCGTGAATCGAATCACCCGATTCGACGTGACCACCCGGCGAATTTACGAAGACATCGATCGATTTGGGCGATTCCTCAGCCAGCGTCAGGACACGCGCCACCACGTCGCGTGCGAGCTTGTCGGTGATTTCGCCGAAAACCATGACCTTGCGGCCTTTGAACAAGCGGGATTCAAGCTCGTTCACAGGCTGTGGTGCGGCGGCGTTTTTCTCCTCGCCGTCCGAAGAGTCGGGGTCTGCGCAATCGGGTTCGTCTTCATCGGCACGGAAGGGGGGCGGGCGGTGCGTCACGGATCTCATCCTCTGTAGAACGTGCTGGGTGGTAAGAACCGCCGGGTATCACGGGCTATGGCGGAAGTCGAGTGATCATGGCGGTGTTGGTAACATGATAGGCTTAACCGATTCGTAAGCGCGGGCCGCACGCAGCACGATATCGTCGCGAAAACTGGGCCCGACCAGCTGAAGTCCGGCCGGCAGACCCGCGACCAATCCGCACGGGATCGATGCGGCCGGGTGGCGCGTCAGATTGAACGGGTGGCTGAACGGCGTCCAGCCGGGCCAGCCGGCATAGGGTCCGTCGGCCGGCGTATTGCGTCCGGCTTCGAAGGCCGTAATTGGTACGCTCGGCGTCAGGATCAAATCGAAGCGCTCGAATAGGCGATTGACGGCGAGTCCATAGGCCTCTCGCGCCTTGACCGCCGCCAGATACTCGGTCGCCGTGATTTTGCGACCGGATTCGGCCATCGCCTGCAAGCCTGGATCGATCGCGTCCCGCTGCTCCGGCGTGAAGCTTTCAAACAAGGCGGCGGCACCGGCCAGCCAATGGGTGTGAAACGCTTGGGGCGCGCCCGGCAGCGAGAATTCGAACGGCTCGACATGGGCGCCCAATTCTTCGAAGCAGGTCGCGGCCGCCGCGACCGCGGCGGCGACGCCCGGATCGACCTTCTCTTGATTGATCGTCGCGGCGAAGCCGATGCGCCATCCGGCGACGCCATCCTCCAGCCCGATCGTCCAATCGCGTCCGTCCGGCGGCAGGGCATAGCTGTCGCGCGGGTCAGGTCGCGCCAGAATGTTCAGCATCCGCGCGGCATCGCCGACACTTCGCGCCATCGGGCCGAGATGGGCGACCGCAGCGAACGGGCTGGACGGATAAGCCGGCACCCGTCCGAACGATGGTTTCAGGCCGAAAACCCCGGTAAAGGCAGCCGGGATCCGGATCGAGCCGCCGCCATCGGTCCCCAGATGCAATGTGCCCAGGCCGAGCGCCGCCGCCACAGCGGCGCCGCCCGACGACCCGCCGCAGGTGCGCTCCAGATTCCACGGATTGCGCGTGATGCCGCTCAGTTGGCTGTCGGTCACCGCTTTCCAGCCGAATTCCGGGGTCGTCGTCTTGCCGATCAGCACGGTGCCGGCCTCGCGTAGTCGGGCGGTGGCCGGCGCATCCTCGTCCCAGCGCTGATCGCGGGGGACGACCGTCGAGCCGCGCAGGGTCGGCCACCCGCGGGTCAAAATGAGATCCTTGATCGTCGCCGGCACGCCGTCGATCAACGATAGCGCTGCGCCCTGGGCGTAACGCGCCTCCGATGCGCGTGCGTCACGCACAGCACTGTCTGGATCGAGGTGGCAGAACGCGTTGGTCTTGCCGTCCAGCCGATTGATGCGGTCCAAAACCGCCATTGTGACCTCGACCGGCGAGAGGGTCCTTTTGCGGTACTGACCGGTAAGGTCCGCCGCGCTCATGAGTGATGGATCAGTTGTCATGGTTGCTCGCCGCTTGGTGTCGGACCGATGGCCGCGGCCGACACGTCAGAATGACGAGCGGCCAAGGACCGGGCGGCATTATAAACCGCAATGGCCGCTTCGACCAAACCATGAGGTGTTCGCGCCGTTCTGTCACGCTCCACGAGAACGGGGACAGCGAACCGCTCCGGTGGCCGGCTTGGATGCTTGCGACACCCATGCGATTTCGTCTGTGCACAACGCCATCCCAAAGCCGCAGCGGCTTGCCAGCGGCGAATTCTCCACCATCCGCCTGCGCCTGCTCAAAATCGCCGTGCGCGTCAAGGAAACTGCCAGCCGGATACGGTTGGCATTCGCGGCAAACTGCCCTGAGGCCGAGCTATTCCGCAATGTTTGCCAATTACGACATTTTCCTATTGATCACCGCACCAGATTGTGAGATTTTGACGAAATTGGAAGACACAGCGGTCTTAAAAACCGTGGCCGAGTGACGAGATTGACAGACACAGCGGTCTTAAAAACCGTGGCCGAGTGGCGAGATTGGCAG
>JBAVTK010000601.1:0-2762 GCA_049696095.1 Aliidongia sp. | reverse complement strand
GGATCGATCTGGAGCTGTGGGATCGGCCCGATCTTGCGGGGCTGAAGCGGCGCCTCGGTGCCGCGGTTGCCGGAAGCGACGATGTCGAGGTCGATTTTTTGACCCGCTGGGTGCTGAAGGAGGCCTGCGTCAAGGGATTGGGCCTGGGGCTACTGCGGACGCTTGATCAGGTTCGGCTGCGGACGCGTCGTCCGGTCGAACCCGACGGCCGCGGCGCGGAACTGTTCACCGCCTCGGTCGGCCGCATCGGGATGACTGCCCTGGCGCTCAATCTCGGCTTCGGCCTGCTCGGCATCGCTTATTGGGACCGTTACGAGCCACCGACGCTGCAACTCATCGTCGGTGGGTGCCAACGGTGACGAAATTATCGCGCGATCGACAAGTACATTAATTGGGAGTCAGGATGATGGACTGGACAGTCATAACGCTTCTCTTCATTGCCGGCACCGCCGGGGGGGTGATCAATGCGCTCGCTGGTGGGGCGACGCTGATCACCTTTCCGGTGATGCTGGCCGCTGGACTGCCACCGATCATCGCCAATGCCTCCAATGCCGTGGCGATCTCGCCCGGTCATCTGATCGCGGCGATAACGGATCGGGAAAAGCTGCCGCCGTTCGACCGGCGTCTCGGCTTTTCCGTTGTCGTTTCACTGATCGGCAGCTTCGTCGGCGCTCTGTTGTTGATCGCGCTGCCCGAGCGGCTGTTCGTGCTGCCGGTGCCGGCCTTGATCGCGTTTGCCACCTTGCTGTTCTCGTTCGCGCCGCAGATTCAGTCTTGGGCGAACGCGCGCCGCAACGGTGCTGTACCTTCGGCGATCTGGGGCGCCGCAGTGCTGGGCGGCGTCTCGATCTATGGCGGGTTTTTCGGCGCCGGCCTCGGCGTCATGCTGACCGCTGTGCTGGCGATCGCCGAGCCGGCCGATATCCGCAAGGTCAAGGTGCTGAAAAACCTGCTGGCCTCCAGCGTCAGCATCGCCGCGATGGTGATCTTCATAGCCCAGGGCGTGGTGCGCTGGCCGGAAACCGCGATGATGCTGGTGGGCGCGTTGCTCGGCGGCTATATCGGCGGCCACCTCGTCCGCATTCTGCCGGCCCGCAGCGTCCGCCAATTCGTCATCGTCGCCGGCATCGTCATGACGGTCGTCTATGCGGCGCGATACTGGCTGTAGCGCAGGGCGTGGTCAGCATTTCCCGGCGCGGGATGGTGGTGATGCGCGGCAAGTTACCCAGGATTGCGCTGTTGGGTATCCTATGGGGATGCCCGCCTCACCTGGGATTACCAGACTGATTGTCGGTATTTTTTGTCAAAAATGTCCACCCCCGAACATTTGGTCATCGGCGATATTTCATTTGCCAGCCGGGAGCGCAAAAACAATGGCGGCGGGCCGGAATACCCCGGTCCCGCCGCCGTGGAGGAAAGAGCATGATCAAGATGCGCTTTCTCCTGAAGCTCCGGTTACCCTGGCAGATTTACATCCGCCTGGAGATTGCTCGGAACTGATGGAGCGGTCGGTCGGGGGGCTGTCACCCCTCGGCCGACCCGCCTCCAGCTTCCCTTATATACGCTTTGCCGACCGCTTTGTGTAGATGCCGTCAAACGAGACCACCACGGGATCGGAGAACCTTACTTCCACAACGGCGGTGGAAGCTCATCCGGCTTTCCCCACCGCCTTCCGCCACCTCAACACCGGCGTCCGCGCCGCAGCCGTCTCGTCGAACCGGCGGCGGGGCGTCAGCACCGGGGCCTGCTGGAATTTCTCGACTGCGCCGGCCTGTGCCTCGGCGGTCAGGGCCTTCATGACCGCGATGAACCGATCGAGCGTCGCCTTGCTCTCGGTCTCGGTCGGCTCGATCAGCAGCGCGCCATGGACGACCAGCGGGAAATACACTGTCATCGGATGGAAGCCCTCGTCGATCAGCGCCTTGGCGAGGTCGAGCGTAGTGACGCCGCTATCCTTGAGGAAATGATCGTCGAACAGCGCCTCATGCATGCACGGGCCGGGAAACGGCGCCGACAGCGTGTCCTTGAGGCTGGCCAGCAGGTAATTGGCGTTGAGCACGGCGTCGGAGGCCACTTGGCGCAGCCCGTCGCTGCCATGGCTCATCATATAGGCCAGCGCGCGCACGAACATGCCCATCTGGCCATGGAAGCCCTTGAGCCGGCCGAACGCCTGTGCCGCTTCGCCCTCGGCTTGTTCGCGCAGCACCAGACCGTCCGCGCCATGGATGATCCAGGGCAAGGGCGCGTAGGGGGCGAGCGCTTCCGACAGCACGACCGGGCCGGATCCCGGCCCGCCGCCGCCATGCGGGGTCGAAAACGTCTTGTGCAGATTGATGTGCATGACATCGACGCCCAGATCGCCCGGCCGGACGCGGCCGACGATGGCGTTGAAATTGGCGCCGTCGCAATAGAAATAGGCGCCGGCCGCATGCACCGCTTCGGCGATCTCGCGGATCTCCGTCTCGAACAGCCCGCAGGTGTTCGGGTTGGTCAGCATGACGCCCGCGACATCGGGGCCGAGCTTGGCCTTGAGTGCCGCCAGATCGACCCGGCCGCGTTCGTTGGCCGGCACCGGATCGACGGTGAAGCCGCACGCCGCGGCGGTCGCCGGGTTGGTGCCATGGGCCGATTCGGCGACCAGCACGCGGTTGCGCGTCTCGCCCTTGGCGTCGTGCGCCGCACGGATCGCCATCATGCCACAAAGCTCGCCATGCGCGCCGGCCGCCGGGCTCATCGCCACCGCCGGCATGCCGGTCAGGGTC
>JBAVTK010000600.1:0-4921 GCA_049696095.1 Aliidongia sp. | reverse complement strand
CCGCAAGGCGGCAGGCGGAACGCGCCCCCCCGGCGCGGCCGCTCCAGCAGCCGCCGCGCAGCGCGCGGACGGAAGTCTCGCCTTCAGGTCCCCTGGGGTCGGTTTGTGGTGCCGTATCATAGTTCCGGCGCCCATCGGCGCACCATTCCCAGACATTGCCGTGCATCTCGTACAGGCCCCAGGGATTGGCCGGCAAGCTGCCGACCGGCACCGTTTCCTCCCGGCAGCGCCCCTGCTTCCCACCGGGATAAGGGGAATTGCCGTTATAATTCACCTGAGCCGGCGTGATTCCGGTGCCGAAGCTGAACGGCGTCGTCGTCCCGGCCCGGCAGGCATATTCCCATTCGGCCTCGCTCGGCAGCGACAGGGCGAGACCGGGGCGCAGCGCCGCGATCCGCTGGAGAAACTCCTGGACATCGTCCCAGCTCACCGGTTCCACCGGGTGCCGGTCGTCACCGGTGAATTGGCTCGGATTGGTGCCCATCACCGCCTGCCATAGCGCCTGGGTGCAGGCGGTATCCCCCAACCAGAAACCCTGGCTGATCGTGACTTCATGTTGCGGGCCTTCATTGTCCAGCCGCTCCGGCTCGTCTGCCGGCGAGCCCATGAGAAAGCGGCCCGGCGGAAGCCAGCGCATGCGCTGCGTGACCGCCGCCCCGCCCGAATTGGGCACGGAGAATTCCATCCAAAGACCGAACTTGTCGCGGCCGGATGCCTCGACGAAACCGGGCGGCTTCCCGCTCTTCCAGAACGAGGGTGGCTCGACGGGAGACGCGGCCGGAGACGGTGATACCGATTTGCGCATTAGCGGCACGATCGGCGAACGCGGCGGCGTCGCCCCCTGAATCTTGCGGCCGACAAAATGGCCGAACACCGAAGATGTCGTGTCCAATGCGTCCAGGAGTTCGCTCACCTGCTTGACCAGAATGGCGGGACCCTCCCCACGGATCGCTTTCATGGCTACGGCGAAGACAGCGGCCGAGACCTCTCCATCGTCAAACCAGCGCGTGACAATCTCCGTCCGCCGCTGCTTGGGCGTCATCTGCGGCCGGAGCCGGGCGATCAGCGGGTCGCCCTGGGCGTCGGCGCGAAATTCCCGCGTATCCTGGCCGTCGAAGGCGTGTGTCACATGGCGGGCCAAATCGGAAAAGAGCACGGCCTCGCCGCCCTGCTCGGCTTCCAGGCATTCGACAATGGCACGGGTGAAACGCCCCATGACCTGTCCACCGGGTTCATCCTCGGCCTCCTGCGAAGACTGCCAAGGGCTCGATGAAGCGAGGATGAACAGACCCTCCGCCGCCGCCACGGCCCGGCGAAGCTGGTCGTCCTCCAGTGCCACGGCTTCGCCCCGGTTCCCGACATTCATCTCCTGTCCAATGGCGCCGGCGTGGCAGCAATCGAGCAGCAGGATGACAGCGCGGCACGGGCTATGCCGCGTCTCGTCGAAAATATCCGCAGCGCGCACGGCGGTATCGACGAAGTCGGCGATCGTGCTGTCACAAGCGACCAGATGCAACTTGCCACGGCGCCGGTCGACCGTGCCGTGACCGGACTAATGAATGCGCACGGTGTCCTCGGCGCTCGCCTCGCTGAGCGTCTTGCGGATCACCCCCAGAATCTCCAGCCGCCCGGCATCCTTCAGCGGCGGCAGCAGCTCGAACGCCCCGCGCGCCGGATCGCCGAGCACGCGGGCCAACGCGTCCACGTCATTATGCGGCCCGCGCAGCGGCGCGAAGCCGGACGCTTCCGCAAAGGCCTGGTTGCCGATCAGGATGGCGAGGCGACGGCTCATCGGCGATGATCAGCCCAGGGCATCGTCGGCCAGGCGAATGAAGGCTGCCACCTTCTCGCTCTCGACATTCTTTGCCTCGAGTCTGATCTTGGCGCCGTCGGGCCGGGTCAGTTCGACCACCACATTCTGTTCGCGCACGAAGAACTGCTTGAGCCCCGTTAAAAGCTTGTCGCTGATCGGGCCGACCAGATGTTTGACGGCGAATTTCGCCAATTCCTGAACGATTCCGCGCTGGCCCGGTTGGGGTTGGGTCTCATGCGGTGTCACATCGAGGCCGGCCCGACCAAGCGCGACCGCCAATTGTCGTGCCTTTTGCGCCATCAAGCCGGGCGGTAGATCGCCCAGCAGCTCTAACTCAAAATTTCCGGCCATTCCATCCCCCGCAACTTGGCCGGAAGTGTAGCGCAGGCTTTGTTTGGCGTACAGCCTGCGCCGCGGCAGCGCTCAATCGATGGTGTTGCCCCGCTCATAGCGTTGGAAGTTATAGCCTGATATGATCAGGATATGGGCGAATTGCCGGCAGGTCAGCGTAAAATCCTCGGTCAGCGACTGGCTTTCATAGTGATAGCCGGGCGGCGGGGGCGGCAACTCGGTCGTGCTGTCCGAAAAGGACGCGACCAGGGCATAGCGATCGCCTTGGTCACCGACCAGTTCGGTCAGCGTGCCTGGGGCGAGCAGCGTGGTTTCGGTTCGCCGCTCGATCAAGCCCTTCTGCCAGGTTGACGAGGAGTCGGTGGAACCATCCTCCTGCGAGACCGGCTGAACCGATAGAATGCGCGCGATCAGCGTGCAATCGATCGTCCGCTTGCCGGCCAGAAGCGTAATGCGCCAGGGCATCCCGGCTGGCGGCGTCCCCGGATAGGGGAAAATGACCGCCGTCTGGGGGATGCTGTTGGTTCCAGGACTGTCTTTTTGCAGATCGCTGGCCTGAGCATGCTCGCTAAAGGATACTCGGTCCGGAAGCAACGGGTAGATATAAGTTATGTAGTCATTATAATTGTCACCGGTGTGGCTGTAAATGTAACCACCAGGTACCTTCGGATGTTGCCTGAGTTCTTGGTTGAAGCCGCCTTGCGGCACTTTCATGGGCATGAGCATGGGAAAATTGCCTCTGTTTGATCTGATTTCGCTTGTAGTTGCATCGTATGAAAATGAATTATTTCCACAATATGCAACCAAAGCGACAATTTCATACAAAATAGGCGTTAAATACCTATTAAGATCAATCTATGAGGTCAAGATCGAAGCCACCTTCGGTTCGTCCCGATGCCGCTCAGCCAAATGGTGTAGTGTGACGCGCACCAACACGCTGGGCGTTTCGGTTACAACGCCGTTCGTGAGCGCATCTCGGGGATGCGCTTGTCCGATCGCGGTCCGGGCGGAAGTGTCAGCGCTTCGGCGGGGCGGTGAAGGCGACATCCGCGGCGATGAGCCGGTCGATTTCGGCTTCCTCGTAACCGGCGGCGGCCAGCACCCGGCGGGTCGCGGCGCCGAAGCGTTGCGGCACCGAACGCACCGCGGCCGGTGTGCGCGACAGCTTCACCGGCGCGCCGAAGCCGCGATACTCGCCTTGTTCGATCAGCATCTGACGGTGGCGCGTGTGCGGATGATCGATCACGGCGTCGAGTTCCAGCACAGGGCCGCACGGCACGCCGGCTTCGAGCAGCTTGTCCGCGATCGTCTGGCCGTCGAGTTCGGCCAGGATTGGGGCGATCGCCGCGCGCAAGGCCGCGCGGTTTCGGCCGCGCTCGGCATTGCCGGCGAAGCGCATATCCTCGAGCCATTCCGGATGGCCGACGACCGCGCAGAATTTGGCGAATTGCCCGTCATTGCCCACACCGAGGAAGATCGCCACGCTTTTGGTCGCAAAGCAATCATAGGGTGCGACATTGGGATGGGCATTGCCGCTGCGCACCGGCTTGGTGCCCGACAGCAGAAAATTGGCAAGATGCGGATGCAGCAAGGCGATCGCGCTATCATAGAGGGCGGCCTCGACGAATTGGCCCTGGCCTGAGCGCCCGCGCTCGATCAGCGCCAGCAGAATGCCGATCATGGCATTGAGGCCGGTCGAGAGATCGACCAGCGGAATGCCGATGCGCAGCGGGTCGCTGCCGACATCGCCATTGACGCTCATCAGCCCGGCCATGGCCTGAATCACCGCGTCATAGCCGACCCGGCCGCCGAGCGGCCCATCGGCGCCGAAGCCCGAGACGCGGCAATGGATCAGGCGCGGGAAACGCTCCTTCAGAGTTTCGTAGCCGATACCCCAGCGCTCCAGCGTGCCGGCTTTGAAGTTCTCGACCAGGACATCGGCGCTTTCGAGCAGCCGGAGCAGCACCTCGCGCCCGGCCGGTTTGGTCAGATCGAGCGCGATATTCTGCTTGTTGCGGTTGACCCCGACGAAATAGGCGGCCGCACCGTCCTCGTCCCGCCAGGGCGGTCCCCAGCCGCGCGTCTCATCGCCCGAGGGCGGCTCAAGCTTGATCACCTCGGCCCCGTGATCGCCCAGCATCTGGGTGCAATAGGGGCCGCCCAGCACGCGGGTCAGATCGATGACGCGAATGCCGGCAAGCGCACCGGCGGGCGAGGCGGTCATGTCGGCGATACTCCCAGGATTTCATTGGCGAAGCTCGGATATACCTCCGCGAGATCGCGCGCAACGGGATTGCGGATCAAGGCCAGCGTCTCGGGGTCGGGTAGTGCGGTCTGGCGCAGATTCGGCGCGACGGCAAAGTCGAAGCCGGTCCGGTCGCGCACTTCCTCCAACCCATGGCCGGGATGGATGGTCGCGAGCGTGAAGCCGCCGCGCGCACGGTCAAAATCGAACCGACATAACCCCGTGACCAGCGCCACCGGCCCGCCCGGACGATAGACCCCCGGCGGGCTGGTGCCCGGTGCCGAAATGAAATCGACCTGTTCGACCAGGCTGCGCCGGCTGTGTTCAAGCCGGAACAGGATGACCCGCGGCACAACGAAATAGAGATAGGCCGAGCCGAAGGAGCCGGGAAAACGGACGCTCGGCTGGGCGTAGTCGCCCAGCGCCACGAGATTGACATTGCCGTGCCCGTCGATCTGGGCGCCGGACAGAAAGAACACATCGAGCCGCCCCTGGCCGGCGCAATCGAACAG
>JBAVTK010000599.1:0-3103 GCA_049696095.1 Aliidongia sp. | reverse complement strand
GACTGGCGCGATCGGGTGACGCAGCCTTTGCGCGCCGCGCGGCGCAATGCCAAGGCCTGGGCCGCGGATCCGGAGGTGGCCGCCTTTCGCGCCGCCGTGCAAGCGACCGAGATCGAGGCCGAGCGGCTAGCCCAGCGGCAATTGCTGTCCCTGCTTGATGACGGGCCGATCGAATCGCCATGCCGCGATCTGGCGCTCGCCAACCTGGCGATCTATGCCGGAAGTGCCGCAGCGGAACTGGCCGCGGCGATATAGAACATCTATCGGATCAAGAAGCTAGCGCCCGCACTTTCGCCGCCGGGCGATACCCAGTGCGGCCAAATTGACCAGCGTCGCCTCGTCCAGATCCAGCCCGGCGGCCGCGCGGGCGGCTCGTTCGACAATCAGGGTGAAGCCGTCGATCTGGCTTTCGATCGAAAGTGTCGTGCCATTGCCTTTTAGGGTCAATTCCATCCAGCCCGACCGGCGATCCTTGCGCAGCGCGAAATAGCGCAGGCGGAACGTGCTCAGCGTCTCCCAAGCGATTCGGCGCGGCCGCGGGCCGGTCGTGGCGATCGCGGCCTCCGACATTTCGATCGGGCTCAACTGGCGCAAGGCCGTGCGCAGGCCGAATCCGAGCAGCAGCAGGGCGATCAGCCCGAATCCCAGCGCCAGCAGCCAATGCAGCGGCAGAAAGACGACCGGTCCGGCGAACAGCAGTCCGGCCGCAGCGCGGGCATAATCGGCCCGCAACGCTCGCGCGGGATATGCGAATCGGGCCGTCACGTCCGGCTATTTCGGCTGGTAATCCGGCAGCCCGAATTGCCAGAACAGGAAGGCGAGCTTGTCAGTGAATTCCTCGTCTCGTTGCAGTTTGGTCGAGCCGATGCCGTGTCCGGCATCGAAATCGACACGCAGCAACACCGGGCGGCCACCCTTATTCGCGGCTTGAAGGCGCGCGGCGTATTTCGACGGCTCCCAGGAGGGTACGCGCGGATCGTTGATGCCGGTCGTAATCAGCGTCGCCGGATAGGCCGTGCCGTCCTTGATATGCTGATAGGCATCCATGGCATAGAGCGCCTTGAAGCCGTCTTCCGTCGTAACCGTGCCGAATTCCGGAATATTGGGCGGGCCATTGTCGGAAAATTCGCCGCGCAGCGCGTCGGTCGCACCGACATCGTCGAGCACGACTCGAAACAGTTCGGGGTGCTGGGTCTCGGCCCCGCCGACCGTGATGCCGCCGGCACTGCCGCCATTGATCGCGAGCGTGCCGGATGAAGTATAATGCTGGGCGATCAGATACTGAGCCGCGGTGACCAGATCGGCGATGGTGTTCTGCTTGGTTTGCTTCTGCCCGGCCTTGTGCCAATCCTCGCCATATTCCCCGCCGCCGCGGACATGCGCGACCGCCCAGACGCCGCCATGATCGAGCAGCGCCAGAAAGCGCGGCGCGAAGCCGGGATTGATCGTGATGCCGTAGGAGCCATAGGCTGTGAGCCAGGTCGGCCGCTTGCCATCGTGCTTCAGGCCGCGTTTGTAGATGACCGAAACCGGAATTTCGACGCCATCGGCACCTTTGGCCTTGACCTCTTCCGAGACATAGTTGGACACATCGATCGGCGCGCGCGGCAGCAGGCCGGTATCGCTCACCGTCTTCGCATTGGCCGAAACCTGATACCAGCCGCGCGGCACGACCCAGCTTTCCAGGCTGAAGACGGCCCCCGGCCGCGCCGGGTCGGTGAACACCTGCCCGACTGCGCCCTTGATCGGCAGCGCCAGTTTTTCGAGTTTTCCGGTCGCGTAATCGAGCCGGCGCATCTGGCCGATGCCGCCATCGAGGTCTTCGAGATAGAGCCCATCGGAAGCGGCATTCAACCCGCGAATCACGACATTGCCGGGCGGCACGGCGATCGCCGCTTTGCTGAGATCGGGCTGGGCGGCATCGAGCTTCAGCACTTTGAAGCGCGAGGCGTCCTTGTGCGACAGCAGATAGAGGTCGTGGCCATGCAGCGCCGCCTCGGTCACCTCGTCCTCGACATCGGCGATCTTGTGCCAAGCCGTGGCCGTGCCGGTCACCTCGGCCAGCGGGGCCGCGTAGAGCGTCCGTTCGTTCTGGACGCCGTGAACGATGAAGGCCAACGCCTGGTCGGAGCCCGGTGTCACGATGATATTGGGGAAATCATTTTCGGTGAACGGGGCTGAAGGCGTCGAATCCTTGGCCAGGATCAGCGTATCCTGCTCGGGGTCGACCCCCAGCACATGATGGAAGACCTTGAGATTCTGATACTTGCCGGTGCCGGTCGCCCCCTTCAGCGTACGGGTATAGAAGAATGATTTGCCGTCGGGCAGCCAGGCAGGCTGGGCGAAGCGCGCCCGGTCGATCAGATCGGGCAGGGCCTGACCGCTCGCCAGATCGAGCAGATGCAGCACGCTTTCCTCCGACCCGCCTTCGGACAGGCCGTAGGCGACGTAACGCCCGTCCGGCGAGGCTTGGAACCAATCGAGCGCGACATGATGGCCGGGGCTGCCCAGCGTCTCGGGATCGACCAGCACGCGCTCGGCGCCCTTCAGGCCGACACGCAGGGTCAGCGCGTAATTCGCGGCACCCGGAACGGTCTTTTCATAGAGATATTTGTCGCCGGCGATCTGAAGATTGCGGATCAGGCTGCCGGCATTGTCGAGCGCCACGACCTGCTTCAGCAAGGCCGCACGCCCCGGAATCCGGTCGAGCACGGTGCGGGCGTAATCGGCCTCGGCCTTGACCCATGGCAGGAAATCGGTCGAGGCCGGATCCTCCATCCAGCGATAGGGATCGGTCACTTGCGTGCCAAAGAAGGTTTCCGTGACCGGCCGCACCGGTGCGAGCGGCGGTGCTTCGGCCGCATAGGTGGCGAGCGACCAGGCAAGCCCGAGAATAACAGCGGCACCGCGTGACAAACCGACCAAGGTCATTCGCCCCTCCCTTGTTGCATCGATCGGTTATGCCATGATCGACCGGGGGCACTAACATTAAATGCCGGTAATGTTAGGGCGTGTCGTCAGTTGCGCCATGCCGGTCTGCAAATGGCGGTTTCCTGCGCTTCCGCTGCTCACGTACCAAATGTACGCTGCGCTGCGGTTCTCG
>JBAVTK010000598.1:0-4803 GCA_049696095.1 Aliidongia sp. | reverse complement strand
GATCTGCGCGCACGAAGGGCTGATCGGCCCAGCGGCCGAGGCTGGGCGCCGTCACCTTCAACTGTTTTCCGGTATCGAGGGTGACATGATAGACGCAGCTATCGCCCAGATAGGCGACATCATGGATCGTGCCGCCGAGCCGGTTCGGTAGATCGCCCGTGGCGCCCGGCCGAGCCAGCTCGATCCGCTCGGGCCTGACTGCGACCCAGACCGTCTCGCCCGGCCGCTTGCCGCCATCGGATGCTGTTTCCAGATCGGCACCGGCCTCCGCACTGGCAACCAGGATACGGCCGCCGGCATCCCGCTTCAGCGTGCCCTCGAACAGATTGACCGAGCCGATGAAATCGGCGACGAAGCGGTTCTTCGGCGCCTCGTAAATCTCGCTCGGCGTGCCGATCTGCACGATGCGGCCGCGATCCATTACGGCGATGCGGCTCGACATGGTCATCGCCTCTTCCTGGTCATGCGTGACCATGATGAAAGTGATGCCGACCTGCTGCTGGATATTCATCAATTCGAACTGCGTCGCCTCGCGCAGTTTCTTGTCGAGTGCCGAGAGCGGTTCGTCGAGCAGCAGCACCTTGGGCCGCTTGACGATCGATCGCGCCAGCGCCACGCGCTGACGCTGGCCGCCCGAAAGCTGCATCGGCTTGCGCCGGGCGAATTCACCCATCTGGACCAGTTCCAGCACTTCGGCGACCCGGCGCGTAATCTCGGTCGGCGCCACGCTGTCGCGCTTCAGCCCGAAGGCGACGTTGTTTTCCACACTCATATGCGGGAACAGCGCATAGGATTGGAACATCATATTGACCGGTCGCTCATAGGGCGGTAGCCGGACGATATCGCCTCCGTCGATCGCGATCGTGCCGGCATCGGGCGTGACGAAGCCGGCCAGCATGCGCAAGAGCGTGGTCTTGCCGCAGCCGGAGCCGCCCAAGAGCGAAAACAGCTCGCCCTGGAAAATGTCGATCGAGACCTCGTTCACGGCGATCTGATCGCCGAACCGCTTGGTGACGTTGCCGATCCGGATATAAGGCCGGGCGCCGGCATCGCGCCAAGCTTCGCTGTTCCGCACGGAAGATGCCATCGCGCGCTTTGTTCCCCGCTTGTCCCCGGCCCGGTCTCGCCGCCGAAGCCGCCCCAGCGCCTGATTAGCGTCCGGTCTTGACCTTTGTCCAGAGCCGGGTGCGCAGCCGATCGATATCCGGCGGTGACGGCGAGACCTGAAAGATCGTCTTTTCGGTTTCGGCCGAGGGGAAGATGCCGGTGTCGTTCAGAATCTCGGGCTTGATGAAAGGCCCGGCATCGCCATTGCCGCTTTCGACATAGATGGTATTTACCGTGTCGGCGATCACCTTGGGGTCCATGACGTAATTCAGGAACTTCAAGGCCGCTTCGGGATGCGGCGCATCCTTGGGCATCGCCAGCGTGTCGATGTAGCGCTGGGTGCCTTCCTTGGGAATGGCATAGACCACTTTGACGCCCTTGCCCGCCTCCTGCGCGCGGCGGCGGGCCAGATTGATGTCCGACGAATAGCCCCAAGCGACGCAGAGATCGCCGTTGGCCAGATCGTTGATATATTCGGAACTGTCGAATTTCCGGATGAAGGGCCGGATCTTGAGCAGCAGATCGGCAGCCTTTTGCAGATCCTCCGGCTTTTGGCTGTCGGGATTGAGGTGGAGATAATTGAGGGCCGCCGGAAATACCTCGGTCGGCGAATCGAGCATTGCGATGCCGCAATCCTTGAATTTGCTCAAAATCTCCGGATCGAAGATCAGCGCCAGCGAATCGACCGGCGCGCCGGGCACCAGCCGCTTGACCGCCGCTTCATTGTAGCCGATGCCGGTCGTGCCGGTCAGCCACGCGATGGCATGGGCATTGTCCTTGTCGAACACCGCCATGCGCGCCAGCAGATCCTTGTTGAGGTGGCTCGAATTCGGCAGCTTGCTCTTGTCGAGCGCTTGGTAGAAGCCACCCTTGATCTGCCGCGCCAGGAACGGCGTCAGCGACGGGCCGACCAGATCATAGCCAGAATTGCCGGCGGCGAGCTTGGCTTCGAGGGTTTCGTTGGAATCATAGGTGTCGTAATTCACCTTGATCCCGGTCGCCTTCTCGAAATCGGGGATCGTGTTGGGCGCGATGTAATCCGACCAATTATAGATGTTCAGAATCTGGTCCTCGGCCTGGGCCGAACCGCCGAGCGCCGCTGCAAATACCGCCAGGATCGCACAGAAAAGCTGCCGCACCACGCCTCGACTCCCCATTCATTCGCCGGATTTTAACGGCCCGAACCAGACCAATTCCGCCGGATCTTGTCAAGCAAGCCAGCGCGGGGCAATTGGGCGAAGGGAGTGCGGCCGGGCTGGGCATGACGGTTTAGAGTTGAGAGTTGCAGCCTTGGGTTTTCTGCGGGAATAAACGAATCTGGTTTCGCTGATGGGGATTCTCGCGGGTGGCGGTGGGCTGTATACCGTGGCGATGATAGGCGAAGCATCGATAAGATACCGCTTTGCAGCGATTTGGATGAGCGGGGGGCGCCGGCTGTTTGGTGCGGCGGAAGTACGGGCTGCCGGATATGGCGGGCTTGCGGCGGTTTCTCGGGCCACGGGTCTTGCGCGCAGTAGGTTGGGGCGCGGTCTGAAGGAGCTGGCAGAGCCGCCATTGCCGGCGACCCGATCCGCCCGCTGCTCTGGGGGCGAAGAGCCGTGCCAAGCTGGCGGCGGCGCCGTGCCAGATGGGGCATAAGGTCGGCGCGAGCAGTATCCGCAAGCTGCTGCTCGAACTGGGACAGAGCCGGCAGGCTAAGCGCAAGGCTAATGACGGTAGTCACCACATCGACCGCGACGCTCAGTTCGAGCACATCAACGCACGCATTTTGGCCTGTCAGGCGGCCGGTCAGCCGGGTGGATACCAACGAGCAGTGCAATGGCATAAAGCTCGGTCGGCGAACGGCCGTTAGCCCACGCGACTCGGCAGAACCAGGAACTGAAACTTTCGTGGCACAGGAGTGCTGGTCGAATCGGTCACCGGGGAATCGTGTCTCTCATCTCAGTTCGTCTCTCGAACGAACGCAAATGCTTACCATAAGGTAAACGGTGATGGGACAGGGAAGTTCGTAGGTAGGATGAACTGAATCTGTTCATCCGAACAGCCGATAGGTACACTTTTTTGTGGGACTCAGTCCACTTTTATCCGGGACGAGTCAACCTAATCGTGGTGCGCGACACATAACCCCATGAAATCGCTGGAAAATCTGGCTGGGGCGGGAGGGATCGAACCTCCGAATGGCGGAATCAAAATCCGCTGCCTTACCGCTTGGCTACGCCCCATCGGTGCTTGAGCGGGCCGCACCATAGCGGCATCGCCCGCTCGCTTCAAGCCGTCCGGTGTGCCACTATTGCACTGGTCTCACGCGCCTTTGAGGCGGGTCGCGATCGTCCACCAGCCGGGACGGGCCTGCGTGATCGCGGCAGCGGCAGCATTGGCGGCGGCGTCGGTGGCGAAAAGTGCGAAGCAGGTGGCCCCGCTGCCGCTCATCCGGGCTAGCAGCCGGCCGGGCGCCGCATTGAGGCGGGCCAGCACCTCGGCGATCGCCGGCACCAGGCCGATCGCCGCCTCGGTCAGATCATTGCCATGTTCGGCCAGCATCGCGGCCAGTTCGGCCGCATCGGCCGGGCTCACCGTCAACACGCCCTGCGGCCCGGCCCCGACGGAGAAGCCGCCGCGGCGGGTGCGGAAGACCTCGGGCGTCGGCAGGCCGATTGCCGGATTGACCAGCACGATCGGTGCCGCCGGCACGGCGGGGGACGGGCCGATCTTCTCGCCGATGCCTTCGAGCCGCGCCGTCCTGGCCGCAAGGCAGACCGGCACGTCTGAGCCAAGTTTCAGCGCGAGTCGGGCTAGATCCTCGGGTGTCGGCGCCAGGCGCCACAAGGCGGCCAGGGCCTGCAAGGTGGCCGCGGCATCGCTCGACCCACCGCCGATGCCCGAGGCGATCGGCAGCCGCTTAGTCAGGCGGAGTGCGGCGCACGGCCTGACACCACCTTCGTCGGCCAACAGCCGGGCGGCGCGCAGCACCAGATTTTCGACCGGATCGACGGCAAGGGCGGCGCCGAACGGCCCGGTTGTGGTCAGCGTCAGACCATCGCCCTCATCGGCCTCGATCGTGTCGCCATAGTCGGTGAAGGCGACGAGGCTGTCGAGCAGATGAAAACCATCAATCCGCCGGCCGACCACGGCCAGCGTCAAATTGAGCTTGGCCGCAGCGGCCCGGACCACATCGCTCATCGACGACGGTGCGCTCAGCCGCCGTGACCGGAAGCGGCGATGCCGGAACGCCGGGCCTTGGGCGGATGATCCAGCTTGCCGGTGATCGCCTTGGCCAATTCGTCCGACGGATTGAGATCGAGCGCCCGGCGCCATTGCAGCCGCGCCTCGTCGTGCCGCCCACCTTGCCAATAGGCGTCGCCCAGATGATTGGTGATTTCGGGGTCGGCCGGTTCCAGCTCGACCGCGCGCTCGAGCGTGGCCTGGGCATTTTTATAGTCGCCCGCCCGGTAGTAGCCCCAGCCGAGGCTGTCCATGATGAAACCATCGGTCGGGCGGATATCGACCGCCATCTTGATTAGCTTCAGCGCTTCGGGCAGGCGCTCATTCCGATCGACCAGGGAATAACCCAGATAGTTCAAGACCGACGGTTCGTTTGGTCTGAGCGTCAGGGCCTTGCGCAGATCGGCCTCGGCTTGCGGCCAGGCACCCGAACGCTCCTCGGCGATGCCGCGGTCGAACAGCACGGCCCAGTCG
>JBAVTK010000597.1:0-11414 GCA_049696095.1 Aliidongia sp. | reverse complement strand
GTGGAGCCCCAGGCGACTCGCACGGCGACGCCGGCCAGGGCGCCCGTGAGACCACCGTCACAAGCGATGCCAACGACGCGTCCGGAGCAGGCGCGCGTCCCGCCGCCGCGTCCCGCGCAGAAAGGCTCATCCGGTACCGGCACGCTGCGCCGGGGCGCAGGCCCGGCGGCTCGAACATTGACCGAGGAAGAGCGCGCGGGCCGGCTCAAGGTGCTGCAAACTCACATGCGAGCCGACGAGCAAGCCAAGCGCCAGGCCGAGCAGGATGCGCTGCGCCGCGCCCGCGAGGAAATGGATCGCCAGCGCCAGGAAGATGCGGCGCGGCAGCGTGCCGATGCCGAAGCACGGCAGAAGGCGCAGGAAGAACAACGCCGCAAGCTCGAAGAAGAGGAAAAGCGCAAGGCGGACGATGCGGTTCGCAAGGCGCAAAAGACCGAGGAAGATTCTCGCCGCGAAGTAGCCGTGCGCGCTGGCAAGAATGCCGCCGCCAAGGTCGAGGCGCTGACCACAGCCGGCAAGATCAAGCCGGCGACAGAGGCCGAATCGGATGATAGCCCCAAGCGCGGCCCCGGCCGCGCCGGTGTCGGCGCGCGCAAGCCGGCCTTGGCGGCTCCTGCAAAGGCCGGGCATCGCCGCGGCGGCGTCAAAATGACTGTCTCCAAGGCACTGAGCGGCGACGAAGGCGAGCGCCAACGTTCGCTCGCCTCGCTGCGCCGGGCTACTGAACGCGACCGGATGCGCCGGCAGCAGCCGATGGAGCAGATCAAGATCGTACGCGACGTGGTCATTCCTGAGACCATCACCGTGCAGGAACTGGCCCAGCGCATGGCCGAACGCGGCACCGATGTGATCAAGGCGCTAATGCGCGCCGGCATCATGGCGACGATCAATCAGGCGATCGATGCCGATACCGCGGAAGTGATCGTCGGCGAATTCGGTCACAATGTGAAACGTGTTGCCGAGGCGGATGTCGAGATCGGGCTGAAGGGTGCCGCCGACGAGGACGTGCAGCGCGAGGCGCGGCCGCCGGTCGTCACCATCATGGGCCATGTCGATCACGGCAAGACCTCGCTGCTGGATGCGCTGCGCCATACCGATGTCGTCTCCGGCGAAGCCGGCGGCATCACGCAGCATATCGGCGCCTATCAGATCACGCTCAAGAACGACCGCAAGATCACCTTCATCGACACGCCGGGCCATCAGGCCTTTACGGCGATGCGCGCGCGCGGCGCCAACGTCACCGATATCGTGGTGCTGGTCGTGGCGGCCGATGACGGGCTGATGGACCAGACGATCGAGGCGATTCGCCATGCCAAGGCGGCCAATGCCCCGATCATCGTCGCGATCAACAAGATGGACAAGCCGGGCGCCAACCCGACCAAAGTGCGCGAAGAGCTGTTGCAGCACGAAGTCGTGGTCGAAGAAATGGGCGGCGAAGTGCTCAACGTCGAAGTCTCGGCCTTGAAGAAAACCGGGCTCGACAAGCTGGAAGAGGCGATTCTGCTCCAGGCCGAATTGCTCGACCTGCGCGCTAATCCCAACCGTGCGGCCGAAGGCGTCATCATCGAAGCCAAGCTGGAGCGCGGCCGCGGGCCGGTGGCAACCGTGCTGGTTCAGCGCGGCACGCTCCGTGTCGGCGACATTTTCGTCGCAGGCGGCGAATGGGGCCGGGTGCGTGCGCTGGTGGATGATCGCGGCGTCCAGGTCAAATCCGCTCTGCCGGGAAGTCCGGTCGAGGTGCTTGGCCTCAATGGCGCTCCCTTGGCCGGCGACGATTTCTCGGTCGTCGATTCGGAAAGCCGTGCTCGTGAAATCACCGAATTCCGCCAGCGCCGCAAGCGCGACGCGGCGATCGCGGCCGGGGCACGTGGCACACTTGAGGAAATGTTTGCCCAGATCGCGTCGGGCGCCACCAAGGAATTGCCCGTCGTGGTCAAGTCCGATGTTCAGGGCTCGCTCGAAGCGATCCTCGCTTCGCTCCGCGGTCTCGGCAATCAGGAAGTGGCCGTCCGCATCCTGCATGGCGGCGTCGGCGGCATCAGCGAAAGCGATGTCAATCTCGCCCACGCCTCGAACGCGGCGGTGATCGGCTTCAATGTCCGGGCCAATCCGCAAGCGCGCGATCTGGCGCGCCGGGACGGCGTCGAGATCCGGTATTATTCGATCATCTATGATGTGATCGACGATATCCGCAAAGTGCTCGAAGGCATGCTGGCCCCCAGCCTGCGCGAAACCTTCCTCGGAAATGCCCAGATTCGCGAGATTTTCGAGATCACCAAGACCGGTAAGGTCGCCGGTTGCTACATCACCGAAGGCATCGTCAAGCGTGGCTCCAAGGTCCGGCTGCTGCGCAACGACATCGTCATCCATGAAGGCACACTCAAGACGCTGCGCCGGTTCAAGGACGACGTGAAGGAGGTCAGGGACGGCTACGAATGCGGCATGGCGTTTGAGAATTACTCGGACATCCAGGTCGGCGACATCATCGAATGCTTCGACATCGAGGAAGTTGCCCGCACTTTGTAGGCGTGCGGGGCCGGCAGCGGCCCCGAGGAGAGGCATGATGCAGAAGCGCGAAGGCCGTATGCCGAGCCAACGCCCGTTGCGGGTTGGCGAGGAGATTCGGCATGTCCTGGCCCAGAGCTTGGGCCGGGGCGAACTCCGCGATCCCGCCTTGGCGGACCGCGTCGTTACCGTGACGGAGGTCCGCATCAGCCCGGATCTGAAGAATGCGACCGTATTCATCGTGCCGCTGGGCGGCGAGCATTCGCCCGAGGTTCTGGCGGGGCTGAGGCGCAGCGCCGGCTATCTACGCGGCATCATCGCGCACCAGCTTCGGCTGCGCTATGCGCCGCATCTGGCTTTCGAGCTGGATTTGTCGTTCGACCGGGCGCAGCGCATCGAAGAGCTGCTGCATCGGCCCGAAGTCATGCGGGATCTGGCGCCGCAGGATGATGACGAGACCCCGCCCGACGCAGCGCCGCTCTGAATGTCCCGTAAACGGCGCGGCGAGCCCGTGCATGGCTGGATCGCCTTCGACAAGCCGGTCGGCATGACCTCAACCCAGGCGGTGGCAGCGGTGCGGCGCGCCACCAATGCGCAAAAGGCCGGTCATGGCGGGACGCTCGACCCGCTGGCCAGCGGGTTACTGCCGGTCGCACTGGGCGAAGCGACCAAGAGCGTGCAATGGGCGATGGCCGGCACCAAGATCTATCGCATGACCGTGCGTTGGGGCGAAGCGACCGCGACCGACGATGCCGAGGGTGCTATCACGGAGCGATCAGCGGTTCGACCGAGCGAGGTGCAGATTCGCACGGCACTGCCAGAGTTCACCGGCGATATCATGCAGATCCCCTCGACCTATTCTGCCATCCTGATCGACGGCCGCCGCGCCTATGATCTCGCGCGGGCCGGCGAACCGGTCGAACTGGCGCCGCGCCCGATCCGCATCGACCGCTTCGAGCTGGTTGCTCTTGAAGATGACGATCACGCGGTTTTCGAGGTTACCTGCGGGAAGGGCGCCTATATGCGCAGCCTCGGCCGTGATCTCGCCCGCAGCCTGGGCACGGTCGGCCATCTGAGCGGTCTGCGCCGCTTGTCGGTCGGCAAATTCACCGTAGAAAACGCGATTTCTGTGGATATGCTCGGTGAGTTTGGGCATATTCCGCCGCTATCCGAGCATCTGCTCCCGATCGAGACCGCGCTGGACGACATCCCGGCACTGGCCTTGACGGAGGCTGAAGCGATTCGCCTGCGGCATGGCCAAGCGGTCCTGCCGCACTGCCCAACGGATAGGGCGTGCATCGATCAACTCGGTAACGGGTCGATTGTCTCCGTCTCGGCGGGCGGCAAGCTCGTCGCTGTCGCGGAGATCGACGCAGGCATGCTTCGGCCGGTGCGTGTCTTGAACCTGTAGAAAGAAGGATTTCCCGATGTCGATTACGGCCGAGCGCAAGCAAGTGCTCATTACCGAATACGCCACCAAAGAAGGCGACACCGGCTCGCCCGAGGTGCAGGTCGCCATTCTGTCCGAACGGATCCGCAATCTGACCGGTCATCTGGGCGATCATAAAAAGGATTTCCACAGCCGGCGCGGCTTGCTCGTGCTGGTCAATCAACGGCGCAGCCTGCTCGACTATCTGAAGCGCAAGGATGCCTCGCGCTATGGGCAGTTGATCGCGCGCCTGGGTCTCCGCCGCTGAGCGGCACCTGCAAACCTCCTTCATGCCCACCGGAGGCGCCACCGCCCCCGATCCGGCCAAAACGCTTGGCCGGATGCGGGCGCTTATGGCTGCCTGTGACTACTGCGGGTCCGGCCGCCGCCGTCGCGCCAGGTTCTATTGGGCGCATATCCGACACACGGTCCTGCCGGGTCTGCCGGCACATGGCGTCGCTTCGTCATGTCCGAATGCCCGGCCCGGCCGGGCATGCCTTCGGCGGCCGCCAGATCATCCGAAAAGGACACTGCGATAATGTTTGAAGTCTTCCGCAAGGAAATCATGTGGGGCGGCCGCCGCCTTACGCTCGAAACCGGCAAAATCGCGCGCCAGGCCGATGGCGCCGTGCTCGCGACCTATGGCGAAACGACGGTGCTTTGTACCGCAGTCGGGGCGCGCACGATCAAGCCTGGTCAGGATTTCTTTCCGCTCACGGTCAATTACCAGGAAAAGGCGTTTGCCGCCGGCAAGATCCCCGGCGGTTTCTTCAAGCGCGAAGGACGGCCGAGCGAAAAGGAAACGCTGGTTTCGCGCCTGATCGACCGGCCGATCCGTCCGCTCTTCGCCCCTGGTTTTCTGAACGAGACGCAAGTCGTCTGCACGGTGCTGTCGCACGATCTGGAGAATGATCCGGACATCGTTGCGATGATCGGTGCGTCTGCTGCCCTGACCATCTCGGGCATTCCCTTCATGGGACCGATCGGTGCCGCCCGCGTCGGCTATGTCGACGGCCAATTCGTGCTCAATCCCAAGACCGACGATATCGGCAAATCGGCGCTCGACCTGGTCGTGGCCGGGACGCAGGCCGGCGTGCTGATGGTCGAATCCGAGGCCCGCGAACTGCCGGAAGACATCATGCTGAACGCCGTGATGTTCGGCCATCGCGGTTTCCAGCCGGTGATCGACGCCATCATTGAGCTGGCCGAGAAGGCCGCCAAGGAGCCCTGGGATCTGCCGGTTGCCTCGCCCGAAGCGTCCGCAATCGATGCGCGCCTGCGCGAGGCCGTGACCGACGATCTGCGCGCGGCCTATCAGGAGCGCCAGAAGACCGCGCGCCACGACAAGATCACCGCCGTCAAGGCCAAGCTGGCCGATGTGTTCCCCGAGCAGGCGGAGCGCGAGAAGGCTGCCAAATTGTTCAAGGGTGTCGAAAAGGACATCGTGCGCGGTGCCATTCTGGACACCGGCCTGCGGATCGATGGCCGCGACACGCGCACCGTCCGCCCGATCGTCGCCGAAGTCGGCGTGCTGCCGCGCGCCCATGGCTCGGCCTTGTTCACCCGCGGCGAAACCCAGGCGCTGGTCGTCACCACGCTCGGCACCGGCCAGGATGAGCAGATCATCGACGCGCTCGATGGTGAATACCGCGAAAACTTCATGCTGCATTACAACTTTCCGCCCTATTCCGTGGGCGAAGCCGGCCGCATGGGCTCACCAGGCCGCCGCGAAATCGGCCATGGCAAGCTCGCCTGGCGGGCGATCCGTCCGATGCTGCCGACCAAGGACGCATTCCCCTATACGATGCGCGTCGTGTCCGAGATCACCGAATCGAACGGCTCTTCGTCGATGGCGAGCGTGTGCGGCGGTTCGCTGTCGCTGATGGATGCGGGCGTCCCCCTGGTCCAGCCGGTTGCCGGCATCGCCATGGGGCTGATCAAGGAAGCCGACAAGTTCGCCGTGCTGACCGATATCCTGGGCGACGAGGATCATCTGGGCGACATGGATTTCAAGGTGGCCGGCACGATCCGCGGGATCACCGCGCTCCAGATGGACATCAAGATCACGTCGATCACCGAAGAGATCATGCGTCAGGCGCTGGCCCAGGCGCTTGACGGCCGCACCCATATCCTGGGCGAAATGTCCAAGGCGCTGGAATCGGCACGCGAGGGGGTCAGCGGCAATGCGCCGCGTATCACCACCATCACCATCCCGAAGGACAAGATCCGTGAAGTGATCGGCTCCGGCGGCAAGGTGATTCGCGAAATCTGCGAGAGCACCGGTGCCAAGATCGATATCGATGATGACGGCACGATCAAGGTCGCCTCGGTCGATGCGGAATCGAGCCAGGCCGCGATCGACTGGATTCGCGGCATCGTCGCCGAGCCGGAAGTGGGAACGATCTATAACGGCAAGGTCGTCAAGGTCGTCGATTTCGGCGCATTCGTGAACTTCCTGGGCTCGCGCGACGGCTTGGTCCATATCAGCGAATTGTCGCCGCAGCGCGTCGGCAAGGTCAGCGACATCGTCAAGATGGGCGATATCGTCAAGGTCAAGGTGCTGGGCCTCGACGATCGCGGCAAGGTTAAGCTGTCGATGAAGCAGGTCGATCAGCAATCCGGCGAAGACCTGTCGAAGAAACCCAAAGAAGAAGTGACCGCAGGCAATTGAGCCCACGGAAAAGGGGTGGGCGTGCCCACCCCTTTTCCGACCGAATTCACAGTCCTTGTCTGAAGCACAGCAAATGGCCACCGTCATGGCACCTTGTGACCTGCCACGAATCATTGGCCATCGCGGGGCCGCGGCCTATGCGCCGGAAAATACCCTGGCCGGTTTTCGCCAAGCCCATGCGCTGGGCGTCGGCTGGGTCGAATTCGATGTGAGGCTGACCGGAGATGGCCGGTGCATCGTGCTGCACGACGACACCATCGACCGGACCACGGACGGCACCGGTGCCGCCGCCGACATGACTCTGGAGATGCTGGCCGCTTGGGATGCCGGTTCCTGGTTCGGTCCGGGCTTTGCCGGCGAAACCATTCCGACATTTGAGGAAACCATCGATCTTCTGGCCGAGTTGGGGCTGGGCGCCAATATCGAGATCAAGCCGCATCCCGGCGCGGAGGCCGAAACCGCCGAGGCAATTTGCCGAATCTTGCGGACAAGCTGGCCGTCCAGCCTCCCGGCGCCGCTGGTGTCGAGCTTCGCCTATCGGGCGCTCGAAACCGCGTACCGCATTGCTCCCGAATTGGCGCGCGGCTTGCTTCTCGGCCGCGTCGATCAGGATTGGCGCAGCTTGGCCGAGGGCGTCGAGGCCTGCACCATCCATTGCGATCACACCGGGCTGACCGAAACCCGCGCGCGCGAGATTCGGGCAGCCGATTATGCTTTGCTGGCCTATACGGTCAATCAAGCGGGCCGAGCCCGCGAACTTTTCGGCTGGGGCGTCTGCGCGGTATTCAGCGACGCGCCGGATCGTATCGCGGCCTGACACAGTGCCGCACGAGGCGAATTTTATCGGGTGCCGGGGATCGCATTTAACGCCGGACGCCCATATAAGGTTCCAATATGCTGGCGGATCGGCGCGAGTTTGCCGTATGCGAGCTGTCGGCTATGGGGGATAGCATAGTGAAGGCGCTGAGACCGCTGGTCATTTCCGGCCGCGAAGTATGGCCGCTGGTAGAAGGCGGCAAGGGCATCTCCGTCTCGAATGGAGAAAGCTCGGGCGCATGGGCTGCCGCCGGTGGGGTCGGCACGTTCTCCGGCGTCAACGCCGATTCCTATGCCGCCGATGGTACGATGGTCCGGCAAGCCTATCATGGCACCACCCGTCGCGAGCGTCAGCAGGAACTGATCCGCTTTTCGATCGCTGGCGGAATCCATCAAGCGCGCGTCGCCCACGAGACGGCCAGCGGGAACGGCCGCATCCACATGAATGTGTTGTGGGAAATGGGGGCTGCGGAAGAGATTCTCCACGGCGTGCTCCAGGGCGCCAAGGGATTGATCAACGGCGTCACCTGCGGCGCCGGCATGCCTTATAAAATCGCCGAGATCTGTGCCAGTTACGGGGTCCATTATTATCCGATCGTCTCGTCGGCCCGCGCCTTCCGCGCCTTGTGGAAGCGAGCCTACCATCGGTTCAGCGAGTGGTTAGGCGGTGTCGTCTATGAGGATCCGTGGCTGGCCGGCGGTCACAATGGCCTGTCCAATTCCGAAGATCCGGAAAAACCGGAGCCGCCGATGCCGCGCGTGCGGGAATTGCGGACGCTGATGCGCGAGTTTGGCCTGTCGGCAACGCCAATCTTCATGGCTGGCGGCGTCTGGTGCCTGCGGGAATGGGAGGATTGGCTCGACAATGACGAGTTGGGGCCGATCGCCTTCCAGTTCGGTACACGACCGCTGCTGACCCGCGAAAGCCCGATTTCCGATGCCTGGAAACGGCGGCTGCTGACGCTCAATCCCGGCGATGTCTATCTGAACCACTTCAGCCCGACCGGCTTCTATTCGTCGGCCGTGCGAAACGCGTTCCTGGCCGATTTGCAAGGTCGCGCCGAACGCCAAATCGCCTTCACGGTCGAGCCGGTCGGCGAGCATGGCACCCAACTCGCCATTGGGCCGCGTGCCCGCATCGTCTATGTCACACCACATGATCGAGAGGCGGCCCTTGGCTGGATGACGGGGGGTTATACCGAAGCGTTGCGCACACCCGATTCGACGCTGATTTTCGTGACACCCGAATCGGCCGAGAGCATCCGAATCGATCAGATTTCTTGCATGGGGTGCTTATCAGCCTGTCAGTTCTCCAACTGGGCACAAAACGAACTTGGCACCACCGGGAAAAAAGCCGATCCGCGTAGTTTTTGCATTCAGAAGACGCTGCAAACGATCAGCCATTCCGACGATGTCGAATTCAATCTGATGTTCGCAGGCCACAACGCCTACCGATTTGCGAGGGACACATATTACTCTGATGGTTTTATCCCGACGGTAGGGCAGTTGGTTGAAAAGCTGCGAAGCGGCGATTGATGCGTCTTTTTTTAGCATGGCTCAATTGCTCTATAAGCATGCCTCCTCCGCTAAATTAGCTTTGCAGCGCAGCAATCCGACGCCATTCTAGAAACATGAATACGATCGTCAAAACCATTGCGGTCCCTACCCTCCTGAAGCGAGCGGGGCTCCGCCCAACTCAGCAGCGCCTAGCGCTAGCTTCGTTGCTGTTCCATGGCCGTGACCGTCATGTCACTGCCGAGCAATTGCACGGCGAGGCGCAGGCCGAGGCGATCAAGGTCTCGCTGGCGACGATCTACAATACCCTGCATCAATTCACCGAAGCCGGGTTGCTCCGCGAGGTGGTTGTCGAGCCTGGACGATCCTACTTCGACACGAATACGACCGACCATCACCATTTTTATTGCGATGATGATGGCCACCTCGAAGATATCCCCGGGGATCGCGTCAACCTTATTTCTATGCCGTCTCCACCCGAAGGCATGACGATTAATCGCGTCGAGGTTATTATTCGTATCGGTCCGTCGCCCGAGCGAACAGACGCGTGATCTTCCGCGCCGGCTGGTCTGGCGCGTCGACTGACCTTTAGGGATGGTTCCGAAAGATCGTGTTTCGCGGCAAGATCTTCTCCACCCCTGCCTGTCCGGGGCGGAGAATGGAACGCTATAACGGGTAGGTTTCGCGCGGATAGACGCCCCAAATCTCGTCACGACGAATCCAGCCGCGCACGTCACCGGCTTCGATTCGGCACCAATCCGCCGAAACCGCAGGACATTCCAGAAGCTTGCCGATCACGCCCGGTTCGAGCTGCGCCACCGGGGCTGCCTGCGAATCGGCGTCGCGCCGTAGCGCCCGAATTACGCCCAAGACCATGACTGAGCGCTTGCCGGCCAGCGCGGTATGATTGACCCAGCCTTCCGTACCTTCCCAATCACGGATTTTGCGCCATGTGTCGAATTCCGCGATGATCTCGACCGGCAGGTCTTTCTTAGTGAAGACCCACGCGATGGGGTAGCGCAAGCCCGGACCGACCCGCAGATTGACATCGCCCAGTCGCATCGACACAAAGCGCGGAAGCGGCAAGGCCGGTTTGTCGTCCGGGGCGGCCGCACCGGCCAAGCATACCAGTACGCCCGCGCCAAGCAGCAGGCGACGGCCGATGAAATGAGGCATGATCGATAGTCGAAGCACAGCGAACTTGTTAAGCGTGCTCGACCCATCGGTCAAGCACACAAGCTTGACCGATGCGATCGCCCCGGTCTCTGATAGACTTCTCGGCAGAGAAGTTGAGGACGACACGCATAATGCAGAGCAAAAAGCCCATCGTCATCGTCACACGCAAGCTGCCGGAACCGATCGAGACCCGGATGATGGAGTTGTTCGATGCCCGGCTGAATCTCGACGATCAACCGCTCAGTCAGGCGCAACTGATCGAAGCCGTCCGAATCGCCGATATCCTGGTGCCGACCGTGACCGACCGAATCGACAGTGCCGTGCTCGCCCAGGCGGCACCGCAACTTCGACTGATCGCCTCCTTCGGCACAGGCGTCGACCATATCGACCTGGCCACGGCGCGCCAGCGCGCGATCACCGTCACCAACACGCCGGGCGTCCTGACCGAAGACAC
This sequence comes from Aliidongia sp., assembly GCA_049696095.1. Lineage (GTDB taxonomy): Bacteria > Pseudomonadota > Alphaproteobacteria > ATCC43930 > CGMCC-115725 > JAXDMU01. Next base: position 848 of record JBAVTK010000597.1, on the reverse strand, counting down.
CGCCGACATGACGATGGCCCTGATTCTGGGCGTGGCGCGACGGCTGGTCGAGGGCGAGCGGCTGCTGCGTTCGGGCAAATGGGCCGGTTGGGGGCCGACCCATATGCTCGGCCATCGGATCTGGGGCAAACGGCTGGGGATCGTCGGCATGGGCCGGATCGGTACGGCGCTCGCCCGCCGAGCCCGCGGATTCGGCCTTGCCATCCATTATCACAACCGCCGGCGCGTCTTGCCTGAGATCGAGCGAGAGTTGGAAGCGACCTATTGGGAAAGCCTCGATCAGATGCTGGCCCGCATGGACGTCATCTCGATCAATTGTCCGCATACGCCGGCAACCTATCATCTCTTGTCGGCCCGCCGGCTGAAGCTGCTGCAAAAACACGCCTATGTCATCAATACGGCACGCGGTGAGGTCATCGACGAGAATGCCTTGACCCGGATGCTGGCCGCCGGTGAACTGGCCGGCGCAGCACTGGATGTGTTCGAGTACGAGCCGACGGTAAATCCCAAATTGCTCCGACTGCCCAATGTCGTGCTACTGCCGCATATGGGGTCGGCCACGATCGAGGGCCGGATCGATATGGGTGAAAAAGTTATCATCAACATCAAGACCTTCGTCGATGGCCATCGTCCGCCCGACCGCGTGCTCGAAACTTTGTTCTGACCCGGCGGCCGCATCCGGCCGATTCCGCTTTCCTTGCCGTGCGAACAGGAGTGCAATGACCGTTCAGGTCTTCATTCCGGGAGGCTGCCATGAAGCGGTTGCGAGACTCGTTCGACCTTATCGGCGTCGTCGGCGGTGCAGCGATCTTTCTCGGATTTCTGATTCTTATGGCGTTGCGGTGAAC
>JBAVTK010000596.1:0-10050 GCA_049696095.1 Aliidongia sp. | reverse complement strand
CGGTCTCGGTCGATGGCGTGCCGGGTGCGCTGATCACGATCCGCAAGACCGGCGGGGTCTCGACGCTGGCGGTGATCGATGGCGTGCGGGCCGTGCTGCCGGATCTTGCCAAGATCATTCCCAAATCCATCAAGCTCAAAGCATTGTTCGACCAGTCGGTCTTCGTCGATGCGGCGCTCAACAGCGTCTTGATGGGCGGGGCGATGGCGGCGGGCCTGACGGCCATGATGATTCTGCTGTTTCTCGGCAATTGGCGGTTGACTCTGATCACGCTCGCCTCGATCCCGCTCTCGATCATCATGGCGGTCCTGGTGATGTATTGCGGTGGCCAGACGCTGAATACCATGACGCTCGGCGGCTTCGCGCTCGCGGTGGGTATTCTGGTCGATGACGGGACCGTGGTCATTGAGAACATCGAGCGTCATCTTCATCTTGGATCGCCGCTGGAAACGGCCATCATCAATGGAAGGCAAGAGGTTGGGTTTGCCACGATGCTATCATCCTTATGCATATGCATCGTTTTTGTCCCAGTCTTCTTGCTGAAAGGTACGGCGAAGTACCTTTTCTCACCGCTTTCGCTGTCGGTTTGTATTTCGTTGATGGCAAGTTTCCTGCTGTCTTTTACCCTCGTCCCGGTCCTGTTCAAATATCTGATGAGATCGGTCGTCGCGGCTCATGGCGCGGGCGCGGTCCCGCCTGAGACCGATCGAAATCCGTTCAGGCTGATTCATCGGCGCTTCGAGCGCGGTTTCAGCAATTTCCGCGAAATTTATCGCAACACGGTGTTTTGGGCCTTGTCACATCCGCGGCGTGCGGCCGGCTTTTTCCTGGCGCTGATGGTGGTTTCCTTGCTGCTGTTTCCGACGCTCGGGCAGGATTTCTTTCCGCAAGTCGATGCCGGCCAGATGCGGCTGCACGTACGCGCCCCGCCGGGCACGCGCATTGAGCAGACCCAGGCCTATTTCGCGGAGGTCGAAACCGCGATCCGCGAACTGGTCGGCACCGAGCAGATCGACACGATGCTCGACAATATCGGCCTGCCCTATAGCGGCCTCACTATCGCGCGCAGCGACTCCGCCACGGTCGGCCCGATGGATGGCGAAATCCTGATTTCGCTGAAGCAGCACCACACGCCGCCGGTCGAACTGACCGCTCTATTGCGCAGGGAACTGCCGAAGCGGTTCGCCGAATTGCAGTTTTTCTTCCAGCCGGCGGATATTGTCGGCCAGGTGCTGAATTTCGGCCAGCCGGCGCCGATCGATATCCGCATCTCCGGCCCGCACGGCGATGCGGCATTTGCACTGGCGGAAAACCTGGCGCGCGATCTGCGGCAGATCCCCGGCATCGTCGATTCGCATGTCTTCCAGGTGCCGAACGCGCCCACGCTCAATGCCGAAGTCGATCGTGCCATGGCCGGCGGCTTTGGTCTCGATCAGGCCGAAACCGCCAACAATGTGCTGGTGACCGCCAATGGCAGCGCCCAGACCGCGCCGAATTTCTGGGTCGATCCGAGCAACGGTGTCAGCTATCCGCTCGTTGTCCAATTGCCGAGCTATTCGATCAATTCCCTGAACGATCTGGGCCGGATGCCCGTCACGGCGAGCAATGGCGGCGCCCAGGCGCAATTGCTGATGAATATGAGTCGTCTCGATCGAAAGACCCAGCCGCTGGCCATGTCGCAATACAATATCCGCCCGGTCTACGATGTCGATGCCGATGTCGAAGGGCGCGATCTTGCCTCGGCGGCGGCCGATATCGATGCGTTGATCGCTCGTGACCGGCCCGACGCCGCCTCGGCGATCAACGTCACGCTGAGCGGCCAGATCGAGACCATGCGCGAGAGCTATTCCGGCCTGTTTTCCGGCATGGTGCTGGCGGTCGTGCTGGTCTATTTGTTCATGGTCATCAATTTCCAAAGCTGGCTCGACCCGCTGATCGTGCTGGTCGCGGTGCCGTTCGCCTTGAGCGGCGTGATGTGGATGCTGTTTTTAAGCCAGACCCATCTCAGCGTGCCGGCGCTCATGGGCACGCTCATGGGCATCGGTCTCACCACCGCGAACAGCATCCTGGTCGTCACCTTCGCCAATCAGCGGCTGGCCGCCGGCGACACGCCGTTCGAGGCGGCGCTGACCGCCGGCTATACCCGCCTGCGCCCAGTGCTCATGACGGCAGGTGCCATGGTGCTGGGTATGGTGCCGATGGCGCTCGGCGTCGGCGAGGGCGGCGAACAAAACGTCCCGTTGGCCCGCGCCGTGATTGGCGGCTTGATCTTCGCGACTTTTGCCACACTTGTGTTTGTGCCGGTTCTGTTTCGCCTGCTGGGGCGACGTACCGGGATCGAGCCGCAGGGAATTCTCGACGGAGGCACCATTGAACGCGCCTGAGATCTTTTCCACCGATATGACCGAAGAGCCGGACATGGTGTCTGAACAACGCGCCAGTTCCTATGAAGGCTTCTCAACCGAGGATGAAGCGTCGCGCCGAAATCTCCGGCGGATCGGCCGGCGCACGCAATTTGCGGCCGGGCTCGTCTCGATCCTGCTCCTGCTCGGTTTCGCCACAATCTATTTCTTGAAGGAACATACGGCCCATCAACTCGCGGCGACGACAGCGGCCGATGCGGCGGCCCCGCCACCGATCGATGTCGCCACGGCAGCCCCGGCGTCCGCGACCAGTCTCTTGACCCTGCCGGGCGAAACCGCACCCTGGTACGGCACCACAATTTATGCCCGCGTCGATGGCTATGTCGGCAAATGGTTCGTTGATATCGGCGACCATGTGACCGACGGTCAGGTGCTGGCCGAGATCGATACACCGGAACTGGATGCCCAGTTGGAGGCTGCCCGTGCGCAGCTTCACGCCGCCATGGCCGATGTCCAGGTGCGTGAGGCCGAGGCGCGGTTCGCCGAAAGCACCTATCGGCGCTGGAAGGATTCACCAAAAGGCGTGGTGTCGGAACAGGAGACAGAAGACAAAAAGGCTGGTGCTGAAAGTGCCGCGGCGAAGCTGGCGGCCTCCCAGGCCCAGGTCAATCTGGCGCAAGGCGAAGTCGATCGCCGCAAGGCCTTCGAAAAATTCAAGCAAGTCACCGCACCGTTTGCCGGCACGATCACCCAGCGCCAGATCGATATCGGCAATCTGGTCACCGCGGGCAGTTCCGCTTCGACCACGCCGCTCTACCGGCTGGTTCAGGATAATCCAATCCGGGTCTTCGTTCAGGTGCCGCAGAATACCGCGCCGGCGATGAAGGTCGGCACGGCGGTCACTGTCACGACGAGCGGGACGCTGCATCGGGATTACGTCGGCAAAATCACGCGGACCTCCGATGCGGTCGATCCGCTGGCCCGCACGCTGCGGGTCGAGGTCGATATCCCGAACCCCGACGAGTCGCTGGTGCCCGGCCTCTTCATCGAAGCCGGCTTCCATATCGAGACCGGCGGGGCCGTCGAGATCCCCGCCGCCGCCCTGATGTTTCGGGCCAAGGGGCCGCAGGTCGCGATCCTCGACGGCACCCAAGTCCGCTTCCACGATGTAATGATCGCCCAGGACAATGGCACCGTGGTGGCATTGTCCTCGGGCGTGAAGGCCGGTGACAAGGTCGTGCTCAATATCAGCAGCCAGATCACCGATGGCGACGAGGTTCATGTCAATCAGGCCGACGGTGCCGCCGTCGGACTTCAAGCCGTTTCGCGGTGAACCGATGAAGCGGTTTTGTTGCCTAGTCGCACTGCTGGCCCTGCTGGAGGGCTGCACCGTCGGACCGGATTATCATGAATCGCCGCCCGACTTGCCCGGCGGCTTCATTGCCGCCCCATCGCCGGCCGCCCCGGTGGCAACCAAGATTTCGGCCGATGACGAAATGCACTGGTGGGAATCATTCCACGATCCGGTGCTGAGCGCCTTGGTCGAGCGTGCGATTGCCGGAAATCTCGATCTGAAACTGGCGCTCGCCCGGCTGCAAGAAGCGGAGACGCTGGAGGCAGTGGTCGTCGGCGCGGCTTTGCCGAGGGTCGGCGTCAGTGGCGCCACCGGGCGAGGCAACGGCTCGGATCTGACCCGCGACCGCTTGGCACCGCCGCTTTCCGCGGCCGATAATCGGAACGGGGCACAGGTCACGCAAGCGATCGGGTTCGATGCCGGTTGGGAAATCGACCTGTTCGGCAAGTTTCGGCGCGAGGTCGAGGCGGCATCCGACGATGCCCAGGCGGCCGAAGAGGCGCGCAACGACACCATCGTCACGCTCATCGCTGATCTGGTCCGGGCCTATTTCGATCAGCGCGGCTTGCAGATGCGGGCGGCCGCGCTTGATCGCAGCGTCGCAACGGCGCAGCAGACCGTCGATTTCGTGCGCCAACGCTACGAGCGCGGCCTGACCAACGAACTCGATCTCGCGCTGGCCGAACGCGAATTGGCCGGGTTGCGGGCACAGGTCGCACCGCTGCACGGACAGATCGACGCCGCGCGCTACAGCATCGCGGTCTTGATCGGGCAGTATCCCGAGGCGGTGGATCGGGAATTGATCAGCCCGGCGATGATCCCGGCACTGCCGGATTCGATCGGTATCGGCCTGCCAGCCGATCTGCTGCGTCGGCGCCCCGATATCCGCGAGGCGGAGCGGGAACTGGCGGCATCGACCGCGCGCATCGGCGTCGCCACGGCCGACCTCTTCCCCCGTCTCGATGTGACGGGGGCCGTGGGATGGCAGGATTTGAGCACCCGAGTTGCCGAAGGCCCGCTGATCTGGGGATTCGGCCCGGCTGCTTCTTGGTCGCTGCTCGATTTCGGTCTGCTCGATGCCTTGGTCGATGTCCAGGATTTGCGCACGGCGGAATTCCTGGTGGTCTATAAGCAGACCATTCTTCGCGCGGTACAGCAGGTCGATACCGCCATCGGTGACTATGCCGCACAGCAGGATAGTTTGCGCAATCTCGATACGGCGCTGGCGGCAAGCCAGCGTTCGGTGACGCTCGCCACCCAGCGCTATGATCGCGGCGTGACCGATTTTCTCAATGTGCTCGATGCACAACGCCAGGAATATCAGCTCGAAGACCAATATGCCGCGACCCAGCAGGCCGCGGCGGATTCGCTGGTGGCACTCTACAAAGGGCTGGGCGGCGGCTGGGAGAAATATCAGGCGCTGCCGTCATTCCGCCAACCGCAGCCGGCGGTCGTCGCCGCATTCCGGCGACTGCTCGATCCCGAGCCGGCGGCAACGGTGCGATAGGAGGCCGACCATGGATATCGAGCTTGGGCAGGCGATGCGGCTGCGGATCTATCTGGGTGAAGAGAAGCGGGATGGTGACCGACCGCTCTATCAGGCGATCATTCGCCAGGCGCGCCGGATGCATCTGGCCGGGGCGACGGTGATCCGCGGCACCCAAGGCTATGGCCGATCAACCCGGCTGCACACGGCCGAGGTGCTGTTTTCGGACGATCTTCCGGTCATTGTCGAAATCATCGATCATGCGGAAAATATCGATGCCATGGTCGCGCTCCTGGACCATCGCGACGATATCGCCTTGATGACCTGCGAGCCGGTCACGCTGCGCGGAACGCAGGGCTTGCAGGATGCGTCCGGCCGGGGCGCGGCCGGCGACGCCGAATCCTGAAGCCAGTTGGGAGCGGGCGACATGGAACCAAGAGCGGTCGAAACATCGGAATGGGGCGCCGTCACGGTCGGTGCCCGAATTCTGCTGATCGAAGACGACGCCGAAACCGCCGATGAAATCATCAAGGATCTGAGCGATCACGGTTATTCCATCACCCATGCCGCGACCGGGAGCAAGGGGTTGGACTCGGCGCGCGAACGCAGTTTCGATTTGCTGATCGTGGACCGGTTGCTGCCGGAATTGGATGGACTGTCGGTCATCAAAACCCTGCGCACCGACGGCATCCGGGTGCCGGCGCTGTTTCTCAGCGCGCTCAGCGGGGTCGATGAGCGGGTGCGCGGGCTGCGGGCCGGGGGCGACGATTATCTGGGCAAACCCTTTGTGCTCGCCGAGTTGGCGGCGCGGGTCGAGGCCCTGCTGCGCCGTCCGACAGAAACCCGTGAAACGGTGCTCAAGGTCGGGCCGCTCGAACTCGATTTGATCGACCGGGTCGCCCGGCGCAAGAATCGGGAATTCGAATTACTGCCGCGCGAGTTCAAGCTGCTTGAATTTCTCATGCGCAGGCCGGCACGCGTGGTGACTCGCGACATGCTACTCGAACGTCTCTGGAATTATACAACCCCCTTGCAAACCAATCTGGTCGATGTCCATATCGGCAAGCTCCGCCGCAAGGTCGATGCGCCCGGCGAGGTTCCGCTCTTGTACAATGTTCGTGGCATAGGGTTCATTCTGCGTGTTCCCGACTGAAATCCTGCGGGCCACGACGTTTCGGTTGGCCTCGGCACTCGCCGTGTTGTTCGGCTGCACGACCATCCTGATTTTCACCTTCATTTATTGGCAAACGGCGGGCTCCGAGGCGCGGCGGATCGATGCGCTGATCATTGAGGATGCACGGATCGAGGCCGCCGAACCGGGCGAGATGATCCGGCGCTTCGTCACCAACCGTGTGACCAATGATTTCCATCACCTGACCTATGCCGGCCTGTTCGACAGCGAGCGTCAGCGGATCGCCGGCAATCTCGATGCGATGCCGCCGGATTTGCCGCCCGACGGGGCGGTCCATGTCATCCGTATCGAGCCGCCGGTCTCCGACGATGCGGCGGTCGAAGCGGTCCGGGCCGTCGAACGACGTCTGGAGGATGGCAGCTATCTGGTCATCGCCCGCAGCAGCCAGGAACTTGAAAGGTTGCAGGAACAGGTGGCGCGCGCGCTCGAACTGGGTCTGTTCCCGGCCATCATCCTGTCGCTGGCCAGCGGTATTTTGCTGAGTTGGCGGGCCGAGACGCGGATCAAGGAAGTGACCGACGCGGCCGAGCGGATCATGCGGGGGCAGTTGCGTGAACGCCTACCGGTTCGCGGCAAGAGGGATGATTTCGACCGGTTGTCAAGCAGCGTCAATCGGATGCTCGATGAGATCGAGCGGTTGTTGGATGAAGTCAAAGGCACCGGCGATGAGATCGCCCACGATCTCAGAACACCGCTGACGCGGGTCCGCGCCAGGCTGGAAAATGCCCGGCGCAAAACCGCCAGCGTCGCGGAATTGCAGGCGACGATCGACAAATCGATGACCGGCCTGGATCAGGCCCTGGCGATCATCACGGCACTGCTGCGCATCCGCGAAATCGAAGCCGGTCGAAGGCGGGCCGGATTCAGCCTGGTCGATCTCGTCGAAGTGGTTTCCGTGATCGATGAACTCTACCAGCCGATCGCCGAAGACAAGGACATCCGGCTGGAATTGCGCATCGAGGCGGTGGTGTCGCTGCGCGGCGACCGGGATTTGCTGGTCGAGATGGTCGGTAATCTGGTGGACAATGCGATCAAATTCACCCCGGTCGGCGGTGCCGTGACTGTCACCTTGGCCGATCTGTCCGACCGGGTGACGATCCGTGTCGCCGACACCGGGCCGGGCATCGCGGTGGATGAACGCGAGATGGTGCTGCTCAGGTCATATCGCTCGGTCCGCAGCCATCACGTCGCGGGCGGTGGGCTGGGCTTGAGTCTGGTTGCGGCCATCGCCCAACTGCATGAAATCCGCCTTGTTTTCGGCGATGCGGCACCGGGCTGTGTCGTCGATCTGCTGTTCGACGGTGCCGCGGTGAGCGCACCGCCCAAAAAAGAGCCCGATCAGGCGGAAGCCTGATCGGGCTGAATTATCAAACCGGGCGGTAACCCGGCTATGCTCCGGTCGGTTAGACCGGCCGATTTTAGAAGCGGAAGCGCGCGCCGACCGTCGGATCGATCGTGGAGCTATGGAGGAAGCCAGCCTCAAGACCGCCTTGCACCTCAGAATACATCGCGCCCGCATAGACATCGAAGCGCTTCGTGAACTGATAATCGGCAACGAGCGAGAAGGCGTCCTCATCACCGCTGCACGCCGCACTGCTGGTATTGGAACAGCCATTATCTTTATTGAAGCTGTTCTGATACTCGTGATACCAGGCGCCGGTCAGGAAGAAGTTCGGCGTGACCTGATACTTCACGCCCGTCCAATAGATCTCGAGAATCTTATTTTCGGTAAAGGCGGCGTTATTGACCGTGCCGAGAATGAAGCCGCCGAGATCTTCGCTGCCGGCCGCAAGCGGATTCTGCGGATTGTCGAACTGGATATGCTCGTAGCCGCCATAGATCTTGGCCGGGCCAAAGTCATAGCGGGCAACCAACATATACGCCGTATTGTCGGAAATCGTTCCGGCCACTTGGTTCGTCTGCGCCGGGGTCGGGGCCGCGATGGCGGCGGCGGCAATGCCGTCATAGACTTGGCTATAGAGCGCATCGACCGACAGGCCCAGATAATCCGTCCCGACGTCGAACTGATACGCACCGCGGCTGGTGAAATTATCACCGCCCGGGATCTGAACCAGCGAGCCGGCCCGCACTGGACCGAGATTGACCAGATACTTGACCGAATTGTCGAGACGGGCGTCCTCCGTAAGGCCGGCGCCGGCGGTACCGCCAGCATAGCCGATCAACGAGAATGCGTTCGATGCCGAATTGGGATCATAGGCGATGACGGCATCAAGCGTCAGCGCATTCTGCCGGCCGACGGTGATCGTACCGTAGGTCGGGGAGCTGAGGCCGAAATAGGCCGCGCCGTTGAACGGCTGACCAGCACGGCTCGAATCGCCATTCGAGGTCTGCTTGGCAAGAGCGACGCCGTTATTATCCACCAGCGACTGCTGACCATTCGACAGAATGCCGGAGGTCGGGACGAAGGTGGTCTGGAGATTGAACACCGCCGACAGGCCGGGGAACAGTTCCTCGGTGCCCTTCAAGCCGATGTTCGAATAGCTGAGCGCATTCGGCGCCAGACTGAACTGGCCCTTATTATTGTTCTTGGAAATCAGGTATTCGAGGCCCGGACCATAATCACCGTTCAGCGGGTTGCCGTGGCTCTGATATGCCGCGCCCAGATCGACACCGCCATAGAGCGTCACGCCGTGCCACGTCAAGGTGCCGTCATCGGCGACCAAGGACGGGATTGTGGTGTTTGACGATGCCGCGGGTGCCGGCGCCGGCTGCGATTCGAGTTTCGCTTCACGCTTTTCGAGCTGGTCGATACGCGAGATGAGCGTTTGGTTCTGTTGGGCGAGCTTCTCGGACTGCGCCTTGAGGTCCGACAACTCGTCGGCATGTGCTGCGCTGGCGATACTGGCAATCGCAGCCGCGCAGAATAGAACTCTCTTCACTATAACCCCCCGTTTAGACGAAGTTGGTCGCAGACACGCTCTGGAATTTCCCGAATTCAAAAGCATGTCCGCGCTGTAGGCTTACGCTATATTTTTGATATTACGGAAATATGTCAACCGGTTTTTTCTTGCCAAAATAAATTCCACTGGTGTTGTGGCGCTATAAATCGTGAAGGAATTGCAAAAATGCCACGCAATGTCTGACCGAAACCCACGGAGTACGTTTGGCGCGGCGTCCGGGATTCGGCGCTCGCCGGTAGAGACGATATCGCCTAAGCCGCGTATAGTTCTAAGGGTTTCGCGAAAAAGCGTAAATTAGGGGCTTGCTAAAACCCCAATGCTCGCAGGTTGGGTTCGAATTCGGCCACGACCGCTTCGTAGATCGGGCGCTTGAACGGCACGATGACGCGCGGCAACTCGGCGCGGGGCAGCCATCGCCAGGTCGCGAATTCCGGATGTGCGGTGGCAATATCGATATCGTGGTCAGAGCCCGTGAAGCGCAAGGCGAACCAGCGCTGGGTTTGTCCGCGCCATCGGCCGTTCCAGATCTGCCGGGCAAGATCGGCGGGCAGATCGTAACTCAGCCAACCTGGCGTTTCGCACAGAATTTCGGCGCGTGCCGTGCCGATTTCTTCCGCCAGTTCCCGCAAGGCGGCCTCGGCCGGCGATTCACCGTCGTCGATGCCGCCCTGCGGCATCTGCCAAGCGTCACCCGACCGGTCGAGGCGTTGGCCGACCCAGGCAAACCCCTGGTG
>JBAVTK010000595.1:0-2123 GCA_049696095.1 Aliidongia sp. | reverse complement strand
CGTTTGACCTCTCGCGCCCGCATCGGGGTGGTTCGAATCAGGTGTTCTTGTGGCTCTGCTGGCCGGCCTTCACATGCTGCTCGGGCGTGCCGCCTCGCATCGATTTGTCGTCGGATTTCGAGGCGCTCGAATGAGTGCCGGCTGACGCGGAACCGCTCGATTGCGAACCGGCGCGCGAGCCGCCCGCGGGCATATCCTTGTGGCTCTGCTGACCAGACTTGACGTGCTGCTCATGCGAGCCGCCTTGGTTTTCGTTCGTTGCCATATTGAAGCCCTTTCGACATAAGACCGGGATCACTGTCCGGTCCTGCCTCAAAACCGGCCCAGTGCGGTGTGGTTCCTCTCTATCTCTCGATCGGTGCGTTCGAATGATCAGACAGTTCGCCGCCTGGACAGGCTGGATCGATCGAAAATTCGTCGAAGGGCTTCGACCGACCGCAAGAAATCCGGCACGACGCCCCGCCCCCGTGTCGCTCGGATAACCGCCCGCAACAATTTGAAAAGGCTATATGTCCAGCCATTGCGAGATGGTTATCGCGAGCGCCCGCGCCAGAAAGCAGAGAAGTTCCGTCCCCTGCCCCGGCTTGAATGTGCCGGCGCTGCGAGCGCCCAGCGCCAGCAGACCGGGCGGGGCCATGGCGACATTCAGGCGCAGCAGCGCTTCGGACTGGACCAGGCCGGCGCCCGCCCCGAAGATCGCGGCGTCGCCCGCCACCGCATCTTCCAGCAGTACGTCGCGTTTTTGGCCGAGAAGGGCATCGACCGTGCCGCGTTCGAGCAAATGCAACCCAGGCAGCGGCGGACGCATCGTGCCATTGGCCGACTCGACGCAAATCGTCACGACATCGATGCCGAGCAGGACCGCGAGGTCGGTCGTAACGGTCTGGATCAATTGCTCGAAACTGGTCGCGGACAGCAAGGCGAGCACGGCGGCATGAATGCGTTGTTGGCTCGAAAGATTGGAGCGGCTGGTCGCGATCAGGGCCGCCTGCTGCGATTCCACCCGATGCAGATCGGTCTTCAGCCGTTCGACCATGAAATGCTGCATATCGACGATATTATCGCCGCGGCGATGCTTGGGCGGCGTCAAGGTCGCGAGGAGATCCGGATGCTCGATCAGAAATTCCGGGTGCTGCCTCAGATAGCTGGCAATCTCGGTCGAAGCGATCGCCGGTTCGGCGGATTTCTTGCCATCTTCATTGGCCTTGAGATCGATCATGATGCCATCGGTCAGCTATACGGCAACGCGACGGCGAGAAGGGTTGCGAGCGTGATCGGCACTGTCGGCAAAGAAGGTCATTTCGAACCCGCGGCTCCGCTGGTAAAATTCGACTTGGCTCTCCCGCGCCTGCCCGGTGTCGCGCGCCGACGCGTTTCCAGCTAAGACTGTAGCCGATGCCCGATCCCAGCACCAGTTCTGCCGCGCCTTTGGACGGTTCGTTCGGCCCCGACGCGACCGGCTCACGCCGCGCGCGTGTCCTGCTGCCACTACCACTCGGTGGCGCCTATGATTACCGCATCCCCGAGGGCATGGCCGTGCAACCCGGTAATTTCGTTCAGGTGCCGCTGGGGAGCCGCAGTGTCCCGGCCGTGGTCTGGGATCCGGCCGAATCGGCCGAGGAACCGGTCGCCGAGGCCCGTCTGAGACCAATCGGCGAACTCTACGACACGCCGTCGATGACGCCGCCGTTGCGCCGCCTGATCGACTGGATCGCCGCCTATACGCTGGCGCCGCCCGGCGCCGTGCTGCGTATGGCGATGGGATCGATCGAGGCCCTGAATCCGGCCACAGCGCATCGCGGCTATGTGGCGGCCGAGATCGATCCCTCGGTGCGGCTGACCTCGGCGCGTCGGCGCATTCTCGACGTGCTGACCGACGGGCTGCCCCGCCCGGCCGCAGCACTGGCGCTTGAAGCCGGATGCAGCGCCGGCGTCGTCCGCGGCATGGCCGATGCGGGGCTGCTGACCGAAGTCAAGATCGCGGCCCGGCCGCGCCGCCCGATCCCCGATTGGCGCCTGCCGTTTCCAACACTTTCGGCTGATCAGGAAGCCGCGGCGGCGGCGGTCACAGAGGCACTTCGGCTGCCGCGCTACGAATGTTTTCTACTCGACGGTGTCACCGG
>JBAVTK010000594.1:0-1886 GCA_049696095.1 Aliidongia sp. | reverse complement strand
TAAATAGACCAGCACGACCGCCAGCGCCATGCCGGAAAACAGGCCGGAATAGCTCTCGCGCATGGTCTCGATCTGGCCGCTCAGCGTGACGTTGATCGCCGAGGCGGCATCGGGCCGGTCGCGGGCGATCAACGCATCGATATCGGCCGCCGCCGAGGCAAGATCGCGCCCTTCGACATCGGCATCGACGTCGTAGACCGGGCGAATATTGAGCTGAGAGGTGACAAGCGGCTGAACGCCACGATCGATCCGGCTCAAATTCATCAAAAGCTGTGGCGGCGATTTGCCGCCGCTGGCGGTAACCGGCATCCGCCAGAGATCGTTCAGGGAATTGATCGCATAGGTCGGCAATTGCACGACCAGCGGGTAGCTGACCCCGTTGCTCGGATCGACCCAGAAATTCGGCGCAGTCTGGGCGCTGCCATTGGACGTCACCAGGACATTATTGGCGGTTTCGGCCTGATCGAGACCAAAGCCGCCCGCCATCGCCCGATTGATATCGACTTTGAGCGTGGGCGCGTTCGGCACCTGAAAGACATGTGAATCGACAATGCCGGGAATGTGCCGCAGATCGCGCGCCAGCTTTTCCGCCAGTGCAAATGCCGCATCGCCGTGCGGGCCGGAGATGCGGATATCGATCGGCGCCGGCTGGCCGAAATTCAGCACCTGATCGACGATATCGGCCGGCTGGAAGAAAAATTGCAGTTCGGCGAATTGCCGCGGCAATTCGTGCCGCAGCCGGGCCGTCAGGCCCGCCGTCGGCATATGGTGCGGCTTCAGCGAAATCAGGATTTCACCATCCATCGGGCCGACCGTGGCGGAGTCGCTGAGCGCGATATTGAGGCCGCTATAGGGCAGGCCGATATTGTCGAGCATCGTGTCAATCTGCTCGTTGCCGACCAGATTACGGATCGCGGCTTCAACCTCGGCGAAATAGGCCTGGGTCTGCTCAATGCGCGTGCCCGGCGGGGCGCGTACATGCAGCCGCATCTGGCCGGCATCCACTTGCGGAAAGAAATCCTCGCCCAGCAACGGAAACAAAGTCAGCGAGACGGCCATCAGCACCAGGAAAAAGCCGGCGGTGCGCAATGGCCGCGACAGACACCAGGCGACCGTGCCCCGATAATTCTCGCGAAACCGGGTAAAGCCCCGCTCGAAGCGCCGGTGAACCCGCATAAACGGGTTGCGGCTTGGCCGCTGCTCGGCCGTATGATGCGCCGCGGCATGGCGCATCAGATATTTGAACAGCACGGGGACCAGCGTGAAGGACAGCGCCAGACTGGCGATCAGCGAGATGCAGACCGACAGGGACAGGGGCGAGAACAGATATTTGGCGGTGCCCTGAAGCAGGAAGACCGGCACGAACACGATGCAGATGCATAGCGTCGCGAGCGATGTCGGCAGACCCACCTCACCGGCGCCGTCGACGATCGCCGGCTCCAGCCCTTGGCCCAGGCCCAAATGCCGTTCGATATTCTCGATCACCACCGTGCCGTTATCGACCAGAATGCCGACCGCCAGCGCGAAACCGCCGAGCGTCATGGTGTTCAGTGTCTGACCACCGAGGCTCATGACCAACACGGCCGTGATGATCGACAGTGGAATCGAGGCCAGGATGATCAGCGTCAGGCGCCAATTGCCCAGGAACAGCAGGATCATCAGCGCGGTCAAACCAGCCGCCAGTGCCCCGCCGATTATGACGCTGGCAAGGGCCGCATCGACGAAGACCGACTGGTCGAACAGGGCGCGGATCGCAACCGATTTGGGAATGATCTTGGCAAGATCCGGCAGCACGGCCCGCACGCCATCGATCACCGCCAGCGTCGAGACCCCGCCGGTCTTGCGGATCGTGATCAGCGCACCCGGCACGCCATCGACCGAGACCG
>JBAVTK010000593.1:0-15975 GCA_049696095.1 Aliidongia sp. | reverse complement strand
TGCGCGCGCCGCGCCGCCGCGGCGAGTGCGCCCAGCGCTTCGGCATCGCTTTCGACCGCTTGGAGGCCGGCCCGGTCGGACAGCGCCAGGGTGAAGGTGCCCATGCCGGCGAAGAGATCGGCGATGCGCCGGGCGTTTCCCACGGCATGCCCGACCGCGGCGATCAACGCGGCCTCGCCCTCGGCTGTCGCTTGCAGGAACACGCCGGGCGGCAGATCGGCCTCAACCGCGCCGAAGCGGATACGAGCCGGCCGGTTCTGGGCGAGGAGTGTGGGGGCAGCGCCCTCGACCCGCCACCAGAGCCGCGCCAGATCATGGTGCCGGGCAAAGTCCGACAGGGTTTCGAGCGCGGCCAGTTTCGGCTCGACCGGCAGATCGAGGCCGAGATCAATGCCGGTCAGGGCGTTGGTCAGGATGATCGAGGCCGATTTGCCGGGCTCAAGCAGTGCCATCAACAGCGCGCGCAACGCCGGCAGCAGCGCCGCCAGGCTTGGCACCAGCACCGGGCACTGGTCGAGGTCGATGATCTGATGACTGGCGCGGCCGTGAAAGCCGAGCACGATGCCGCGCCCGACCCGCCGCGCCTCCAAGGTCGCCCGCCGCCGCGATCCGGGCGGGCTGATCAGCGGTTCGGCCACCGGCACATGGCCCAGCCCCTGCCGGCTCAGCGCATCCAGGACGATACCGCGCTTGAAGGCGGCATAGGGAACCTCCGCCAGATGTTGCAGCACGCAGCCGCCGCAAACCCCGAAATGCCGGCAGGGCGGCGCCACGCGATCGGCGCTGTCCGACAGCCGGTCGAGCAGGCGGATCTTGCCCGCCTCGACCCGGACCCGCACGCGCTCGCCGGGCAAGGCATCGGGCACCAGCAGGACGCGGCTACCCGCTCGTGCCAGCCCGGTGCCCTCGGTGCCGAGTTTTTCGATATCGAGTTCGAGCGTCTCGGGCGGGGCCGGGCGGGGTCGTCTCATGGTGTGAAGCGTGCCGCGATCAGGAATTCGCGATTGCCGTCGCCGCCGGCCACCGGGCTGTCGATTCTATCGAGGACGCGCCAGCCCGCCAGGTCGTTCAAAAATCCGGCGATCCGCGCGCAGATTTCCCGGTGCAGCGCCGCGCGGACAATCCCGCCCTTGCCGACACCGCCCGGCCCGGCTTCGAATTGCGGTTTGATCAGTGCCACGAGATACGCCCCGGCGGCGGCCAGGGTTAACGGCGCCGGCAAAATGGTCTCCAGCCCGATGAAACTGGCATCGCAGGTGACGAGCCCGACCGGTTCGGGGACCTGGACGCTGCTCAGATGCCGGGCATTGGTATGTTCCAGCACAATGACCCGCCGGTCACCTCGTAGTTTTTCATCGAGCTGGCCATGGCCGACAGCGCCCGCATAGACCCGCGCGGCGCCGCGCGTCAGCAGCACGTCGGTGAAACCGCCGGTCGAAGCGCCAATATCAAGGGCGACAAGCCCGTTCGGATCGATTGCGAAATGATCGAGTGCCGCGGCAAGCTTGATGCCGCCGCGTGAGACCCAAGGATGATCGCGGCCGATCACTTCAAGCACTGTATCGGCACCGACCGCCTGGCTCGGCTTGTCGGCCGGGCGACGATCGGTCCGCACCAGACCGGCCTCGATCAGGGCGCGCGCGCGGCTGCGGCTCTCGGCCAGGCCGCGCTCGACCAGCAATTGGTCGAGCCGGTGCCGGGTACCGGTCATGGCGCCAGCGCGATCATGCGCCCGATGCGCTGGTGAAAACGCAGTGTGAGCAAGGTTGAAACCGCGACCAGCCCGCCGACGAAGCCCCACCACAGCCCGATCGGCCCGAACCCCAGCCCGAAGGCAAGGCCGGCCCCGATCGGCATGCCCAACCCCCAATAGCCGATGGCACCGGCGATCAATGACGCGGTGGTGTCCTTGAGCCCGCGCAAGGCACCGGCCGCAACGACCTGCGCGCCGTCGAACATCTGAAAAAACGCCGCCAGCACGATCATCTGCCCACCCAGCGCCACGACGGCATCGAGATTGGGATCGGCATTATCGAGATAGAGATGAAAAATCGGCCCGGCGAGGCTGGTGATGGTCACGGCCATCACCAACATGAAGCCGATGCCGAGCGCCAATGCGGCAAAGCCGGCCGCGCGCGCCCGATGAAGCGCCCCGCCGCCGGCATGGAATCCCACCCGCACCGTTGCCGCCTGGGAAATCGCCAGCGGCACCATGAAGGTCAGGCTCGCCAGATTGAGGCAGATCTGATGGGCGGCGAGCGCCACCGGCCCGAACCAGCCCATCAACAGCCCCGAGCCGGAAAACAGGCCGATTTCGAGCAGGTAGATTCCGGCGATCGGCCAGCCGAGGTAGAGCAGCGCCCCGGTCGAGCGCCAGAGCGCCGCCCAGCCCGGCCGGAACAGATCCGAAGGCAGCAGGCGAGCGAACCGCAGATGCAGCGCGAAGCCGGCCAACATGCCCCACCAGATGATCGAGGTGGCATAGCCGGAGCCGCTCAAGCCCAGGGCCGGAAAGCCCAGATGGCCGAACACCAGAATCCAATTAAGCGCCAGATTGCCCAGGAACGCCGCCACCACCACGATCATGATGATGCGCGGCCGCTCCAGCGCGGACAGATAGTTGCGCAGGGCGTACTGCATCATGCCGGCCGGCACGCCCCAGACGAAGGCGGACTCGTATTGCTGGGTCAGGATGCCGATCCCGCGCGGTTCGCCCAACATGTCCAACAGCCGGTCGATATGGGCCAGCACCAGCACGATTGGCACGGCGACGACCAGCGAAATGATCAGTCCGGCGGCAAGGGTTCGTCCAAACCCGGAATGATCGCCGGAGCCGCGGGCATGGGCCACGATCGGCTGAATGCTGGCGACCAGACCTTGGGTGCTGACGATCAGCATGAAGGCGACACTGGCGCCGAGCCCGCCCGCGGCCAGCGCCTCGCTCGAAACCCGACCCATCATGATCGTATCGGAGATGCCCATCGCCATCTGGGCCAATTGGGCGGCAGCCAGCGGTGCCGCCAGAAACAGGATCTCGATCAGCTCCCGGCGCCAGTGCGGCCGCCCGACCGCCGTCCGGGAGCCATCCATGTCAATCCCCGTTCATCGTCATGATTTGCGCGCGACCACGAAATGGGCGACCTGACGCAGCAGATCGGCCGGAGCGCCGAAACAGTCGAGTTGGCCGATCGCCTGCGCGACCAGCGCCGTGGCCTGCTTGCGCGCACCATCGAGGCCGAGGATCGAGACGAAGGTCGCCTTGCCGGCCTCGGCATCGCGCCCGACCGACTTGCCGGTCTCGGCCGCGGTCCCCTCGGCGTCAAGCAGATCGTCGGCGATCTGAAACGCCAGCCCCAGATCATGGGCATAGCCGATCAGCGCCCGGCGATGCTCGGCCGAGGCCTTGCCCAGAATGGCGCCCGCCTCGCACGAAAAAGCGATGAGCGCGCCGGTTTTGAGCCGCTGCAACCGGGTGATGGCACCGATATCGAGCGTGTGGTCGTGCTCGGCCAAGAGATCGATCATCTGGCCGCCGACCATGCCGGCGCAGCCCGCCGCCTTGGCGAGGCACGAGACCAGCTCGACCCGCACCGCCGGATCGCCATGGGTATCGGGGTCGGCCAAAACGTCGAAGGCCAGAGTCAGCAACCCGTCGCCCGCCAGGATCGCCGTCGCGTCATCGAACGCCTTGTGGCAGGTCGGTCGGCCGCGGCGCAAATCGCTGTCATCCATCGCCGGCAGATCGTCATGAACCAGCGAATAGGTATGAAGCAGCTCGATCGCCACCGCCGCCTGGAGCGCGCTGGTCCGCGAGACACCGAACAGATGGCTGCTGGCCAGCACGAGAAACGGCCGCAGCCGCTTGCCTGGCGCCAAGGCGGCATAGCGCATCGCGTCATAAACCCGTGCCTCCGGCCCATCCGGCCGGGCGAGCAGCCGGTCGGTCACGGCATCGACCGCGCGGACCGAGTCGGCCAGTGCGGCCGAAAGGCTGGTCGGGTCGCTCCAGAGCGCGCTAATCAAGATTCTGCCCCTCGGTCTTGAGTGTTCCATCGGCGGCCAGCGCGATTTTCTCGACCTTGGCCTTGGCCTCGCTCAACTTGGCCTCGCAATGGCGCTTCAGTGCCGCCCCGCGCTCATAGGCGCCGATCGACTCCTCCAGCCGAAAACGTCCGGCTTCGAGCTGACGGACGATCCCCTCCAGCTCTTCCAGCGCTTCTTCGAAACTCATCGCCTGAATATCCGGCAATGCCGCAGCCCCGGCCATGTCGTGTCCCTTGCTCACTCACGAAGGCGCGGAGTGTATGCCGGGCCGGCAACGCTGCGCAACCCATGGCCGTGATGGGTCTGATTTGCCGATGATCTCCAAATAATATCTTGACATGGTGCAACCATTGCACCTATTTTACGGGCTCAATGCTATAAACGCAGCTTAGGCCCCGCACCCGAAAACAGGCCCCATACCCAAGGTTCCAGATCTCTGAATTTGCAAATTTAATGATAGGTGACAACTATTGCGCGAATTTTATTCGCATCAAGGAAATTACTACACTAACATAAATCCAAAATTCCCATACCCGATTCTTTGAGAATAGATCCCACTCAGACAAAAACGATTAAGTGGGCCGAGATGCCCACTTGGGTAAGAGTTTAGAGCAATCATGCTGAACGCTCTAGACCTCTAATGAAACGATCAAGATTGAAATGGAGAAGAAATAAATGACGATAATGTTTAGAGGATCGAATTGGGCAATTAAAATTTATGGCAACGAACATGGCATACCGCATTTTCATCTCGAGGGTGCCGATTTTCGTTGCTCCGTTGGGATCGCGTCTCTGGAGTTAATTGTCGGGAGTGCACCGTCACGCGTAATACAGGACGCTTTAGTCTGGGCTAAATCAAATCAGGCCTTGTTGTTACAAAAGTGGCAGGAGTGGAATGGATGAGCGCCATCGATAAGATGCGAACGATCATGGAGGTACGAATTACGGGACCAACGACGCTGCACTTAGTTTGGTCGGACGGTACTAAGGTGGATTTATCCCTAGAGACAATGCTCAATGAGATGGCGTTTGCCAAACTCAATGATCCTGTGGAATTTTCAGGCGTCGCATTGGGAGAATGGGGACATAGTATTGCATGGCCTTCCGGAATCGAACTTGGGGCAGACGTACTTTGGCGGGAGACTCTTTCGGCTACAGGCCATAATGACGCGCGACTGTTCCTTGAATGGCGTCTTCGCCACGCGTTATCCCTGAGCAAGGCAGCCGAAGCATTGGGCATATCACGTCGAATGGTAGCTTACTACTCAAATGGAGATAAGAAAATTCCGAAGCCGATATTACTTGCCTGCCGTGGTTGGGAGGTAATAACCGACTCGGATAAAGCTGCATAATTCGATATTATATTACGTTCACTGCGGTTGCGTGATATGTTACGCTTCATCATCTGATTTATTATCCGCTTACACCGCCGGCTTCGGATCAAGTTCGATCGTGGCCCGGCGGTTCTGCGCTTCGCGCGTGCCGTCGGCGGTCGCGACGAGCGGGTCGGATTTGCCGACGCCGCGCGTCGCGATCTCGGCGGCGGGCATTCCGTCGGCGATGAGTTCGCGCGCGACCGCCGCGGCACGCTGTTCGGAAAGCGTCTGGTTGAACACGACGGATCCGACCGTGTCGGTATGGCCGGTGACCAGGATATGGACGGCGTGGCCGGATCGGACGACGCCGGCCGCGGCCTCGACCACCTTACGCCCGGCGGCCGTCAGGTCGGATCGGGCGAAATCGAAGAAAACCTGAAAAGCGCGCTCGCCATCCTGGTCCGGCGCCCGATCGACGATATCGGCCAGCACCCGGCTCGGCGGTTCGCTCAACAGAATAACCATCGGCTGCTCGGCGAAGGGCAGGGCGGAGCGTCCGGCCGAGACGAAATTCACATGCAGCACCGTGCCGGCCAGGCAGGCGCGAAAGCTGCCGGCACGATCCTCGGCCATCACACTACGGACGACATAAGGCTCGAGCGTGCCCTTGGCGAGCCAGGTATCGGCCGCAAGGCCGCGCTCGGTGCGCGCCGCGGCCTTCAGTGCTGGCGCGGCGAGTGCCGGATCCTCGGCCAGGGATTGGCGCCGATCGGCCTCCCAATCGCCACCATCGCCCGCGCCGTCGATCGTCAGCGGCACGGTCAGGGCACCGGGCACAAGCGCGGCGGTCAGCACAGGCGAGGCCGCGACGAAATCCGCTTCGCCCAGCGCCTGTTCGGCCTGGCCGCGCGTGCCATCGGAGATGGGATAGAGCCGATGGCCTTCGATCGGTGCGCACGGCATGCCGTCGGCGGTCTGGTCGCCGATGGCAGCCGGCGCCAGCTGCGGATCGAGCCGCGGCGGAATCGTATAGGAGCAGCCGGCCAGCAGGACGGCACAAAGTGCGCTAGTCGCGCGCTTCGTCCAGCGCATAGCCCGCGGAGCGGACGGTACGGATGATGTCGAGTTCATGGGGACCGTTCAGTGCCTTGCGCAGTCGCCTGATATGCACGTCAACCGTGCGAGGCTCAACATATACGTCATGACCCCACACCGCGTCGAGTAGCCGTTCGCGCGAAAATACCCGGCCCGGATGTTCGAGCAGAAACCGCAGCAGGCGGAACTCTGTCGGCCCCAGATGGATTGGTCGTCCGTTGCGAACGACCCGGTGCGCCGCCAGATCCATATTGACATCGGCGAAGCTCAGCCGTTCGTCCGAGACGTCGGGCCGCGCACGTCGGATCACGGCGCGGACGCGCGCGATCAGTTCGCTCGGGCTGAACGGCTTGGTGATATAATCGTCGGCCCCGCTGTTCAGGCCGCGAATCTTGTCGCCTTCCTCGCCGCGCGCGGTCAGCATGATGATCGGCACGGTGCGCGATTGGGGCGACCGGCGGATCTGGCGACAAACCTCGATGCCGGAGACCAGCGGCAGCATCCAATCGAGCAGCACGACATCCGGCTTGCGCTCGGCGATCTGGACCAGCGCCTCTTCGCCGTCGCTCGCTTCGCAAACGCCGAAACCTTCCTTCTCCAGATTGTATTTCAGGAGCGTGACGAGCGGCGCCTCGTCCTCGACGATCATGACCAACGGCTTCATGGCTTGGGTGGCTCACTTTGATCGGCCACGATACCGTTCGGGCCGGACAGGACGACCGAGGAACTCGACCGATCGCGCTTGGGCCGGATCTCCTGGATCGGCTTGCCATGCAGCAGAAAATAGATCGTTTCGGCAATATTGGTGGCGTGATCGCCGATCCGCTCGATGTTCTTGGCCATGAACAACAGATGGGTTCCGGCCGTGATGCTGCGCGGATCCTCCATCATGTAGGTCAAAAGCTCGCGGAACAGGCTGGTGTAAAGCTCGTCCAGTTCCTCGTCGCCGAGCCAGACTTGCATCGCCTTGTCGCCATCGCGCTGGACATAGGCGTCGAGCACGTTCTTGATCAGCAATTGCGCCAGCTTGCCCATATGCGGCAACGCCAGGGCCGGCTTGACCAGCGCCGTCTGATTCAGCACGAGCGAGCGCTTGGCGACATTAGCGGCGTAGTCACAGATCCGCTCCAGATCGGTGCCGATCTTCAGCGCCGAAATGATCTCGCGCAGATCGCGCGCCATCGGCTGACGCAGAGCCAGCAGGCGCACGACCAGCGCCTCGACCTCGCGTTCGAGCTGATCGGCGCGGGCGTCGCCGGCGACGACTATGGCGGCGAGATCGCTGTCGCGTTTGACCACGGCCTGGATCGCCGAAGCAAGCTGCGCCTCGGCCAAGCCGCCCATGGCGATCAGCGTGTTTTGCAGCTTGGTCAGCTCGTCGTCGTAGCTTTTGATGATGTGGTCCGAGGACATTGCGTTTCCCAGTCTCCGCTCAGCCGAACCGGCCGGTGATGTAATCCTCGGTCCGCTTGTTCGCCGGTGTCGTGAACATGGTTTCGGTGTCACTGTATTCGACCAGCTCGCCCAGATACATGAAGGCGGTATAATCCGAGCTGCGCGCCGCCTGCTGCATGCTGTGCGTCACCATGATGATGCAATAGTCGGTCTTCAGCTCGGAAATCAGCTCTTCGATCTTCTGCGTCGAAATCGGGTCGAGGGCCGAGCAGGGCTCGTCGAGCAACAGGATTTCCGGACGAACGGCGATGGCGCGCGCGATGCACAGACGCTGCTGCTGGCCACCGGACAGGCCGAGGCCGCTCTGTTTCAGCTTGTCCTTGACCTCACCCCACAGTGCAGCCCGTTCCAACGCCGATTGGACGCGATCCATCAATTCGCTCTGCGGCAGCGATTCATAGAGCCGGATGCCGAAGGCGATATTGTCGAAGATCGACATGGGGAACGGCGTGGGTTTCTGAAACACCATGCCGATCTTCGCGCGCAGCAGATTGAGATCGATCTTCGGGTCGAGAATATTGCGGCCATCGACGATGATTTCGCCGGTCGCGCGCTGCTCGGGATAGAGATCATACATGCGATTGAGGCAGCGCAGCAGTGTCGACTTGCCACAGCCGGACGGGCCGATGAAGGCGGTGACGCGTTTGTCGGATAGATTGAGGTTGATGTTCTTCAGCGCCTCGAACTTCTTGTAATAGAAGCGCAGATCCTTGATCGCGATCTTGTCGGCCGGGGTATCGGGCATTGCAACCGGTTCGCGCGCAGCACCGGGGCTTTCCGTCATGGTGGTCTCCGGGGACGGCATCCGCAGGGGCTTTGGCGTCATGGCTTCAGACTGCTCAAATTGGCGAGAGAGCGGGCGGTGATGTTCAAGAACAGGATCGTGACGGTAATCAGCAGCGCGCCGCCCCAGGCGAGGCGCTGCCAATCCTCATACGGGCTGAGTGCGAACTGGAAAATCACCATCGGCAGATTGGCCATGGGGGCGTTCATATTCGAACTCCAGAACTGGTCGTTGAACGCCGTGAACAACAGTGGCGCGGTCTCGCCGCTGATCCGGGCCACGGCGAGCATGACCCCGGTCAACAGCCCCTGCATGGCGGCACGGTAACACACCAAGGTCACGATCTTCCATTTCGGCGTGCCGAGTGCGGCCGCGGCCTCGCGCAGGCTGTTCGGCACCAGTTTCAGCATATCGACGGTCGTGCGTACCACCACCGGCACCACCAGGATCGCCAATGCGGCGCTGCCGGCCCAGGCCGAGAAATGATGCATCGGCGCCACCATGATCTGATAGATGAACAGGCCGATGATGATCGACGGTGCGGACAAGAGAATATCGTTGATGAATTGCACGATCTGGGAAAAGCGGCTGTTGGCGCTGTATTCCGCGAGATAAGTGCCGGCAAAGATGCCGATCGGCGTGCCGAGGATGGTGCCGACCACGGTCATCGCCAGCGAGCCGGCAATCGCATTCATCAAGCCGCCGGCGCTGCCGGGCGGCGGGGTCATCTGGGTAAACAGGGCCGGCGTCCAGGCTGAAGCACCTTCCCAGAGCAGCTTGAGCAGGATCGCCGCCAGAACGACCAACCCCATGCCAGTGGCCACGGTCGATAGCGCAAGGACGAGCAGATTGCGGCCGCGGCGATTGCGGTAGCGATAGGCGTCGAAGCCGGTGCCGATAGTCATCGTCTAGGTTCCGGACTGGCGTTGCAGGCGCAGCAGCATGAGTTTGGCGGCGGCGAGCACGATGAAGGTCAGGATGAACAGCACGAGGCCGAGCGCGATCAGCGAGGATTGATAGATGTCGCTGACCGCCTCGGTGAATTCATTGGCGAGTGCCGAGGAAATGCTCTGGCCCGGCGCCAGCAGTGACGTCGCGATCCGATGGGAATTGCCGATCACGAAGGTGACCGCCATGGTTTCGCCCATGGCGCGGCCGAGCCCCAGCATGATGCCGCCGATCACGCCGACGCGGGTATAGGGCAGTACGACGTTCCACACCACTTCCCAGGTCGTGCAGCCCAAGCCATAGGCCGATTCCTTGAGCATCGGCGGTACGGTCTGAAACACATCGCGCATGATCGACGAGATGAAGGGCAGAACCATGATGCCCAGGATCAGCCCGGCGGTCAGCACGCCGATGCCGAGTGGCGGCCCCTTGAACAGGGCGCCGATCAGCGGCGCATGCCCCAGATATTTGATCAGGAACGGCTGAACATCGGTTTGAAGCAGCGGCGCCAGGGTGAATGAGCCCCAGATGCCGTAAATGATGCTGGGAATGCCGGCCAGCAGTTCGATCGCGGTCGAGAGCGGGCGCTTCAGCCAGGCCGGCGACAGTTCGGTGATGAAGATCGCAATCCCGAAGCTCAGCGGCACGCCAACCAACATGGCGATCAGCGAGGTGACCAGCGTGCCATAGACCGGCACCACCGCGCCGAACTGCTCGGTCACCGGATTCCAGGCATCGGTGACGAGGAAGCCGAAGCCAAAGGTCTTGAGTGCCAGCCACGACCCATCGACCAACGAGACGATGACGCCGCCCAAGATCAACAGCACGATGACACCGAACGCCAGCGTGCCGTATTTAAACAGCCCATCGAGTAGATGTTGCGGCCCGCGCAGGGTTGCGGGCCGCTCGACCGAGAGTTCGCTCAAGATTTCGCTTCCGTTTGGCGACATGAGTCGCGGCACCGAGACGCCGCGCATTCCCGCGACAGAGCCGATCCGGCCGCTACCACAACGGCTTGCCGTCGGCCTTGATCTCGCGACCCCAGCTTTCCTCGACCAGCTTCACGACATTGTCGGGCATCGCCACATAGTCGAGCGAGGCCGCGGCGTCCTGGCCGGTCTTGAGCGCGGCATCGAAGAATTTCAGCACATCCTTGCCGGTCTCGGGCTTGACTTGATTCTTGTAGACCAGCGCCCAGGTCGATGCGGTCATCGGCCAGGAATCCTTGCCCGGCTGATTGGCCAAAATCAGCACGAAGCCCGGTGCATGCGCCCAATCGGCGTTCGCCGCCGCGGCCTGAAAGGTCTTGGCCGACGGTTCGACGAAGACGCCGTCCTTATTGGCCATCAAGGTATGGACCAGCTTGTTCTGCTTGGCATAGGCATATTCGACATAGCCGATGGCGCCCGCCGTGCGCGCGGTGAAGGCCGCGACGCCCTCGTTGCCCTTGCCGCCGATGCCGGCCGGGAATTCGACGGAGGTATTGACGCCGACCTTCTCCTTCCACTCGGGCGAAAGGGCGGCCAGATAATAGACGAAATTATAGGTCGTGCCCGATCCGTCCGAACGATAGACCGGGGCGATCGCCAGATCCGGCAGCTTCAGATCCTGATTCAGTTCGGCGATGGCCTTGTCGTTCCAATTGGTAACCTTGCCCAGATAGATATCGGCCAGCAGCGTTCCGGTCAGCTTGAGCTGGCCCGCGCCAATGCCTTCGATATTCACGACCGGGACAATGCCGCCCATGATGAACGGAAATTGCGTCAGACCCGATGCTTCCAGTTCGGCAGGCTCGAGCGGCTTGTCCGAGGCGCCGAAATCCACCGTCTTGGCCTTGATCTGCTTGATGCCGCCGCCCGAGCCGATCGACTGATAATTCACGCCGATGTTGGTCTTGGTCTTGTAGGTATCCGCCCATTTCGACAGGATCGGATAGGCGAAGGTCGAGCCAGCCCCGGTTATGTCGTCGGCACGGGCGGTGCCGGCGAATGCCAAGGCCCCGACCACCAAGGCGCCAATCAGCGTGTGACCGATAATTTTCACGGCTGCTCTCCTGAAGCAATGTCGCACGCTGGCGGCATATTGCCCACCGCGCCCAAGCCTCCGAAATACGCCAATATTATTACGGTTATATGACGGCCGCTGTGCGGTTCCGTGAAGCCTGCGAATTAGCCGTGGTCGCTATGACGGCTGGGCGCGCGCGGTCGTCCTCATGGCCCGATGCCGCTCGCAGATGCACGGTAAAGACCGAACCTTCGCCGATCTGACTGTCGATTTCCAGCACGCCGCGATGGCGGTTGACAATGTGTTTGACGATGGCGAGCCCGAGGCCGGTGCCGCCCATCTCGCGCGAGCGTGCGGTATCGATTCGATAGAAGCGTTCGGTCAGGCGGGGTAAATGCAGTCGCGGAATACCCTCACCGCGATCGCGCACCGAAATCGCGACGCCGGGCCTGAGTTTGTTGGACGGCACCGCCGCGATCGTGATCGCCGTGTCGCGCCTGGCATATTTGATCGCGTTCTCGATCAGATTCTGAAATAGCTGGGCCAGTTCCTCGTCGTCGCCGGTTACGGCCGGCAGATCGCGGTCGAGCTGCAATTCGAGGCGCATGCCGCGTGCCGAGGCCTTGAGTTCGAGGGTTTGTGTCAGCGAGCGTAGAATCAACGTCGGATCGGCCGTCTCGGTCGGCGGGGAGTGCTCGTTGAGTTCGATCCGCGACAGCGAGAGCAAATCATCCACCAGCCGCGCCATGCGTCCGGCCTGTTGTTGCATGATCGCCAGGAAACGGCGTTGCGCCTCGGCATCGTCCGCCGCCGGCCCTTGCAGCGTTTCGATGAAACCGACCAGAGTCGAAAGCGGTGTGCGCAATTCATGGCTGGCATTGGCGACAAAATCGGCGCGCATCTGTTCCGCCCGCTTCAGCGCGGTCAGGTCGTTCAGAATCAACAAGACGGCATAGCCATCGCGCGGATGATCGGGCAGCGGCACGATGCCGGCCCGCAAATGCCGATCGACCTGAAGCGACAGATCGAATTCGATCTGTCGGCCGATGCCGGTCTTCAGCACGGCATCCGTCGCGGCCAGGACGGCCGGATTGCGCAAGGCCGCCGCCAGATCTCGGCCCAGCAGATTGTCGCCGAGCAGATCGCGCGCCGCGCCATTGACCCGCGTCACCTTGCGCCGGGCATCGATCAAAATGATCGGATCCGGCAACGCGGCGAGCACATTGGTCGAATCCGCCAACTCGGTCTCGACCTCGGCGATGCGCTGCCGCCAGGATTTGTTGAGGCGCAGGATCGCGCCCCAGATCGCATCGATCGCCGGATGGAAGCTGCGCCAGGCCGGCTCCGTGCGGGCTGGATCGAGAAGCAGCGTCTCCAGCACGTGATCGAGCCGCCCGACCTCTCGACCCAACCGCCACAGCGTGAGTGCGAGACCGCCGATGACGAAGGCGCCGGCCACGGCCGAGGGCACCGCACCGACAATCCCCACCGCGAACAAAGCGGCAAAGACGCCGAGCGCGAACAACCCGATCGCGATGACAGATCCCGAAAACCATCCTATCGGCATGCGCGCCGCCAATCCCTTCGACCGAGCGATCGGTCGGTCCCACGGAACGGCAAGAGCCGGCGCGGGATCGATCAGTGTGACCTCGTTCTGGGGAGTATCGGACATTTCAGATTACAGTTTAATGCATGCCCACGCGAATTTCGACGGTGTCTTTGTCCCGATATGACGAATTGACGCGACCGCGCGCCGCTCAGGCGATCGCGTCATGCGCGGCGAGTGCGGCGAGATTGACCATGTCCGATACGGTCGCCCCCATCTCGACGATCTGCGCCGGCTTGTCGAGGCCGAGCAGCAACGGCCCGATCACCATGCCGCCGCCCAGTTGTTGAAGCAGTTTCGACGAGACATTGGCGGTGTGGAGCGAGGGCATGACCAGGACATTGGCCGGACCACTGAGCCGACAGAACGGATAGGTCCGTTTCATCAAATCGTAATCGAGCGCCACATCGGCCGCCATTTCGCCGTCATATTCGAAATCGACCCCGCGCCGGTCGAGGATCGCCACGGCCTCGCGGATGCGTAGCGCGCGCTCACGCGGCGGATTGCCGAAATTCGAGAAGGATAGAATCGCGACGCGCGGCACCGCGCCCATCTGCCGGGCCTTTTCCGCCGCCTGAATCGCGATATCGGCCAATTCCTCGGAATTGGGCAGCTCATGCACCGTGGTATCGGCGATGAAGATGGTGTGGCCGCGCGCCACGATCATCATCAAGCCGAAGACGCGCTTGCCGGGCTTGGGGTCGAGCGCGCGGGTGATTTCCTCGAAGGTCGCGGCATAGCTGCGCGTTGTGCCGGTCACCATGGCGTCGGCATCGCCCAGCGCCACCATGCAGGCGGCGAAGACGTTGCGATCCTGATTGACCCAGCGCTGGCAATCGCGCAGCAGCGCGCCCTTGCGATGCAGCCGCTTGAACAGGAACTCGGTATAGGTCTTGTTGTCGCGGCTGAGCCGGGCATTGTGGATTTCCAGCCCCTCGGGCGCTGACAGCCCCATCGCCTTCAGCGTCGCATGAATCCGCTCCTCGCGGCCGATCAGCACCGGGGTGCCATAGCCCGAATTCTTGAATTCGATCGCCGCGCGCATCACGGTCTCTTCCTCGCCCTCGGCGAAGACGACACGCTTGGGGTGGCTGCGCACCGCCTCGAAAATGCCTTGCAGGCTGGCCGCGATCGGGTTGAGCCGGGTCGAGAGCTTGCGACCATAGGCCGCGAGATCGAGCGGCCGGCGGGCGACACCCGAGTCCATCGCGGCGCGGGCGACCGCGACCGGGACATGGCTGATCAGGCGCGGATCGAACGGCGCCGGAATCAGATAATCCGGTCCATAGGACAGGCGGCGCCCGGAATAGGCGGCGGCAACCTCGTCCGGGACATCCTCGCGCGCCAATGCCGCCAGCGCCTCGGCCGCGGCGATCTTCATCGGCTCGTTGATCGTCGAGGCGCGCGTATCGAGGGCGCCCCGGAAAATATAGGGAAAGCCCAGGACGTTATTGACCTGGTTGGGATAATCCGACCGGCCGGTGGCGACCAGCGCGTCCGGCCGGACCGCCTTCACATCCTCCGGCGTGATTTCCGGGTCGGGATTGGCCATGGCGAAGATGATCGGCTGGGGCGCCATCGCCTTAATCATCTCCTGGGTCACCGCACCCTTGACCGACAGGCCGAAGAACGCATCGGCGCCGTCGAGCGCCTCGGCCAGACTGCGCCGGTCGGTGATCACGGCATGGGCCGATTTCCACTGGTTCATGCCGCTGGTGCGGCCCTGATAGATCACACCCTTGGTATCGCACATGATGACATTGTCATGCGGCACGCCCATCGCTTTCAGCAATTCGACGCAGGCGACCGAGGCAGCACCGGCGCCATTGACGACGAGCTTGACGGTCTTCAGATCGCGCCCGGTCAGATTGCAGGCATTGATCAGGCCAGCCGTGGCGATGATCGCCGTGCCGTGCTGATCATCGTGAAACACCGGAATATCGAGCAATTCGCGCAGACGTTGTTCGATGATGAAGCATTCCGGCGCCTTGATGTCCTCAAGATTGATGCCGCCGAAGCTGACACCCAGATAGCGCACGCAATTGACGAATTCATCGACATCGCGGGTCGAGACTTCCAGATCGATCGAATCGATATCGGCGAAGCGCTTGAACAGCACCGCCTTGCCTTCCATCACCGGTTTGGAGGCGAGTGCCCCCAGATCGCCCAGGCCCAGCACCGCCGTGCCGTTGGAAATCACCGCGACCAGATTGCCCTTGGCGGTATAGTCATAGGCGGTTTCCGGATCACGCTCGATATGCAGGCACGGCCAGGCGACACCCGGAGAATAGGCCAGCGACAGATCGCGCTGCGTGGTCAGCGGCTTGGTCGGTGCGATCTCGATCTTGCCGGGCTTGCCCTCGGCGTGAAACGCCAGCGCCTCGGCTTCGGTGATCCGGCCATTTTCTTCGGTCATCGTCAATTCTCTCCCCTGCGGCGTCGCGAGTTTCACCCGAAACGCCCGCGCCGGTAAAGCGCGCGGCACGCGCGTCCGGCCGCCTTATTATCATAGCGGCAAGCGAAAAAGCCTATTGCAGCGCCTCGCGCGCCGGTGCGGCCAACCGGGCGATCGGGACGCCGAACCCGCGCAGCACGTGTTCGGCGCGTTCGACCGACGCCGCATCGGCGGTGCGAACCCAGAGCAGAATGTTCCCCTCCTCGATCGCGCGCGCCAGCCCCTCGACATGTGCCGCTTCGGTCAATTGGGCAAAGAATGGCCGCAG
>JBAVTK010000592.1:0-1940 GCA_049696095.1 Aliidongia sp. | reverse complement strand
TCTTCGCCCAGATGAGCGTCTCCGAAAATCTGCGGATGGGCGGCTATCTCGTCACCGATACCGCCCGATTGGCCGAGCGCCGCGCGGACGTGCTGGCCCTCTTCCCGCGTCTGGGCGAGCGGCTGGCGCAGCCGGCCGGTCTGCTGTCCGGTGGCGAGCAGCAGATGCTGGCAATCGGTCGGGCGCTGATGGCCGAACCCCGGCTGCTGCTGCTCGACGAACCCTCGATGGGGCTGGCGCCGCTGTTCGTCGAGGAAATCTTCGCGATCATCGAGACTTTGAAGCGACGGGGGATCACGCTTTTGTTGGTCGAGCAGAATGCCCGCGCGGCGCTCGACATCTCGGACTACGCTTACGTCCTCGAAAGCGGCCGGGTCACGCTCTCCGGCCCGGCGGCACTGATCGCCGACCATCCCGACATCATTGCGGCCTATCTCGGCGCCGCCTGACAGGAAACCGACCGAATGCTCCGCCCCGTTTTATTCTCCGCCCTGCTCGGCCTCGCCGTCACCGCCTCGGCTGAGGGGGTTCCCGCCTCCGACGGGCTGATGGTCTCGGCGATCGATCCGAGCGTGCCGCCGTGCGAAAACTTCTACCTCCATGCCTGCAAGGGCTGGCTCACCGCCAATCCGATTCCGCCCGACCAAGCGCGCTGGGGCGTCGATGACGTGCTGATCGAGCAGAACCGCGCGAAGCTCCGCACCATCCTTGAGAATGCCGCTTCCTCGTCCGATGCCGAGAGCCGCCAGATCGGCAATTTCTGGACGGCATGCATGGATGAAGCCGGCATCGAAGCCCATGGCTTGGCGCCGTTGCAGCCGGAACTGGACCGGATCGACGCGCTGACCGACAAGGCGGATCTCGCCCCGCTCGTCGCCCATCTGCACCGGATCGGCGTCGATGTGCTGTTCGGCTTCGGCTCGGACCAGGATTATGCCGATGCCACCCAGGTCATCGCCGAAGCCGATCAAGGCGGTCTCGGCCTGCCGGAGCGGAAATATTACCTGAATACCGGCAAGGATGCCGACGCGACAAGAGCCGCCTATGTCGCTCATTTGGGCCGTTTGTTCGCGCTGGCCGGCACGGCCGAGCCGGTGGCGGCCGCCGCCTCGGTCATGACGCTTGAAACCCGGCTCGCCCAGGCAAGCCTGAGCGATGTCGAGCGTCGCGATCCGACCAAGATCTATCACAAGCTGCCGGTCGGCGATCTTAACAAGTTGGCGCCCGGCTTCACCTGGGCCGCCTATCTGCGCGAGGTCGGCGCACCACCGGTCAGTGCGCTGAATATCGCCGTCCCGAGCTTCTTTCAGGGCGTGCAAACCATCATCGCCGAAACGCCGCTCGATGCGATCAAGCTCTATCTGCGCTCGCATCTGCTGCATCATGCCGCCGACATGCTGCCCAAGCGGTTCGTCGAGGAGAATTTCGAGTTCTTCGGCAAAACCTTGGCCGGCGCCAAGGAATTGAAGCCGCGCTGGAAGCGCTGCGTCAGCTTCACCGATGCGGCCCTGGGCGAGGATCTCGGGCGGATCTATGTCCGCGAAGCCTTCGGCCCCGATGCGAAGGCGAGCATTGCTGCTTTGGTGAAGCATCTGCGCACGGCCTATGCCGCCGATATCCAATCGCTGCCCTGGATGGGCAAGGAGACCAAGACGAAGGCCGAGGCCAAGCTCGAAGCGATGGTCGAGAAGATCGGCTATCCCGACAAATGGCGCGATTATTCCAAGCTCGACATCAAGCGCGACGACCCGCTGGGCAATCTCTTCCGGGCGGCGACATTCGAGAATGACCGGGAATTCGCCAAGATCGGCAAGCCGGTCGATAAGGGCGAATGGCAGATGACGCCGCCGACGGTGAATGCCTATTACGATCCGCAGAAGAACGACATCAACTTCCCGGCCGGCATCCTGCAACCACCGAATTTCGATGCGCGCTGGGAC
>JBAVTK010000591.1:0-6176 GCA_049696095.1 Aliidongia sp. | reverse complement strand
GAACTGGCCTGGGATCTGGGTCGCAACGGCTTGGTCGTAGCGTCGGGGCTGGCGCGCGGCATTGATGCAGCGGCCCATGGCGGCGCGCTCGACAGCGGCACGGTCGCGGTCGTGGCCGGCGGTGTCGATATCGTCTATCCCGAGGAAAATCGGCGCCTCCATGACGAAATCGCGGCCCGCGGCGCGATCATCGCCGAACTGCCGGTCGGCACCGTACCGCAGGCCCGGCATTTTCCGCGCCGCAACCGAATCATTTCTGGCTTGTCGCAGGGCGTCGTCGTGGTCGAGGCGGCGCTCAAATCCGGCTCGCTCATCACCGCACGCTTCGCCGCCGAACAAGGGCGCGAGGTTTTCGCGGTGCCGGGATCGCCGCTCGACCCGCGTTGTCGCGGGGCGAACGATCTGATCCGGCATGGCGCCACGCTGGTCGAAACCGTGGACGATGTCCTAAATGCCCTCGGTTCGCCGGCTACCGTCGGTTTCGCCGAGGACCGGCGTCGCCGTTTTGGCCCACTTGCCGATCCGCCGGTGGAGCCGAGCGACGCCGAGATGGATGATGCCCGCCGCCAAATCCTGTCGCTGCTTGGGCCGACGGCGGTGACACTGGACGAACTGCGGCGCGGCTGCGGTATCACACCCGCCTTGATGGCGATGGTATTACTCGAACTCGAACTGGCCGGACGGATTGAGCGCCATCCGGGCGGTACCGTCTCGCTGTGCTGAGCAGGTAAATCCGGGACACTGATTATCGGTTGCCGTACCGGCATGAACCATGCGGGGCGGTTGTCCGTTGGGCGTTTCACAAATTGGAAGAGTCGAAAATCGCTTAGCGCCAGACCGGGATTTATCTGTATCAATGTCTCTCGGCAGGCACGAGGATCGAACGAGGTCATGCCGCCAAACGAAGGGGGTAGCGTATGGCGCGATTTGTAAAAAGTGATATCACGTCTGCAATTGTACCAGCGCCGCGCCACGATCTCGGCGAGAGCCTCGGCCCCGATCTCCGTCTTGGTGAATTGCTGGAGGCGTCGAGCCTGAACGAGATGGCGCTGAGCTATGGGACCGTGGCGGGTGATGCACCGCTGCGCCGGGCCATAGCCGATCGTCACGGCGTGTGGGAAGATGATGTCGTCGTCACGGTTGGCGCGATGCACGCGTTGTTTCTGATCGCATTCGTGCTGTGCGACCGGGAGAACGAGGCTGTCGTGACCGCCCCGATCTTCCAGCCGGCGCGCACCGTGCTCGAGTCGGTCGGGACGAGCTTGCGCGTTCTGCCGCTGTCCTTCGATCGCCGCTACGAGCTGGATGTGGCCGAGCTTCGGCCGCTGCTGACTCCGCATACACGCCTGGTCAGCTTGGCCTCGCCGCAAAACCCGTCCGGCGTCGCGGTGCCCGCCGCGACGATCGGCGCGATCGTCGCGGCGATGGAGGAATTGTGTCCCGACGCCTATCTGCTGGTCGACGAAACCTATCGCGACGCGGTGTAGGGCGACGATGCCATTGCCGACAGCGCGATCGGACTCAGCCGGAAAATCATTTCGACTGGATCCCTTTCCAAGGGGCACGGCGCTCCCGGTTTGCGGCTGGGATGGACGGTGACGCGCGATCGGGCATTGCGCGAGCAACTGATCGCTGCCAAGTTCAGTACCGTGCTGTCCTGCTCGCGCATTGACGAAACGCTTGGCCTGAAAGTGTTGGAGCAAAGCGAGCGCATCATCGGCGAACGGCGCCGGCATCTGGCCCATGGGCTTGAGACGGTCGCGGCCTGGATCGATGACAATGCTCAGTGGGTCGAATGGCATCGGCCTGATGCTGGGGCGCTTTGTGCCGTGCGCTTGAAGCCGACGGTCTTTGACGACGCGGCCGTCGGCTGGTTTCACCAAGAACTGACAAATCATGGGGTCAAGGTCACGCAGGGCGATTGGTTCGGCGATGAGGCGCGGGTCTTTCGGCTCGGATTCGGTCTGCTTTCGCTGCCGGACCTCGAAGCGGCACTCAATGCGCTTTCGGCAAGCCTTGCCCGGACGGCCGACCGGTGTTGTATCTCCCCGGGCGGCGCCCCCCCGGTTCGCGCGGCGGAGATGTCGGGTCGCCGCCGAAGGGTATGACGATCGTATGCCGGACCACCTCGGCCGCCCGGTGCCGCCGATAAATTTTATGCGCTTCGGATATCACACCTGCCGGATTGCATCGCCGTAACGGTTGACGAACCGCCTCACGAGTGCCACTTCTCGCCTCCTGTCGTGGCGACGATGCTGATCGAACGCCGCCAATGCGACCGCAAGATGCCGAACGAAACCGGCGATGCGGCCGTCCAAAACCAACGGCCCGGCTCGGGCCACGGATGAAGGGTTGTCCCCCCGGTCATGAACGTCGTCGTCGTGGAGTCGCCCGCTAAGGCGAAAACCATCAATAAATATCTGGGTAGCGACTACACTGTGCTGGCCAGCTATGGGCATGTCCGCGACCTGCCGGCGAAAGACGGTTCGGTTCGCCCGGACGATGATTTTGCGATGGATTGGGAGGTCGATGACCGCGCCGAGAAAAGGCTGCGCGAAATCGTCCAGGCGATGAAGGGGGCCACGACGCTTTATCTCGCGACCGACCCGGATCGCGAAGGCGAGGCGATCTCGTGGCACGTTCGCGAGGTGCTGAAGCAGCGCAAGGCACTGAAGGACATTCCGGTCAAGCGCGTCGTGTTCAACGAGGTGACCAAGTCGGCGGTGCTCGACGCCTTCAAGAATGCGCGCGAACTGAATGACGAGCTGGTCGATGCCTATATGGCGCGGCGCGCGCTCGATTATCTGGTGGGCTTCACGCTTTCGCCGGTGCTGTGGCGCAAGCTGCCGGGTAGCCGGTCGGCTGGCCGCGTCCAATCGGTCGCCCTCAAGCTGATCTGCGAACGCGAGAGCGAGATCGAGATCTTCCGACCGCGGGAATATTGGAGTGTCGAAAGCACCTTTCGCACCGCCGAGCGGGCGACATTCACCGCGCGTCTCACCCATCTCGATGGCAAAAAGCTCGAACGCTTCGACCTGCCCGACGAGAAATCGGCCAAGGGCGCCGTAGCCGCGATCGAGGCCGAGCCAGGCTGGCTGGTCTATCGCGTCGAAAATCGTCAAGTTCGACGCAACCCGCCGCCGCCCTTTACCACCTCGACCCTGCAACAGGAAGCCTCGCGCAAGCTGGGCTTCGGCACCTCGCGCACCATGCAGATCGCCCAGCGCCTGTATGAAGGCATCAATCTTGGCGGCGAGACGGTCGGACTCATCACCTATATGCGTACCGACGGTGTTTCGCTCTCGGCCGAGGCGGTCGGTGCCCTGCGCGCGCTGATCGAGCGGGATTACGGCCCGAATTACCGGCCGGATCAGCCGCGCTATTACAAGACCGTGGCCAAGAATGCCCAGGAAGCGCATGAGGCGATTCGGCCGACCGACGCGTTCCGCCGGCCGGGCGACGTGGCACATTTCCTCGATTCGGACCAGCTCAAGCTCTACGAGCTGATCTGGAAGCGCACCATGGCCTGTCAGATGGAAGCGGCCGTGCTCGATCAGGCGACCATCGACATCAACGGCGTCGCCGGTCGTGCCAGCTTTCGCGCCACCGGTTCGGTCATCCGCTTCGACGGCTTCCTCAAGCTTTATCAGGAAGGTCGTGACGATGATGGCGAAGACGAGGAATCGCGCCGCCTGCCGGCCCTGAAGGCACAGGACGGGCTCGATCGGCTCGACGTCCGGCCGGACCAGCATTTCACCGAACCGCCGCCGCGCTACACGGAAGCGAGCCTGGTCAAGCGCCTGGAGGAACTCGGCATTGGCCGGCCCTCGACCTATGCCTCGATCATCCAAGTGCTGATGGATCGAGAATATGTGACGCTGGAAAAGAAGCGTTTCGAGCCGCAAGATCGTGGCCGGTTGGTCACGGCCTTTCTGCAACGCTTCTTCGAGCGCTATGTCGAATATTCCTTCACCGCCGATCTGGAAAATCTGCTGGACGATATCTCGGGCGGCCGGGCTGATTGGAAGGATGTTCTGCGGCGTTTCTGGACCGACTTCAGCCTCGCGATCGGCGGCACCAAGGAACTGACGATCACCCAGGTGCTGACCGCGCTCGATGAAGCGCTCGGCCCGCATTTCTTTCCCGAGGATGGCACGGGCCGTGATGTCCGGCTGTGCCCGGTCTGCCATCAAGGGCGGCTCAGCCTCAAGCTCGGCAAGTTCGGCGCCTTCATCGGTTGCGCCAATTATCCTGAATGCCGCTTCACCCGTCCGCTCGGCATCGACGCGGGTGCTCAAGGCGAAGGTGGGGCGGAGGCCGATGCCGGCCCGCGCGTGCTGGGTGTCGATCCCGCGACGCAGAAGCCGGTCACTGTGCGCAACGGCCCCTATGGTCCCTATATCCAGTTGGGCGAAGCGGCGGAGGGTGAAAAGCCCAAGCGCGTCTCGTTGCCCAAGCATTTGAAACCGCAGGATCTTGCCTTGGAAAGCGCGCTGGCGCTGCTGGCATTACCGCGCGAGATCGGCATTCATCCCGAAAGCGGTGACCAGATCAGCGCCGGTATCGGCCGATTCGGGCCTTATCTGAAGCACGGCAAAGCATTCAAATCGCTGACCGCCGACGATGATGTGCTGACCATCGGGATTAACCGCGCGGTTATTCTGTTGGCCGAGCCGGCAAAAGGCGGGCGGTCGGGGCCAACCGTCTTGCGGACGGTCGGGGCGCACCCGGCGGATGCGGCGCCGATCGAACTCTATAAGGGCCGGTTCGGGCCCTATGTCAGCCATGGCGGCGTCAACGCCACTTTGCCGCGCGGTACCGAACCCGAGGCGGTGACGGTGGAGGATGCGGTCAAGCTGCTCGATGTGCAAAAGGCCAAGGGCAAACCCGCTCGCAGCAAGGCGCCGACGCGAAAGCCCAAGGCCTCGACGGCTGAAGCTCCCGCCAAGAAGGCGCCGACGCGCAAGGCCGCAGCTGCCGGTTCACCGGCTGCGGCTAAAAAGGCCACCGCGAAAAAGCCGGCTGCGAAGAAAAAAGCCGAACCGGTGACCGACGTCGCACCGCCGAAAAAGGCGGCCGGGGCCCGGCGCGCGCCGGCCTCGTGATCAAGCCGCGCCGCGCCAACGGCCTGCCCAGCCGGCAGGAAATCATCGATTTCATTGCTTCCAGCCCGAGCCCGATCGGCAAGCGCGAAATCGCCAAGGCCTTCAAGGTTCGCCCGGCTGACCGGGTCGCGCTGAAGGGGTTGTTGAAGGATATCGAGCGGGCCGGACCGGTCGAGCGCGCGGGCAGGCGCTTTTCGCCCGCCAATGCGCTGCCCGAAATCGCCGTGGTCGAGCTGTTTGCACTGGATGAGGGCGGCGACGCGCTGTGCCGACCGCTTGATGGCGATCCACAAGCGCCGCGCATCCGCCTTGCCGGCGGCACCGCTGGGCTAGGCCTCAATGAACGCGCCGTGGTACGGCTGAGACGGCTTGATGACGGCAGCTATACTGCGGCACTGATCCGCAAGCTGACGGCCGAGGGTGAGCGCGTGCTCGGCGTCTTCAACGCCGGCAATGATGGCGGCGGCACCGTGATGCCGACCGACCGCAAGAACAAGACGACCTATCGCGTGCGCCCGACCGAGGCGTTGAAGGCGCAGGATGGCGAGCTGGTCTTGGCCGCCGCCTTGCCGCTGCCACGGCTCGGCCTGCCGCATGTTCAGATCGTCGAGCGGCTCGGGCGACTGGGCGACCCGCGCGCGATCAGTCTGATCGCGATCCATACCCATGGCATCCCGACCGAATTCTCCGCGACAGCCATCGGCGAGGCCGAGGCGGCGAAACCGGTGGCGCTCGGCCGGCGCACGGATCTGCGCGCGATCCCGCTCGTCACCATTGACGGGGCCGATGCGCGCGATTTCGACGATGCGGTTTGGGCCGAACCGGACGGCGAGGGCTGGCACATCTTGGTCGCGATCGCCGATGTCAGCTGGTATGTCCGCCCTGGCAGTGCGCTCGATCAAGCGGCGCAGGAGCGCGGCAATTCGGTCTATTTTCCCGACCGGGTCGTGCCGATGCTGCCCGAGGCACTGTCCAACGAGCTGTGCTCGCTCAAGCCCGATGTGGAGCGCGCTTGCCTGGCGATCCATCTGTGGCTCGATGCGGCCGGCACCGTTACGCGCCATCAGACCG
>JBAVTK010000590.1:0-16152 GCA_049696095.1 Aliidongia sp. | reverse complement strand
TGCTCCACGATGCCTCCAAAGCTATATCCCCAGCATGTTGGGGATATAGCCAAAGGCGCCCGCAATATCTAGACTCCAAAAATGAGGGGAGTCGTGAGCTCGGTGGTGAGCGGGCGGGGACCGGGTTTGTCGTCGGTTATGACAGTGTTGTGCATTTTGTGCTCCTTCATGGTCGGATATCCTGGGCGGGTCGTCGTCTCCGCAGGTTATTTTTTGTTTTTCCTTTGCGGCGTGTAGTTTTCAAGATAGTCGTAGTAATAATTAAAATGGCTATTGGGAATATATGCTTCCCTGAATCGAGTAATGAACTTGAATCTATTGCAATTTAAGCCAGCCCGATGCCAACAAAAATACAACCTGTAAAGAATAGCACCATTCTACGCTTTGTCGACCGCCGCCCGAAACCTTGATCGTCTGCATGGCGCGGATCGTTTCGAGAAAGCGCGTCTGCTCGCGCGCCTCCGAGACCAGTGAATCGGTGGCAAAGCGCCGGGCGATCGATAGAGTGGCCAACCGGATCGCCAGATAGAGCAGAAGCACGCCGAGCACGATGGCGCCGAGTTTGAGGCTATAGACCGCCATCAAGGCGCCGGTGAAAGTCGCCAGCGAGCCATCGAGCACCGCGGCGTGCCGCCAGTCACGATCAATTGCTTGATCGGCTCCAGCGCGTGAAAGCGCTGCAACAGATCGCCCAGTGTGCGTTTCTGAAAATAATCCAGCGGCAGGCGGATCATGTGGTGGAACAGCCGCGCTTCCATATCGAAGGAGAGCACATTGGCGAGGAACTGGAACACGATGCCGCGCAGCACCCCAGCCGCGACATTGAACAGAGTCAGCAAGCCGAAGGCGACGGCAAGGCCGATCAGCAGATCCTGATCACCCTTGAGGATTGCCTCGTCGATCACGAGTTGCAGATAGAACGGGCTGAGGTCGACGAACACCTCCAGCAGCAGCGACATCAGGAAGCCCTGGGCCAACGCCGAAACCGTCTCGGGCGACCAGCGCAGCAGGCTCGACAATTTGACCGGGGTGCGCTCGCGCTTCATGACGAAATGCGGTGTTGGCGTCAGTTCGAGGGCGACACCGGTGAAGCCCGCGGAGATTTCCTTGAGGCTGCACAGGCGGCTGCCCAGCGCTGGATCATGCAGCCAGACCCAGTTGCCCTTAACCTTACGCAGCACGACGAAATGCTTTGGGTTTTCAGGTCGGACAGGCTCTGTTCCTGAACCAGCAACTCGGTGCGGCGCTGGCGGGCGTCGGTCGCGGTCATGACGCCCTTGTCCAATAGCTGCTGCGCAATGTCGGATGCCTGTCTGGCGATGGCGACCCGTTCGACGCGGCCGGCGATCGCCTTGGTCAATTCGGTGATCTGATTCTGCGTGCCGCGCAATCGCTCGGCCACGGCGCGCTCATTGAGCGGCGTCGAGGCATCGAGCGCGTCGAGTTGGGCCTTCAGCATCGTTTGCTCGTCATCGATCGCCTGCAAGACCCGCGCATCGACGATGGCGCCGCCGGCCAATTGCTGCTCGGTCGAGATCAGCACCAGCGGCGCACCTGGTTCGACCATTTGGCCGTCCCGGACATAGACTTCCTGGATGATGCCGGTGCGCGGCGCCACGATCCGCAACTCGCCGCGCGACAGCGCCAGCACGCCGGGCACCGTCTCCTTGCGCACGAAAGTCGCGAAAGCGAGGAAGGTGATGGCTGCCGCAGCCAACACGGCGAAGAACAGCGTCATCCACCACCAGGAGGGCGGAATCAGCGAAATCGGCCGGCCCCATTTCAGTTCCGTTACGCCGGCGATCGCTTCGTCTCGAAAAAGCTTGGACATTGGTCGGATAGCGGCCCGTAAAATGGCGTGGTCGGCGGCCTCTTTTGCGTCCCGCCGTCGCTCCGGCAACCGGTGCGGGCGAGCCGAGGTAAGTCTATGCCGGCTGGACCGCTGGGCGCAAGAATACCGCGATCAAATGCCTGTTCTTGCGCTTGGCGTTCAGATGGCTCTGCCGCGGCTGTTGCGGTGGCGGTGAGTAAGGTTTTCGGTGTTTGATCAAGCCGGATCTGTCTATGGCTCGGGAGATTTGAGGGATGGCTCGTTCGGTCGAATCGGCAATCGAGATCCGCGAGGCTGGCCCGCAGAAATTCGAACTGACCGTGATCTATGACGGTCAGCCGTTCGAGTGCGGCAATTATCTCAGCCGCGCCGCGGCCCAGCAGGCCGGCCGGCTTTTTGTCGCGCGCAAGGATGGCGAGCAGGTCGGTCGCAAGAAAGCGCCCCGGCGGAAATGACGGCCGGGTAGGGCGAGAAAGCATGGGTATTCTTCGCGGCTGCATGCTGGCATGCTCCGTTCGATTGCATTAAGGTCGGGTCACTCGGCCCCTGGCCGGTGTTGTAAAACCCATCGTCGTGGCGCGGGGCGCCGCGTCTCGTTCCGTTATGGAGGTCGGCATGATCAACCTTACCGTCAATGGCGAGCGCCATGAATTGGATATTGAGCCCGAGACGCCGCTGCTCTGGGTCTTGCGCGACGAGATCGGCTTGACCGGCACGAAATATGGCTGCGGCATCGGACAGTGCGGCGCCTGCACCGTGCAGATCGACGGCAGGGCGGTGCGGTCATGCAGCCTGCCGGTTGGCTCGGTCGCCGCGCCGGTGCTGACCATCGAAGGCGTATCGAAGGATGGTAGCCATCCAGTGCAGAAAGCCTGGATCGCCGAGGATGTGCCGCAATGCGGCTATTGCCAAACCGGGCAGATCATGGCGGCGATCGCCTTTCTGAGAGACCACCCGAAACCGAGCGACGCCGAGATCGATGCCGAACTGACCGGCATTTGCCGCTGCGGCACCTATCCGCGCCTGCGCGCCGCGATCCATCGCGCCGCCGCATCGATGCAGCGTTGAGGGAGGCCGAAATGGGCAAGATCGATATCACCCGCCGCCATTTCCTGCGCACCGCGCTGACCGCGTCGGGCGGCTTCGCCATCGGCGTGGCCCTGCCGGGCTGGGCCGGATCCATGATCGATGCAGGCCCCTGGGATCGGCCGGTGCCGGGCGACGGCATGGAAATCGGTGCCTGGATCGTGATTCAGCCGGATGACACCGTCACCATCCGCGTCGCGAAATCGGAAATGGGCCAGGGCATTTTCACCGCCCTGCCGATGATCGTGGCCGAGGAGCTGGCCTGCGACTGGAGCAAGGTCAAGGCGGAATATGCCTCGGCCAACCGCAATCTGGCCGACCCAGCCCCCTATGGCGCCATGGGGACCGGGGGCAGCCGCTCGGTCCGCACGACGCATGAGGCGCTGCAACAGGCCGGTGCCTCGGCGCGGGTCCGGCTGGTCACGGCTGCGGCCCGGCGCTGGCAGGTGCCGGTCGGCGAGTGTGTCGCCAAGGACGGTATAGTGACCCATGGGCCGAGCGGCCGCAGCGTGAAATTCGGCGCGCTGGCCGGCGAGTCGGCGACGATTCAGCTTGACCAGGAACCGGCGATCAAGACGCCCGAGCAATTTACCCTGATCGGCCGGCCGCTGGCCCGGCTCGACACTTTGGTCAAGGTGACGGGCCAAGCCGAGTTCGGCATCGATATCCGCGTGCCGGACATGCTCTATGCCGCGGTCGCAACATGTCCGGTGCCGGGCGGTACGGTCAAATCCTATGATGCCGGCCAGGTTACCGGCCGGCGCGGCGTCTCGGCGGTCGTGCCGGTGCCCAATGGTGTCGCCGTCGTCGCCGACCGGTTCTGGCGGGCGCAGCAGGCGCTCGCCGCCTTGCCGGTCGAATGGGATGACGGCGCCGGGGCCGGCACCGGCAGCGCGCAGTTCCGCAAGGAATATCGTGCCGCGCTCGATGGCCCGGCCGCGGTGGCGCGCGACGATCACGGAATCGACGAGGCTCTGGCCGGGGCCAAGCCGTTCGAGGCGATCTATGAGGTGCCGCATGTCGCCCATGCCGCGATGGAGCCGCTGAATTGCACGGCGCATTGGCGGGCCGACCGGCTCGATATCTGGATGGGCACGCAGGACGCGCTCGGTGCCACGCATTGGGCGGCTGGGGTGGCCGGGCTGAAGCCGGAACAGGTCTTCGTCCATAATTGCTTCCTCGGCGGCGGTTTCGGCCGGCGCGCGGTCAATGACGAGATGCTTCAAGCCGTGACCATCAGCAAGGCGGTCGGCAAGCCGGTCAAGCTGATCTGGACGCGCGAGGAGGATATGCGCCATGACCGCTTCCGCCCGCAGGCGGCGATCCGGATGAGGGCGGTGCTCGGCCCCGACAAACAGCCCACGGCGTTCGATATCCGCACCGCGGTCGGCTCGATCCAGCGCTCGCTCGGCCGCGACAAAGTCGAAAACGGCATCGAACGCCAGGCGGTCGAGGGCTTGGTCGAGCCGGCCTATGGCGTTCCCAAGATTCGCGTCGAATGCGTGCTCAAGAACACGCATATTCCGGTGATGTTCTGGCGTTCGGTCGGCAGTTCGCAGAACGCCTTTGCGCTGGAGAGTTTCATCGACGAATTGGCGCAGGAGGCCGGCGCCGATCCGCTGACCTTCCGCCGCGCGCTGCTGCGTGACAAACCCGATTTCCTTCATGTGCTGGATGTGCTCGAAGAAAAAAGCGGCTGGGGCCAGAAGCTGCCGGCAGGCAGCGGGCGCGGTATGGCAATCCACGAAGCCTTCGGCACGATCGTGGCACAGGCGGTCGAGGTCGCGGTCTCGCCAGCGGGCAAGGTCAAGGTCGATCGGGTGGTCGCCGTGGTCGATTGCGGCCATGTCATCAATCCGCGCATCGTCGAGATGCAGATCGAAAGCGCTGTGATCTACGGCTTGACCGCGGCACTCTACGACGAGATCACGATCAAGGATGGCCGGGTCGAACAGAGTAATTTCGACGATTATCCGATGGTCCGGATGGCCGATACGCCGAAGATCGAAACCTATCTCGCGCTCAGCGGGGGTGCCCGATGGGGCGGGATCGGCGAGCCCGGTACACCGCCGATCGCGCCCGCGCTCGCCAATGGCATTTTCGCCGCCACCGGCAAGCGCTTGCGCAGCCTGCCGGTCAAGAATGCCGATCTCGGTGGTCGCGCCTGATCGGATGACTGAAACAACGATCGAAACGGGGACAGGAATGACAAGAACGGGAATGGCTTTTTCGGCAACGCTGCTGGGGATGTTGGCGAGTGCCGGTGCCTTTGCAACGACGATGTCGTCGATCAATGTCAGCCTGACCGGCGAGGGCACGGGCAAGATGGCGATCGCGGTCGATCAGGCGAATGTCAAGGCGGGTCGCGTCACATTTTTGGTGAAGAACGACGCCATCGGTGAAAAGCACGAGATGGTCGTGCTCAAACTGGCCAAGCCGGGCGCCGAGTTGCCCTATGACGCGGCCAAGGACAGGGTCGTCGAGTCCGAGGCGAAGAAGCTGGGCGAAGTCGAGGATGTCGCGCCGGGCGACAGCAAGTCTTTGACGCTGGATCTGAAGCCCGGCAGCTATCAACTGATCTG
The DNA here is from genome assembly GCA_049696095.1 of Aliidongia sp. Lineage (GTDB taxonomy): Bacteria > Pseudomonadota > Alphaproteobacteria > ATCC43930 > CGMCC-115725 > JAXDMU01. The sequence continues at coordinate 10,653 of JBAVTK010000590.1, read as the reverse complement.
CAACATCAAGGGCCATTACTCGGCCGGTATGACGGCTTTGGTGACAGTCACCAAGTGAAAGGGCTGGAAATGGCGGTGAGGCTGCACCGCCATCCATTCGAGCGAATCGGTCGTTGATGGCACCTCGCAATGCGAGCCGCGTCGTTTCGGCGCGGCCCATTTTGCCCCGGCGTTTCGATCCGGCGCTTGAATTCTGTCCCCGCCGCGTGCAGGCTTGAAACAAGTGACGCACGGAGCGTCAGGGGGGTATTGGAATGTTTCAATCTTGCCGTCTCGGCAAGACGTCGGGCCGACTCGGTCGGCGCGGTGGAAGCCGCCGCGTCGTTTCGGCCGGAATGCTCTTGTTATTGATTGCCGCATGTGCATCCACCAACCAAGGGGTGCGATCCGCGACAGCGGCACGGGTTGATCTCGATCCGCCAGGCCGGCTGTTTGCCGATGCTTATCGTCAGATCCGCGATTATTACCTTGAACCGATCACGGTCGAATCGCTGGCGCTGGCCGGTCTGTCCGGACTTGAGACCGACACAGGCAACGTGAGCGTCGATGAGACCGGGGGCGATGTTCGGCTCCTGGATCACGCCACCGAGCGCAATCGGCTGCCGCGACCGGATGCCGATGATGCCGACGGTTGGGCATTGGTAACGTCGGCAGCGATCATTGCCGCGCGCGCGGCGGATCCGGCGTTGGCGGTTGCGACCGATGAACAAATCTATCGCCGGATCTTTGACAAGATCACGGGGAAACTCGATCGCTTCACCCGTTACGCCGGAACCGACGCGGCCCAGGATCAGCGGGCGTCGCGCGATGGCGTCGGTGGCATAGGTGCAATGCTCGACTATAGTCAGCCGGAGCCGCGAATCGTCAGCTTGCTGCCCGACGGACCCGCCGCGCGTGCCGGCGTTCGTGCCGATGATCGTGTTGTCGCCATCGATGGCGTTGCGATTACCGGCCTCAATGAACGGGACGTCGTCGCCAAGCTCCAGGGGCGTCCGGGCAGCCGGGTTTCGCTGGCCCTGCACCGCCCGCAAAGCGAACGTACCATTCCGGCCTTCATCCGTCGCAGTCTGATCATTCCGCTCGTGGTGACCGCCGAACATGATGACGGTATCGCGATTTTTCACGTCGCCGGGTTCAACCATGATACGGCGAAATCGCTCGCCGACAATTTCATCCGGCTGCGTCGGGAAATGGGTCGAAGCCTGACCGGGATCGTCCTTGATTTGCGCGGCAACCCCGGCGGGTTGCTCGATCAGGCGGTTGACGTTGCGGGACTGTTTCTTGATGGCGGCGTCATCGTGTCCGAGACAGGACGCCATCCGACCTCAAAGCAGCACTTCGAGGCGAATGGCCGGGATCTGACCCATGGCTTGCCGCTGGTCGTGCTGGTCAATGGCGGTTCCGCCTCGTCGGCGGAAATCGTCGCCGCCGCCCTCCAGGATGTCGGCCGCGCGGTGATGGTCGGCTCGTCATCCTATGGCAAGGGTACGGTCCAGATGGTCGTCCCGCTGCAAAATGCAGGTGAACTGTCCTTGACCTGGGCGCGGTTGGTTACGCCCGCCGGCTATATTCTGCATCATCACGGCATCATTCCGGCCTTTTGCACCAGCGAGCCTACTGCGGACGAAGATGACACTACAGTCACGAGCAGAATCATCGATCAGGGGCTGCGCCCGTCCCTTGGGATTGCGCGACGGCCAAGGGCCAGCCTGTCGGACGCAGATTGGCAGGATTTGCGCAATTCCTGCCCAACCCAAGTGGCGCGCCCTGCGCTCGACCTGCTGATTGCCAAGCGTCTCCTCAAGGATCCTGGCCTTTATGCCCAGGCGCTGACTCTGCCCGGTATCGCGGTGGCGCATGACCCTGAGACACATGCGGTACGATCGGCCCTGCAATAGCGGCGGTCATGCAGAGCCGGCTCTTGACAGCGAAGCGGATTCGAATAGGTTTGCCGGCTTCGTTGAACCTCCGTCTGGATGTTTTCCATGGCCAAGTCCGCTACCGTTCTCATCAAGCTCGTCAGCACGGCTGACACCGGATATTTCTATGTCACCAAGAAAAATCCGCGTGCCAAGACCGAAAAGATGGAGCTGAACAAATACGACCCGCGCGTTCGCAAGCACGTTCCGTTCAAAGAAGCCAAGATCAAGTAGCGGGCGCGAATGCCGCCGTTCTTGGCTAGGTGGCGACTGTCTCGGGGGCATAAACGCGCGGCCCGGTGTGTTCCCACACCATGATTTTGTTGCGCCCGGCATGTTTGGCGGCATAAAGCGCATCATCAGCATTTTTCAGAAGCTGGGCCGGCGGCATGAATTCGCCCCCGGTGACGGCGACGCCGATCGAAACCGTGACCCGTAGCGCCCCTGGTCCGCAGGACACCGCGATCGGATGCTCGCCGACGGCGCGGCGCAAACGGTCGGCGACGGCAGCCGCCGAGACGAGTGTGCTTTCGGGCATGACCACCAGAAACTCTTCTCCGCCATAGCGAGCAACCAGGTCGAAGCCGCGCACATTCGACAGCGCCCGCTTGGCCACTTCGATCAAAACCTCATCGCCCGCAGCGTGACCATAGGTGTCGTTGACTCGCTTGAAGCGGTCAATATCGAACATCAGCACGGCGACATCCTTGACTGCGGCACCGCCCCGCCCGAACAGGGTTTCAAGATGTGCAGTCAAATAGCGTCGGTTATACAGTCCAGTCAGCCCATCGGTCAGGGCCATGGTCAGACCGCGTTTGTAATTATCGAGCAACTGATCCTGTAACCGTTTTCGCTTCATCTGAATGCGCGCCCGCGCAACCAATTCGTTTCGATCGACCGGGCGGACGACATAGTCATTCGCGCCAAGATCGAGCCCCTTGGCCAAGCGCGCATAGTCGCCTTCATCCATGATCAGCAACACAGGCAGTTGCCGCGTTTGTTCGATCGCCCGCAATTGCGAGACCAGACGCAACGGGTCGCTTCGTTCCAAGGCCATGCTGAGGACGATGAGATCGAAACCGCTTTGCAAGGCCAATGTATTGGCCTCGGCATTGGTTTTCGCTAGCACCAATTCACGCGCGAGTGGCTGAAGCACCTGATTCAGCTTGTTGGCCGCGAGCGTATTATCTTCCACCACGAGGATCCGGCCTGGTTCGAGCCGCTCGACATCGACCGTTCCAGCTTCGCCGGGCAAGGCGGCGAAACGGCCATTGATCTCCTCGCGCAGCAACCATTCGTCAAGCGTGCGCTTCAGTCGAATGAGCGAGCGCATCCGGGCAAATAGCGCCAGATCATTGACCGGCTTGGTCAGGAAGTCGTCGGCGCCGACCTCCAAGCCGCGCAACCGGTCGGCAACGTCGCTCAATGCGGTGACCATGACCACGGGAATATAGCGCGTGGCCGGATCGGCCTTCAGTCGTCGGCAGACTTCGAGCCCGTCCATACCGGGCATCATGACATCGAGCAACACGATATCGGGTGATTCCCGCATCGCGATTTCCAATGCCGCCGGGCCGCTTGATGCCGTCAAAACCTCATAATATTCGCTCAGAAGCTTTGCTTCGAGCAGCCTGACATTGACTTCGATATCATCGACAACCAGCACCCGAGCCGACATCAAATTCTCTCTAGTTTAAGAAATGTTTTAATGTTTGAATAAAATAAGCGACGGAGATCGGTTTTGCGAGATATGCCTCGCAGCCGCCCTCGCGCATCTTCTCCTCATCGCCCTTCATGGCAAACGCCGTGACCGCAATGATGGGAATGGATTTCAAATCGTCGTCTTCCTTGATCCATTTAGTCACTTCGAGTCCGGAAACCTCAGGCAATTGAATATCCATCAAAATCAAGTCGGGCCGGTGCTTTCGGGCGAGTTGTAGCGCTTCGATACCATCTTTGGTTTGCAGGGTATTATAGCCGTGTGCTTCCAATAGATCGTGGAACAACTTCATATTGAGGTCGTTATCCTCGACGATCAAAATCATCTTACTCATCGGCAATTCCTTGCTGCAAAGCCGGCCATCCCGATCGCCGCCTATCCCATCGGGCGAGCATGATATCGCGACACAAAGTGCCCGAGCTCACGGCGCCACTCTCAGGGTTATGCAAGCAGGCTTAATAATTCGTAAGGTTTTCAGAGGCAGGAACGGTTTAACTTCGAGATCGATGAAAGTTTCGGCGCCATGAGTGAGGTCCTGCGTATCGGTATTGACCTGGGCGGCACGAAGATCGAAGGCATCGCCTTGGATCGGGCTGGCGTTGTTCTCGCCCGCCGTCGCGCCCCGACTCCGGTCGGAGACGCGGCAGCCACGCTTGGCGCAATCAAGGGGCTCGTCGACCGGATCGAGCGGGATCTGTCCGCGCGGGGTACGGTTGGGGTCGGGACGCCCGGTGCATTGTCGCCAGAGACCGGTTTGCTGCGAAATTCGAATTCGACCTGTCTGAACGGCCTGCCCTTCGATCGCATGCTGTCCCAGATATTGAATCGACCGGTTCGAATCACCAACGATGCGAACTGCTTTGCGCTCAGCGAGGCGACCGACGGGGCGGCGGCAGGCGCCGCAATCGTCTTCGGCGCCATCCTCGGTACCGGGGTCGGCGGCGGGATCGTCATCGATGGCAAACCGCTGACCGGGCGGCATGCCATCGCCGGGGAATGGGGCCACAATCCCATGCCATGGCCCGAGTCCGCCGAATGGCCGGGCTCGCCTTGCTACTGCGGACGCCGCGGCTGCATCGAGACATTTCTGTCTGGACCGGCGCTTGCCGGCGATCATCTCGCGGCAACCGGGCGGGATCTGTCGGCCACCGCCATCGCCGCTGCGGCGGCCGCGGGAGATGCCGACGCGGTGGCGAGTCTCGCGCGCTATGCCGACCGGCTGGCCCGGGCACTTGCCGGCGTGATCAATCTGATCGATCCGGATGTGATCGTGCTCGGCGGCGGCCTCTCCAACGTCACCACGCTGTACGACATGGTCCGGGTCCGCTGGGGCCGCTATGTCTTTGCCGATGCCGTGACGACTTTGCTGGTTCCGCCGCTTTACGGCGATTCGAGCGGGGTGCGCGGCGCGGCCTGGCTCTGGCCCGAATGATTGGCGTCACCCTTCGCCAAAACCATAAAGACGGGCCGGGTTCTCGACCAGAATCAGATGCCGCAGCCGCGGTTGCGGAACCGAGTGGGCGAGCAGATCAAGCAAATCGCCGTCACTGACCATCGATCCGGTCATCGCCGTATGCGGCCAATCCGTGCCCCAGACCAGCCGGGTCGGGTCGGCGTCCACCAGGGCCTGGACGAAGGGAACGGTGTCGTGAAACGGCGCACCGCTCGACGAGACGCGATAGGCGCCCGAAAGCTTTACCCAGCATCGGCCGCCGCGGACCAGGGTCAGCAGGCTTTGAAAACCGGGATGACCGATCCCTTCGGCTGCCGGCATATGCCCCAAATGATCGATCACGATCTCGACCGGAAGCCGCGTGAGCCGCGGCAGCAATGCGGGCAATTCACGGATATCAAGCAGCAGTTCCAGATGCCATTGCAATCGCTCGACGCGGGCCGCAAGCCGTTCCAGATGGTCGAGCGACACACCGCCCCGGAACAGCATGTTGAGCCGGAGGCCTTTGATCCCATTGCTCGCCAGGCTCTCCAACTCCGCCTCATCGACCGTGGGATCGACCGCGGCAATGCCGCGCAGCGTATTGCGGTGCCGCGCCAGCGCCTGCAACATGCAGCTATTATCCGTTCCGAAGATGCTGGGTTGCACCAGCACGCCGCGCTTCAAGCCCAATGTTTCGAGCATATGGCGATAGGCGCCGAGCGGCGCTTCCGGCGGCGTGTAGCTGCGGTCCGATTGCAGCGGAAAGAGCGCAAGCGGACCGATGACGTGGGCGTGGCTGTCGCACGCATCCGGCGGCATGGCAAAACCGGGCGGTCGGGGATGGCTATCCGGCCCCAGGCAAAGCGGGGCGTCGTCACGCTCTGGCATCGCTCTCTCCCTTCAGGGCAGCGGCTACTCCCAACCGGCCCGCGCCATCACCTTCTCCGCTTCCGGGGTGAATTTACCGAGCTTGGTCAAGGCCGCGGTATCCATCGTGAATGGCCCGAACGCGGCCAGAACCGGTGGGGCCGGCACATCCGGCCGGATCGGGTATTCGAAATCGGCGCTGGCAAATTTGGCCTGAATGTCCGGGCGCAGCAGGAAGCTGATCAGCATTTGTGCGGATTTGGGGTGCGGAGCGTTCTTCAACAAGCCCGCGCCGACGAGATCGATTTGCGTCCCGCGATTGGCCTGGTTGGGGAAGATTACCGCAAGATTCTCGACGATTTCCTGCTCGGTGACCTTGTCCGACGCGGCAAAGCGCGCCCAAAATCGCGTATTGACGATAGCGACATCGGCCTCGTCGGCGGCCAGCGCCTTCAACTGATTGCTGTCGCCGCCCTGGGGTGGGCGGGCGAAATTGGCCACGATGCCGCGCGCCCAATCCTCGGCCGCCTCGGTGCCGTTGGCATCGATCAGCGAGGCGACGAGCGCGATATTGTACGGGCTGCTGGCCGAACGGACAATAATGCGGCCATGGAGCTTCGGGTCGGCCAGATCTTCGTAATTGGCGATTTCGGCCGGATCGATCCGATCCTTGTGCGCGACGATGACCCTTGCCCAATAGGCCAGACCGACCCACAGACCGGCCGGATCACGGAAGTTGCGCGGCACGGCGGGATCGACGGCCTCTGCCGGCAGCTTCTGGAGCAGCCCGGCTTCGGCCGTCCGCCACAGGGTGGCGACCCCCGACGACACAAGCAGATCGGCATCCGATTTGACACCGGCTGTCGTCAATTTTTCCAGCAATTCGTCCGACGCACCATCAATGACCTCGACCTTGATCCCGGTCTCTTTGGTGAAGGTATCATAGACTTGAGTGTCTTCGGCCTGATGACGGTCGGAATAGACCGTGATGGTCGGCACCGGGTCGGCGGCACCGGCTGTTGCCGATGGGAGGCTCGATGCGATGAGGAGTGCCAGGACCGAGTGCGACGGTTTCACGACCGCATACCACCGAGACCGGACGATTGATCGGAATAACGTCAAGCGGTTCGATGGGGATAAGCGATGCGCCATAGAGACCGATACCCTTTTCTTTCACCCTAGCGGCGGCGCGATGGTAATGCAGAACTCCTCGGAAGTAACCCGTCTTGAACGGGCAATCGCGCGGGGTAGATCGGTTCGGCAAGCCGATCCGACCCGCAAAACCCATGCGTTGACAGTGAGGCGGTGGGTTTCTAGGTTTGTCGCGCTCGTCCGTGGTGTGCCATGGGCGTCCTCAATGGGGTTTCCGGCATCGTGTCGAGCATAGACCGTCTCGTCATCGCGTTGGCCCAGCTTAATCCGACGGTCGGCGATATTATCGGCAATGTCGCGAAGCTGCGCCGGGCGCGTATCACCGCCCAGGCACAAGGTGCCGATCTGCTGGTCAGTACCGAGTTGTTCATCTCGGGCTATCCGCCGGAGGATCTGGTGCTGAAGCCGGCCTTTCTTGACGCCTGCGAGGCGGCGGTGCGCGATCTTGCCGCCGACACCGCCGATGGCGGGCCGGCGCTGCTGGTCGGCGCTCCATGGCGAGACAATGGTAAGCTGCACAACGCGGCGCTGCTGCTCGATCGCGGCGAGATCCGCGCGCTTCGGTTCAAGCATGATCTGCCGAATTATGGCGTGTTCGACGAGGTTCGCGTGTTCCAACCCGGTGCGCTGCCGGGGCCGATTGCGTTCCGCGGCGTGCGGCTGGGTGTCATGATCTGTGAGGATATGTGGCGGCCGGACGTGACGGAAACGTTGGAGGAATCCGGGGCACAACTGCTCGTCGTGCTGAACGGCTCGCCGTTCGAGAGCGACAAGCAGGACGAACGGCTGCAATTTGCCGTGGCACGGGTCAAGGAAAGCGGGTTGGCGCTGCTCTATGTCAATCAGGTCTGCGGCCAGGATGAGCTGGTCTTCGACGGCGGCTCATTCGCGCTCGACCGTGCCTGCCATTTGCGGCTTCAGGCACCGAGTTTCACCGAGGCGGTGATCCCGACCGTCTGGAGTTTGGGGCCGGACGATCGTTGGACGATCGAGCCCGGCCTGCTGATGCCGCCGGCCGAAGGGCTGGAGGCGATCTATCAGGCGTTGGTCCTGGGCTTGCGCGACTATGTCGGCAAGAACCGCTTCGGCGGCGTCGTGCTCGGCCTCTCCGGCGGCATCGATTCGGCACTCTGCGCCGCTCTGGCCGCCGATGCGCTCGGCCCGGACCAGGTCCATTGCGTGATGATGCCGTCGCGCTATACCGCGCAAGACAGTTTGGAGGATGCGGCCGAGACCGCGCGCCTCATCGGCGTCGAACTGCGCGAGATCGGCATCGAACCGGCGATCGCCGCCTTCGGCGGCATGCTCGCCGGTGCCTTCACCGGCACGGCACCCGACATCACCGAAGAGAATCTGCAATCGCGTGCCCGCGGCATCAGCTTGATGGCGCTATCGAACAAATTCGGCTGGATGGTGCTGTCGACCGGCAACAAATCCGAGATGTCGGTCGGTTATGCGACACTCTATGGCGACATGTGCGGCGGCTTTGCCGCGCTCAAGGATATTTACAAAACCACGGTCGTGGCACTCGCACGCTGGCGCAATGCGCATTGCCCGGCAGGGGCACTCGGCCCCGCGGGAATTGTCATGCCGGAGCGGGTGATCACCAAGCCGCCCACGGCCGAATTGAAGCCCGACCAGACCGATCAAGACACGCTGCCGCCCTATGCTGTGCTCGACGATATTCTCGAAAGCCTGATCGAGCATGAGCGGACTGCGGATGAGATTGTCGCGCGCGGTCATGACCGCGCCACTGTGCTGGCTGTGTGGAAGATGCTCGATCGCGCCGAGTATAAGAGGCGCCAGGCGCCGCCAGGCGTCAAGACGACGCGCCGGGCCTTCGGCCGCGATCGGCGCTACCCGATCACCAACGCCTTTCAGGGTACGCCATGAACCCGGTCCTACGTTTCGCACCGAGCCCGACCGGCCGGCTGCATCTCGGTAACCTGCGCACGGCCTTGATCAATTGGCTCTTTGCCCGTGCCCATGGCGGCTCGCTGCTGCTGCGCATCGACGATACCGATCTCGAACGCTCGACCATGGCGAATGCCGCGGCAATCGAGACGGATCTCGCCTGGCTCGGCCTTGATTGGGATCGTTTCGCCCGCCAATCCGACCGGTTCCAGCGCTATGCCGCCGCGGTCGAGCGGCTGAAGACGGCGGGCCGGCTCTATCCCTGCTTCGAGACGCCCGAGGAACTCGATCTGAAGCGCAAGCTGGCGCTCGCCCGCCATCTGCCGCCGATCTATGATCGCGCGGCGCTCCGACTTTCTCCTGACGAGATAGCGAGCCGCATCGCGGCCGGCGAACAGCCGGTCTGGCGCTTCAAGCTCGAACCCGGCCGTGTCCATTGGGACGATCTCGTGCGCGGGCCGGTCGAGTTCGAGGCGCGCAACATGTCCGATCCAGTGCTGGTGCGCGGCGATGGCGGACCGCTCTACACGCTATCCTCGGTGGTCGATGACATCGAGCTGGACGTGACCCACATCATCCGCGGCGAGGATCACGTCACCAATACGGCGGTGCAAATCCAATTGTTCGAGGCGCTGGGTGGCCCGGTGCCGGTGTTCGGCCATTTCAGCCTGATCGCCGATGCCGAGGGCGGCAAGCTGTCGAAGCGGGCCGGTTCGCTCAGTCTTGAGGAATTGCGCGCAGCCGGAGTCGAGCCGATGGCCGTGCTGAGTCTGCTGGCCAAGCTCGGCACCTCCGACCCGGTCGAGATCCGCCCGGATAAGCCGACGCTCGTCGCCGAGTTCGACATCGCCAAATTCAGCCGCAACCGGCCGAAACTCGATCCGGACGAGCTATGGCATCTAAACGCCCGACTGCTGCACAACTTGCCCTACACCGCCGTGGCCGCGCGCTTGCCGGCGGGGGCGGACGAGGCATTCTGGCTCGCGATTCGCGGCAATATAGCCCGGATCGGCGAGGCCGAAGCGTGGCTCGCGATTTGCCTTGGACCGATCGAGCCGGTGATCGACGAGGCTGATTTTCTCGAAGCGGCGGCGGCCCTGCTGCCGGCAGAGCCGCTCGACGAGACGAGTTGGGCGGCCTGGACCAATGCGGTCAAGGCCGCGACCGGACGCAAAGGCAAGGCATTGTTCCAGCCGCTACGTCTGGCCCTGACCGGCCTCGATCACGGGCCGGAACTGGCCCGGCTGTTGCCGCTGATCGGCCGCGCGCGGGCGTTGGTGCGGCTGTCAGGGGTAGCGGTATAGCGCGTTATATCTCTCGCTCAGGCCGCGCTACGACGTCTCATGGGGACGAGACCATATTTCTGAATGAGCACATCCCCAGGGATATGGACCAACTCGACGCGAGTCATCGCGCTCAAGTCCCCCGTTTCAGCCTGACCGCGAATTCCGCCAGTGCCGCCGGCAATTGCGAGCGGGCCGCCACTTGGCGCGGAATCCAGTCCTCCGGCGAGACAAAGCGCGGCGGCTGTTCGGTGGCGGCATCGGCCAGCGCATCCGAAATATCGACAGTTCGGCCGCGGCACAGATAATCATCCGTCGGCCGGGCATCGGCACGGGTCTTTTCTTCAGCGAGCGCGCGGGCCA
>JBAVTK010000589.1:0-4736 GCA_049696095.1 Aliidongia sp. | reverse complement strand
ATTGGGCCGAGACCGACTGGCCGCGCATCGCCGCCCTCTACGACCGGCTGCGTGCCGTGCTGCCCTCGCCGGTGGTCGATCTCAACCGCGCGATCGCCCACAGCATGGCCTTCGGCCCCGAAGCGGGCCTGCGGCTACTCGACGAGATTGCCGACGCCGAGACCCTGCGCAATTACGCGCCCTTGCCGGCGGCGCGCGGCGATTTTCTGTTCCGGGCCGGCCGATTGGCCGAGGCGCGGTCCGAATTCGAGGCCGCGGCCAAGCTTACCCGCAATGTGCGGGAGGCGGCGTTTCTCCTTGGCCGGGCAAGGGCTTGTGATTGAGGGCGGCACCGTGCTCTCGCTGGACAGCGCCACCCACCAGTGCCATACTCGGCCCATGAGCATGGAGAACTTACGGTGACATCATCCAGCGCCGCCCGGAAGCATGGTACAGACGCGGTTTGGCATGCCGTTGCGGCCAGCGCCGAAGACATCAAGCATGGCCGAATCATCGACGCGAATGATTATGTCACCAAGCTTGAGGCACGTTTGGAACGGATGAAACGAAATTCAAACACCAGGGAAGACAACCAGCCTATCGACTAATCGAAAATGTTGTTTCAAACCGTAACTTGCCAAAAGCAAATTAATTCTTTTCTCGATTTTTACGAAGATCATGAAAGAACTCGTGCAGCTGAGTTATTTGTCTTATCCATTAAGAAATCATTTCGCCTGATCGAAACTGGGCCGACAAAGTGGCGAGAGTATCCGTCAACCTATAAGAGCCTCAAGGTTTTTGGCTTTCGATGGATATTTGAGCATCGATATTGGTTTGGTTATCAGGAAGCAGACGTACGAATTGTGACTAATGTCTTATTTGATACATCTGATATTCCGAACCTAATCGCTGGCATTGACCAAATTATTGACATGGAATGGTGAGCCGATAGCAACCGCCACGGCTTGAAGTTCCGAGTGGAGCAGGAGAGTTTGATACCGTATGGTGAGCAGTTCGCGAGATGCCATATGTCTATTCGTACCGACTACATTACACAGTTGCGAACCGAGATTCTGCGGGTGCTTCCAACCCGTAGCAGGCGGGAAAGGGATGCGTTCGCGGCTCTGGATGTGAGTGAGCAAGCTTGGCGCTTCATGAACTGGCAGTCGAGATTGATACATCCACATCCCCGCCAAATAAACAAGGCCAACGGCTTCGACGACGTACCCGCCGTTCGGTCCAACAGGCCAGCCATCCAGGCATTGCTGGAGAGCCTCGCCCAAGGTGACGTGGTGAACGCGCACCTCAGTCGCGATGTAATGCAGGGCTACTGCTTGCACCCGCCCGGCCGGAAAGACGGACCGGATTTCGACCTTCTCCTGAACGAGTGGGGCATCCACCATCTGCACCTCAGCCAACCATCGGGAAATGGCGGCTTTCGGGCAAGGAGCAAGGAACTGCTCTACTTAATCCTCGGCCGAGGCGTTGCGTTCGTGCTGACTGTTGCACCGCACGGTGCATGGACCAGCAGACAGCTCATTGAGGTCACTGTGCAGTCATGGCCAAATCAGGGGCTGTTCGTCGCTCTGAGTGTGCTTCCCGGGCGGAACTGGTCCGAAGACGAGCACAAAAAGATACGCAAGACGGGGTTGACTACAGCGGCATCTGTTAATAATCGATGCTGGGTGTCCGGTGTAACTTGCGGGATGTCGACGGCGCTGGTTTCCAACCGAGTTTCCAGGGAAACAGACCAGCTTTTGCGCTGCCTATACCAAGCTACCGAACACCCGGAGTATCTCTCTCGTCAGTTCATGAACGTTGCAGCACTGAACGGCGTGGCTTGGCCCAAGGAGCCGAATATCGCGATCCGATGGCTGAAGGGGCCGGACCGATATTGCTTTGGTTTTGTAGAAGGGATAAGCGGTATAATGATACTCATCGAAACCGCTCCGGGAAGATCGCGCGGCTAAACAGGGATCGTTCCGTTCGATGGCGGTGTGTGGGTCTGCTGGTGACCGGGCCGATAGTATGCTTGTATAGAGGTTTTCGCGGGTGTAGCTGGGCGGTGCTCGACCCAAGACGGCTCCCAGGATGCCGAGCAGGTGGTTCTGAAAACGGTCACCCGGCTGGGCATTGTGACCGACAGCACGGCTTCAGTTTCGAGGTTCGATTGCAGGTTTTGGTAAATCGCCTAGAGATACCTTCGAAATTTCACTCCTTGAGGTGTCGCAAGTAAGCTATAGTATGGAACAAGGATACTGCTTTTTGGAGGCAACGATGGCTGACTCTACTGACGTATTTCATACTGCGCTAAAGGACTTTAAGCGTAGCGTCGAAATTACCCGGGATGTACGTTTTCAAGCTAATTTGCGGCTCGCGGCGCGTCAGCGTAATTCATCATATATGATTTCACTACTATCTCTTTTTGTTATTGCCTTATCACTTCTTCCAAATATCATTTTCCTACAGCAATATCAATCGTAAATACTATTAGCGTGTTCGGTCGTTCTTTCTGTCTTTGTCATTTTTACCAGTCTTATTGATGGATCGCAAAACTTCTATCATCAGGGATGAGTTGCTGCATCAATGCGCAAGGAAGGTTGCAACCGTTCGTCATGAACTAAAGAATATTGATCCAGACAAAGACGGCGCCAGGGAAAAATTGACGGAACTTCAGGAAAAATATAGAAAGGCGCTAGATGAATGCCCTATTAATCACGAAAACATTGATTTCATTCAAGAACAATCGTATAAACCTCATTTATTTGAAGGGATTTTTTCCGAAAAACAAATTATTAAATATTGTCCAGATCCTATATAAGAAAATTCACGCTTTTCTTGGATCACACGTTTGGATGACGCTCCACTTGATCGCTATTATCAGTATTTCCTGCTATCGTATATGAATTTGTTTTAATTGAAAGCATTGTCATTGGAAAACCACCTCTTTAATGCAGTGCTATGGCGCAAAAATGCCTTTGACTGCCGGGCCGATCGAATAGAGAAGGTGCACTATCTTCGCCATTTTTCGCTTCCCACTCCACCCGTTTGTCCGAAGGTACCCAAACCGACTAGCGTCAGGCTAAGGCAGCACATCGCGCTCCATCAAAACCCCTGCGCGACGATACTCTCCCCTCACTGCTTCACATCATTCTCCACCTCAACCAAGATCGTCTCCAGATCCTCGACCGGCGCCAAGCTGAACACCTTCTTCCACAGGCCGGTCCTAAGGTTGGCCATATAGATGATGTTCAGATGATCGCTCGGATCCTCATCCGGGTTCGTGTCCAGCCCGAAGCGATGCAGCGCCGCGCGCACCGTGGCCGGTTCGCCGGTCAGCATGTGCCAGTCGGGGCCGGCGCCCAGCGCCTGGGCGTAGAGGTTGAGCGCTTCCTGGGTATCATGCTCAGGATCGACGGTGATCGAGACGAAATTCGCCGCGATGCCGTCGATCGCCATTTGGGCATGGAGATGCGACAAGGCGCCCATCACCGCCGGGCACGAGGCGCGGCAGCCGGCCAGGAAGGCGTTGATCACGACGACATTGCCGTCCATCAGATCCTGGTAGAGCCGGACGCGCTTGCCGTCCTGGTCGGTCAGCACGACATCGCCGAACCATTTCGCCGCACCATTCTGGTGCATCGTCTGCGGTGCTGGATAATCGGCCGCACCCAGCAGCGGGAGCGCGGCAAGGGCGAGCAAGGCAAGGCGCCGCATCATTCGGCCTCCAGATGGTGGATCAGGCCGGCCAGCGTCTCGGGCGCGGCCAGCGCGGAAATCCGCGTCCAATTGCCGGTGCGCGGATCGCCCAGCCAAAGAAAGGCATCGTGCTGCTCGATGTCGGTCGGGTCCTCGCGCATCGCATGCAACAGCGTATCGACCCGCGCCGGATCGCCGGTCAGCAGCCGCCAACCCGGTCCGTCATCGAATTGGCGCCGCCAGGTCGCCAGATGCTCCGGCGTGTCGTTGAACGGGTCGAGCGTCACCGAGAGCAAGCTGACCCGCGGGCCGACCTCGGCGCCCAGAAGATGATCGAGTGCCCCCATATTCGCCCCGACCGGCGAACAGATCGTCGTGCAGCCGGTGAAGACGAAACTGATCACGGCGATCTTGCCGCGGATCAAGTCGCTTTCGACGTGGTGCTGGATGCCGTCATGATCGACCAGCACGACATCGGGAATCTCAAACCGCGCCGGTTTTCCGAGGTCGGCCGGCTGGCCGAGTGCGGCCGGGGCGGCGAATGCCAGGAAAGCGGCGAACCATCGGTTTCGCTTAGTCATGCGCGGTCTTCCGGCTCTTGGGTGGGCTCGCCTCGAAGCTGAAATGCGGGCTGGTGTCGACGCTCATTTGTCCAGGCGATTCGAAGGCGAGGCGATAGATCCCGGCTTCGGGCGGGGTGAATTCCAGGCGCCAGAGGCCGTCGGCCGCTTGGGTCATCGGCACGCGCTGGAACCAGGAACCGGGCGCGAGGATGGCGAGTGCGGTCAGCGCGCCCGGCGGTTTGGCGTCGGCCGAGCGCTGGGTCACGCGAAAACTGAGCGCCACCGGGCGGCCGGCCGGCACGATCGTCGGCAAAGTGACCGGTTCCAGCGCCAGCTCGGTCGGGCTGTCACCCCGCGGCGCCGCGATATCGACGGCGAAGCAATGCGAGATGCGCGGGCTGTCGAGCAGCACGGCCAGATCATAGGCCCCGGCGCGCGGCAGGCGCACAACGGCGCCGTAACTGCCGGGGGCAGTCTGGCGCAGGCTGCGATCGG
>JBAVTK010000588.1:0-2311 GCA_049696095.1 Aliidongia sp. | reverse complement strand
CCGCAATGCGCGCTGAAATTCAAGCGGTTGCCGACGACATTCGTGAGTCGTTGGCGCTGCTGAGGAGGCATCTTTGACTGGGATGTCTCACTCCGTCGTCTCGACGAACTGAACGCCAAGGCCGAAGACCCCTCGCTCTGGAACGATGCCGACGCCGCCCAGGTCGTGATGCGCGAGCGCAATCGGCTCGACACGGCGATCGGCAGCTATCGCAAGATTGCCGCAGAACTCGATGATGCGCTGGGCATGATCGAACTGGCTGAAGCCGAGGGCGATCAGGATCTGGTGGCCGAAGCGGAAAAGCAGCTCGATGCGCTGACTGCCGAAGTGCATAAGCGCGAGATCGAAAGCCTGTTGTCGGGCGAAGCCGACGGCAATGATTGCTATATCGAAATCCATGCCGGGGCCGGCGGGACGGAGGCACAGGATTGGGCGCTGATGCTGACCCGCATGTATGTGCGCTGGGCCGAGCAGCATGGCTTCAAGACCGATTGGCTGGAAGAAAGCCCCGGCGAAGAGGCCGGGCTGAAATCGGCGTCGCTGAAGATCCTCGGCCCCAACGCCTATGGCTGGCTGAAGACCGAGAGCGGCGTCCACCGGCTGGTGCGGATTTCGCCGTTCGACAGCCAGGCGCGGCGCCATACCAGCTTTGCCTCGGCCTGGGTCTATCCGGTGATCGACGACAAGATCGAGATCGACATCCAGGAAAAGGATTGCCGAATCGACACGTTCCGCGCCTCGGGCGCCGGCGGCCAGCACATCAACAAGACCGACTCGGCGATTCGCATCACCCACATGCCGACCGGCATCGTCGTGTCGTGCCAACAGGATCGCTCGCAGCATCGCAACCGCGCGATCGCCTGGGACATGCTGCGCGCCCGCATGTACGAGCAGGAACTGAAGAAGCGCGAAGACGCGGCCGAGGCGCTGAACGCGACCAAATCCGACATCGGCTGGGGCCACCAGATCCGCTCCTACGTGCTGCAACCATACCAGATGGTCAAGGATCTGCGCACCGGCGTCGAGACCGGCAATTCCGGCGCCGTGCTCGATGGCGATATCGACCGGTTCCTCGAAGCGTCGCTTGCGGCGCGGATCAAGGGCATGGACAGCACCGTCAGCGACCTGGAGTGAGGCCGAAGAAGCGCACTTTGCGGGTTATTTTTGGCGAAAGCCGTTTTCGGTCCAGGGCTTATCTTGACCGCGCGGCCTCGCTTTGGCAGGGTAGCGGGACCTGGAAAAATTGCCGCAATGGGAAGGCCGGATCGCCATGACCAAGTCTGAGCTTATCCTGCGACTTGCCGAGAGCAATCCGCACCTCTATCAGCGCGATGTCGAACGGATCGTGACGACGATCTTCGATCAGATCGCCGCGGCCTTGTCGCGGGGCGACCGCGTGGAATTGCGCGGCTTCGGCGCTTTCTCGGTGAAGCGCCGCGATGCGCGTATCGGGCGCAATCCGCGGACCGGCGATAGCGTCACGGTCGATGAAAAATACGTGCCGTTCTTCAAGACCGGCAAGCAGTTGCGCGATCGCCTCAACACCGATGGGGACGAAGACTGACGGCCGGCGCGGCCGTGAGGCTGTTGGTGCGGTTCGTCTATTGGGGCCTGACCCTGCTTGCCGCGATCGTCTGCGCAGGCTTTGCCGTCTATAATCGAAACTCGGTCACGCTCGATCTGTGGCCCTTTGCCACGGTCGAGCTGCCGCTCTACCTCGTGGTCCTGGGCATGCTGGCGGCCGGTCTCCTGCTCGGTTCGTCCATTACCTGGCTCGGCCATCTCGGTATCCGGCGCGAGCGGCGGCGTCTGGCAAAACAGGTGCAGCGGTTGGAATTGTCGTCCGTCGGCCCGACCGAACCGCCGCCGCCGGGCCGCTCGCTTACGAACTGAGCGCGGGCGATGGTCGAGATTCCGCACGGCCGACCGCCCCCACCCAGCACGATGCGGTTGATCGGACCGTCCGAAACCCACGAAGCCCTCGCTTGGGAGCCGCTGATCGAGGCGCTGCGGCAAATGTTCCGCACCGGCTGTACGGTGCCGGCCCGCCATCATCATACGATTGCAGCCGGCGATGACCGGGCGGATGGTACGCTGCTGCTGATGCCCGCCTGGCAGGCCGGCCGCCATGTCGGCGTCAAGCTCGCCACGGTCTTTCCGTCCAATGGCGAGCGGGGTTTGCCCGCGGTGATGGGTACCTATCTGCTGCTGGATGGCCAGACCGGTCAGCCACTGGCGATGATCGACGGTCAGGCATTGACGCTTCGGCGCACCGCCGCTGCCTCGGCCCTGGCGGCAAGCTATCTAGCCC
>JBAVTK010000587.1:0-5422 GCA_049696095.1 Aliidongia sp. | reverse complement strand
GCGGTGTTCGCTCAGGAATCCGTCCTGTTGCAGTTGCGGGAACTCGATGCTGAAATTCCGGTTTGGCCTTGGCCTCTGCTCCGTCGCGGCGATCTCGCTGGCCGCGTTTTTGCTCAACGGCCCTTTGCAGGCCCAGGATGCGCGCCCGTTGCTCGAACGCATCGATCGGTTGGAGCGCGATCTCAATCAGTTGCAGCGTCAGGTCTATCGCAATCAAGTCGGCACCGCGCCGACACCGGCGGCCGGCGAGGGTGCCTCGTCGCTTGATGCGCAGATCCGGATGGATCAGCTCGAAGCGCAGTTGCGCACGCTGACCGGGCAGTTGGAGGAAATGCAATATAATATTGCCCAAATCTCCAAGCGCGTCGAAAAAACTCAGGCCGATAACGAGGTGCGCTTCCAGCAACTGGAACACGGCGCCACCGCACCGGTCGAAGCGGTGCAGGCTCGCCCACCTCGACCGGGGGCCAGCGAGATCGACCGACCGGGCTCAGGCACCTTGGCACCGCCGGGTGCGCCACCGCCCCCGGGTGCGTCGGGGACATTGCAGGATGGTTCGGTGACCGAGCAGTATAATTACGCCTTCGGGCTGCTGCGCGACTCCGATTTCAAGGGCGCTGAAACCGCGTTTCGCAGCTTTCTGCAAAAGCATCCGGCCGATCCGCTGGCCGGCAATGCACAATATTGGCTGGGCGAGACGTATTTCGTGCGTGGGGAATATCCGGCCGCTGCTTCCGCTTTTGCCGAAGGCTATCAAAAATATCCGCAAGGTCCGAAGGCGCCGGATAATTTGCTGAAAATGGGCATGGCGCTCGGGAATTCCGGGCGCAAGAACGACGCCTGTTTCAGCTTTGCCCGGCTGGAACGAGATTTCCCGCAAATGGCGCCGGTCATTCGGGATCGCGAGGTCTCTGAAAAGAAACGAATCGGGTGCTGACGTGAACTCGGGCGGCCGGAGCGCGGTTCGGTCCGGTTCGTCGGGTGATGAATCGGCGCCGCTCGACGACGAAGTGTTCGCCCGGCTCATGGCGGCGCTGGAGCCGTTCGAGCCAGCGCCGGCCTTGGCTGTCGCCGTTTCCGGTGGTGCGGATTCCCTGGCCTTGACCCTCCTCGCCGATCGCTGGGCGCGCGCGCGCGGTGGCGCCATTACCGCGCTGACCGTCGATCATCGGCTGCGTCCGGCCTCCGGGGACGAGGCGGCGGCACTGGGGGAGAGGTTGCGGCACCGTGCGATCGCCCACGAGATCCTGGTTTGGCACGGTCCCTATCCGCGGCAGGATATTCAGGCCACGGCCCGCGCAGCCCGCTACCGGCTGTTGGGCGAATGGTGCCGCGGTCATAATGTGCTGCATCTTCTGACCGCGCATCACCGGAACGATCAGGCCGAGACGCTGGTGCTGCGGCTAGGCCGCGGTAGCGGCGTCGCCGGGCTGGCCGGTATCGCGCCGCTCGTTGAGGAGCGGCATTTCCGGCTGCTCCGGCCGCTGCTTAATGTGCCGGCACGGCAACTCCGGGCGACATTGCGCGGGTTCGGCGAGGAATGGAGCGAAGATCCGTCGAACGCCAATCTGCTGTTTGCCCGTGTGCGGGTGCGGGCGCAGTGCGACAATCTGGCCGCGGCCGGATTGACGGAGTTGCGTCTGGCCGAGACCTGCCGCCATCTTGGCCGAGTGCGCGTGATGCTGGAGCGACTGACCGAGCGTGCTTTGGTCGAGATGGTCCTGCTGCATCCTGCCGGTTTTGCGGTGCTCGATCAAACGGTGCTGCGCGCTACGCCGGAGGAAATCCGCCTGCGCGCGCTGGCGGCGCTGATCGCTTCGATCGGCGCCGCTGCCTACACGCCGCGCTTCGAGCGACTGGATCGGCTCGCGCGCGCTCTCTTCGACGGTGAGCCGATCCGCGGTAAGACCTTGGGCGGCTGCCGCATTCTGCCTTATCGCGGTCGCGTTCTGATCCAGCGCGAGGCCGCCGCCTTGGCCCCACCGGTCGACCTGCAGGGCAGCGGCCCATGGCGGTGGGACGATCGCTTTACGGTTCGAGCGCGGAACGGCGCAGTGCCGCCGGGCTTGTGCGTCGGTGCGCTGGGCGCAGAGGGCGCGGCAAATATGCGTGCTATTGTTCCGGCCGACCGGGCGCACCATTTGCCAGGTAGTGTGCGAGCGACCTTGCCGGCCATTCGGCAAGACGGTAGGTTGATCGCGATACCCCATCTTGGCTGGCGGCGACCCGGGTCGGCAGCCGGGATCGAAGTGGGGTTGCGATCGGTGCGGCCGTTGGCGGGAAGCGGTTTTACAGTTGTTTAGGGGGCGGTCGTATCTTATCTGTTCTCTAAGGATATTACTGTTCTCTAAGAATGTCGCCGGAGGGGCCGGCTCGGTCGCGGTGACTGTTGTAGTGCATCGCAACGATGGTGTTGTTGGACGAACGAAAGGCTTTGACCGTGAATAATTTCGGGAAGAATCTGGCGCTGTGGGTCGTCATTGCCGTACTCCTCGTTGCCCTGTTCAACCTGTTTCAAAGTTCGTCCAATCATGGGACGCAACCGCCTTTGGCTTATTCGGAATTCATTTCCGAGGTCGATAAGGGGCAGGTCAAGGATGTGCAGATCACCGGCAAGGTGCTCAGCGGGCACATGACCGACGGGCGGACTTTTTCGACCAACGAGCCGGATGATCCGACTTTGGTCCAGCGCTTGCTCAACAAGAATGTCCTGGTTCAATCCGTGCCGGTCGACGAGAACGCGCCCAGCATGCTCAGCATCCTGGTGTCCTGGTTCCCGCTTTTGGTGATTGCCGGTGTCTGGTTCTTTTTCATGCGCCAAATGCAGGGTGGCGGCGGACGGGCCATGGGCTTCGGCAAGTCGCGTGCGCGCCTTCTGACCGAGAAGGTTGGTCGGATTACGTTCGACGACGTTGCCGGCATTGACGAAGCGAAGCAGGAACTTGAGGAGATCGTCGAATATCTCAAGGATCCGCAGAAATTCCAGCGGCTGGGCGGTAAGATCCCCAAGGGTGTGCTGCTGGTTGGCCCGCCTGGCACCGGCAAGACGCTGCTGGCGCGCGCCATCGCCGGTGAAGCGAATGTGCCGTTCTTCACGATTTCCGGCTCGGATTTTGTCGAGATGTTCGTCGGCGTCGGCGCGTCGCGCGTCCGCGACATGTTCGAACAGGGCAAGAAGAACGCGCCTTGCATCATCTTTATCGACGAAATCGATGCGGTCGGCCGTCATCGCGGCGCCGGGCTCGGCGGCGGCAATGATGAGCGCGAGCAGACGCTGAATCAGTTGCTGGTCGAAATGGACGGGTTCGAGGCCAATGAGGGCGTGATCCTGATCGCCGCGACCAACCGGCCCGACGTGCTCGATCCGGCCTTGCTGCGGCCCGGCCGGTTCGACCGGCAGGTTGTGGTGCCCAATCCGGACATTCTCGGCCGCGAGAAGATCCTCAAGGTCCATATGCGCAAGGTGCCGCTGGCTGCCGATGTCGATCCCAAGACCATCGCGCGCGGCACGCCCGGCTTCTCCGGCGCCGATCTCGCCAACCTCGTCAACGAGGCGGCGCTGATGGCGGCGCGCAAAGGCAAGAGGTCGGTCGGCATGTTCGAGTTCGAGCATGCCAAGGACAAGGTCATGATGGGGGCAGAGCGCCGCTCGATGGTCATGACCGAAAAGGAAAAGGAACTGACCGCCTATCACGAGGCCGGTCATGCGCTCGTCTCGCTCTATATGCCAGTCCATGACCCGGTGCATAAGGTGACGATTATTCCGCGCGGCCGGGCGATGGGCTTGACGATGTATCTGCCTGAACGCGATGCGCTGTCGGTGTCGCTCAAGGAATTGACCTCGCGCATGGCGACGATTTTCGGCGGGCGGGTGGCCGAGGAACTGATCTTCGGACTGGAGAACGTCACGACCGGTGCCTCAAGCGATATCCGCCAGGCCACCGTCACCGCGCGCCGAATGGTCACGGAATGGGGCATGTCGGACAAGCTCGGCCGCATCCGTTACAGCGACAATGAGGAAGAGGTGTTTCTCGGCCACTCGGTGACGCAGCGCAAGAACGTCTCGGACGCGACCGCCAAGCTGATCGACGAAGAGGTCCGCCGGATCGTCGAAGCGGGCGAGAATTGCGCACGCGCGGTGTTGGGCGAACATCTGGCCGAACTGCATGCGCTTGCCAAAGGGCTGCTCGAATACGAGACGCTGTCGGGTGACGAATGCCGCAAGATTATCGCCGGCGAAGAGATCACCCGTGACACCGGGGCGGATGATTCCCCACGACCGGTCCCGCGTCGCTCCTCAATCCCGCCGACCGGCGGTATTCGCAAGGAGAAGCCGACAGGCGGGCTTGAGCCAGAGCCGCAGCCGAACGCGTGATCTAAAAAACCTCCCAGTCGTCATACCCGGGCTTGTCCTGGGTATGACGGGTAGGGGGCTCGTTACCACATCGCCGTTCTGAACGACTCCAGTCGGGGCGATGAGATGGTTATCCCTCTGAAAACCCGTGAAAATGACGACCGGATAAATGAGTGATCTGGCGCCGCTCCCCTATCTTCGACTGGCCGGTCGCCTGACCGGAAGCGAGGCGGCCGCCGCGGTTGCCTCCGGCTTGGCTGTGTCCGGCGGGCGCCCCGGTGAAGCCTGGGCGTTCTTTGAGGTTCTACACCGCCGGCCGGGCGGCCGGGCAGTCCGGACGCTCTATCCGGCTGGTGCTTTCCCACCGGCCGGCGATGCCGCTGCGAGCGCGCGCCTGCGCGATCTGGCGCAGCGGCTGACGCGCCCGCGTTTGCCCTGGGCCGGTTTTCCGCTTGACCGTCCGCTGATCATGGGCATCGTCAACGTGACACCCGACAGTTTTTCCGATGGCGGCGCGTTTCTCGATTCGGCGGCGGCGATCGCGCATGGCCAAAGGCTACGGGATGCCGGGGCCGACATTCTTGATATCGGCGGTGAGTCGACCCGGCCCGGTGCGGTGCCGGTCAGTCCGGAGGCGGAGGCGGCCCGCATTCTTCCGGTCATTCGTGTTTTGGCGGCTTCGGGCGCGGTGATTTCCGTCGATACCCGCCGGACCAGCGTGATGGCTGCGGCACTCGATGCCGGTGCCCGCATCGTCAATGATGTGACAGCGCTTGGCGATGACGGCGCCCTGGCACTGGTCGCGGCACGCCGCCTGCCTGTTGTGATGATGCATATGCAGGGCGAACCACAGACGATGCAGCAGGCGCCGCATTACGACATGCCGGTGCTGGATCTGTTCGATTATTTCGAGGCACGGCTGGCGGAATGCGTCGAGGCCGGGATGACGCGCGACGCGATCCTGATCGATCCGGGCATCGGCTTCGGTAAGTCGCTCGCCCATAATGTCGAATTGCTTGGTGATCTGGCGCTGTTGCGCGCGACGGGCTGTGGCGTGGCGCTCGGTGT
>JBAVTK010000586.1:0-2063 GCA_049696095.1 Aliidongia sp. | reverse complement strand
GGCAAAGGGCGTTCCGTCTAGCGTATCGTCGGCGGCGGTGCGGCTCGGCGACCTTGGCCGATACCGCCGGTCAGATCGGCGCGGGTGCCGCCGCGGCCGGCGACGAGATATCCAGCTTGATCGGGCTTGCGCGATCGAGTGCCGCGCCAAGCGTTCCGGCATCGCCCGCGGCTTGGGCCACCGGTTCGCACCCTGATAGTTTGTATCGATAAGTTATTTTATTATAAAAGTATGCAGCCAGTCAACTCCATTCAACAGCGCGTTCTGGTAACTTGGAACATCCATAATACTCCCATGATCGTTATCTATTAAATATCTGGCATCAATTGGTAAACTATTCAATAATTGATTTTGATACATTTTGTTTCCCAAACTTCCCTCTACGATAAAAAAAGCGGGATTTTCGATTAAGAGTCCAATTTTATTGATCTCATCTGCGTCATAATCCAAATATATGCTATCATCTCTAGTAATTCCGATCCATCCATCTTCCCGCCGAAACTCTCCTTCGACTATATATCGCCCCCCCGGTTCGGATCGAACCGGTCCAACTGATTTCAGTAAATCACACGCACAAGTCGGTACTGCTGACATTGGCATAACCAAAATGAATGTGTACATAGTTAATTGCCTTTCGATTTTATGTATGAAATCAAATCATTCAGATCAGTAAACACTTTTATACCATTACTTTTTAACCAATTTACAACAGATCCTTTCAGATTTGGTCCATACACAAGAACTTCTCCACTATTACCAAGAATACGCTGTTGATTTTTTACCTGGGTGAGAGTTCCCTTGCCCCCTCCTGATTTAACCTCGACGATATCTCCAATTTTAAGGGCAATATCAGCATCGGATGATAATCCTAAAGCCGTATTCCCAATTGGTATACCAACGCCATTTACGGAACCAGGAATGGCAGTCTCAATGTTTGTGGCCGCGTTTCCAACCAACGGATCCGGCGAAGTAAACGTAGGCAACGTAACTGCTGGCAACCCTGCACTGTCTGGGGCGTCAGCCACCTCGTTCTGAACGACGGTCGGCAGTTGCACCGGGTCAGGACTGCCGGGGAAAGTTAGCGGTCCTTGAACATCTTGGGAAGCCGGAAACGGCAGCAGCGGCGGCAACGACACCGGCCCGCCCCCTGGCAGAATGACGGAACCCCGGTCTGCCTGTGTGGGAACGGCCAACGGCGGCAGCGCGGGAAGATGAACCGGCGGCCCGCCGGGCAGGGTATTCGGCGGCGGCGGCAGGTCCCGAAGCGGTTCCGAGGTTTCCTTTCGAGCCGTTATCTTTGACCACCATATCGGTCATCGCTACGCCGCTGCGGCCGCCGTCTGGCGCGATCGGCACCTCCTCGGAGCGCGCTGCCGCCAAGTCAATCGACGTGCTTGGCGGATCGGACGCCTGAATTGTGGGATCGGCGACCTTGGCCGATGCCGCCGGTCCGATCAGCGCGGGTGTCACCGCGGCCGGAGACGAGATATCCGGTTTGACCGGGCTTGCGCATTCCGGTCTGGCGCTAACCGTTCCGGTTTCGCCCGCCGTTGGTTGCACCGGGGAAGGTTGCGCCGGTTCGCCGGCCGGCGAGTCCTCGAACAGGCTGATCGTGGTGCGGCCGGTGACATGGTCGCCCCAATGGAAGACGATCTCCTTGCGCCAATCTCGTAGCGCCTGGACATAGTCCCGGATGAATTGCAGGGTCTCTTCCTCTTCGGCCCGGACCCGCTCGGCCTCGGCCGCAGCGGCCGCTCGGTGCCGCTCGGCCGGATCTTGCCAGGGTGGAATGAGGTCGGGCCGTTGCAGCGGCCAGGGCGGTGGCAGCGGTGGGCAGAGCGAGCGGAAAAACGCGATCGAGGGCAGGCCCCAGCCGCTCTCTACGGTTGCGTCATCCATGGCGCGTCCTTGTGAAAGATCGGAGAGGCGCGGCCGATGCACGACTGCGCTCGGCGGCGGGCAAAGCCGCCGGCCGGGACGGATCGCCGTCGCCAGCGTCCGTGCAACCGAGAAAAATCCTGTGAGATGCGGCCGGCTTAAATCAGCACCGTATCGAGATGAAC
>JBAVTK010000585.1:0-7663 GCA_049696095.1 Aliidongia sp. | reverse complement strand
CCTTGAATTTGCCGATATTGGGTAGCCAGAACTCATCGACCGGATCGGTCAGCACCAGCACCTCGACGCCCTTGGCGCGATAGCCTTCGAGTTGTGGGCTCTTCAGCGCGATCTCCAGCTTGTCGCCGGTGATGGTATAGATCGCCTTTTGCCCCGGCTTCATCCGGCCGATATACTCATCGAGCGAAACAAGCGCCTCGCCCCCGGTCGAGCGGAAGCGGGCGAAGCCCAGAATCGTCTCGCGCTGCTCGAAATCCTCATATAGGCCTTCCTTCAGCACCGCGCCGAAATTTTCCCAGAATTTGGCGAACTCGTCCGGTGCGTCCGTCGCTTTCTTGGCCAGATCGCCCAAGAGTCGCTTGGTCAGGCCTTGGCGGATCTTGGCGATCATTGGGTTGGCTTGCAGCGTCTCGCGGCTGATATTGAGCGGCAAATCCTCGCTATCGACCACGCCCTTGGCGAAGCGCAGATAGGCCGGCAGCAGATCGGCGCAATCGTCGGTGACGAAGACGCGGCGGACATAGAGCCGGATATTGTGCTTGCGTGCCGGATCGAACAGGTCAAACGGCTTGGACGATGGCACGAACAGCAGATTTGTATATTCGAGCGTGCCTTCGGCCTTCCAATGCAGCGTCAGCCAGGGCTCATCGAAGCCGTGGCCGACGGCATGGTAGAATTCCTTATATTGCTCAGGCGTGATCTCGGATTTGGGCCGGGTCCAGAGCGCCGAGGCGGTATTCAGCACCTCTTCCTTGCCGTCCTCGATCAGCACGATCGGCAGTGCGATATGGTCAGCATAGGTCTTGACGACATGGCGCAGCCGGACCGGCGACAGATAGTCGGTCTCGTCTTCCTTCAGATGCAGCACGATGCGCGTGCCGGTTTCCGCCTTCTCGGCTGGAGCGACGGTGAATTCGCCCTTGCCGTCGGAACTCCAGCTATGCGCCTCGGTGTCGCCGGCCTTGCGCGAAACGACCTCGACCCGATCGGCCACCATGAATGAGGAGTAGAAGCCGACGCCGAACTGGCCGATCATCGCCACGTCGCTCTTGTTCGCCTGACTCAATTGCTTGACGAAGGCGGCCGTACCGGAACGCGCGATCGTGCCCAGATTTTCGACCAGCTCGTCGGCGCTCATGCCGATGCCGTTATCTGCCAGGGTCAGCGTGCGCGCGTCCTTGTCGAGCGTCAGCACGACCCGGTACTTGCCTTCCGCAGCACCCAATTCGGGCTGGGTCAGTGCCAGATAGCGCAGCCGGTCGCACGCATCCGACGCGTTGGAAATCAATTCGCGCAAGAAGACTTTTTTGTCGCTGTAGAGCGAATGGGCGACGATATCGAGCAGCCGACTGACTTCGGCCTGAAAGCTTCTGGTTTCTGCCATCTTATGAGACCTGAGAGTTACCGAAAATGCCCCACATATGTAGCGCGGGCCACAGTGGCGCAACCCTCTTTCGTGTTCGCTTCGCGATGAAAAGGATAAGGCCGTCCGCATGTCACTCTGCCGGCGATGATGTACCGCCTCCATCCGGTCGCCGCCCCGGCAACGATCAGGGCGGATAATCCTGATCCATCCAGGCCTTAAAGGTGGCGACAAACGTCTCGGAAAACGGTGGAAAGGGTTCCGGCGGCATCTGGGGCGACGGGAGTTCGATCATCGAATAGATGATCGCGGCATTTGCCTTCACATCGTCGTAATTGGCCAAATCCAGGCGCCACATCATCTGGCCCCGATATTTGTAGAGCATTCCCAGGATATCGGCAGCGAAACTCACGGGTGTCGCGGACATGATTCCCCCTCATCGAGCATGACGGTGCAGACTGCACCGCTGCCTGCCAGGGCGTCGATGCGACCTTCGCCCAGCATTTCGAAACGGCCAAAATCCAGTACCCAAAGGCGTCGCCCATCCGGCGACACGGCCACATCGATCGGGCGTTCCAGGCCGGGCGGCAGGGCCACGCGATGGGGTGACCAATCGTTCGGATCGATGCGCAGCATGGTGCGCCCGACCTTGGTGCCGACCGGCGCCGTCACTGGCTTCTCATCGCCGAACAAGGCGACCAGAATTTGACCAGCCCAGCGCTGGGCCGCGGCCGGCACGACGGCGAATTTCGCAGCGGCGGCATTGATTTCGAAGCTCAGCAGAGGCTTCTCGGGTGGTGGAAGCGTGTCGTGGTTGGTCAGAAGCGGACGCGGATGCGGGCCGCGACTCGGGCGGAAGGCCGGATCGCCGACGGGGCGACCGCCGACAAAATCCGGCCATCCGTACCAGGCGCCGCGCTTCACCTCGTATAGCAGATCGGGCGCATTGCCGATCGGACGCGAGCCGCGATCATCCGGTCCCTGATCCGTCGCCACCAGCCGCCCATCGGGCAGAAAGCCAATCCCATAGGCATTGCGCAAGCCCCATGCGACGAGTTCGAGTCCAGTCCCGTCACGGCGGCAGCGCATGATTGATGCCGTGCAGGGAACCTGGCCCGGGATCCGGGCCGCCGGTGCGGAGGAGTCGCCGAACGGCGCAAAGGGTCGGGTCTGTGCCAATGCCCCCGGCCGTTCGGCGAGCGGATCCGGCGTCTCGAACAATTGACCGGACAAGGCAATGTCGTAGCCGGGTAGATCGTACGGATGCGGCAACTGCTTCAGCCACGCCATCTCGTAGGCATCCAGCCCGACCACACCCATATTGGTCATCGCACCTTGGGAGAAGTACAGCCAGCCATCCGGCCCTGCCGCAACCATATTTGTATGGTAATTGCCGCGCCCCGGCAGCCCGTCCAGCAAGGTGACCGGTGCGTGTCCCGGTTGCCAGCGGCTGATCCGGCCGGGGAATCCGCCCTCGGAAATATAGAAGCCGCCATCATGCCAGGTCAGGCCGTTGACCGGCTGACGCAGCCCGTCCAGCACGACCGAAGTGCCGCCCTGGGCGTCGATGCGGCGAATACGCCCGCCGGGCTTCGCACCACCGAATGGCAGGCCGCATTCCGCGACATACAGGACTCCGGCGTCATCCAGTGCCAGGCTGGTCGGAAAATCGAGGCCAGTCGCCGTCTGGGTCCAGCCAGTAAGCCGATCCATGATTCAAGCCCATCCGATCGCGATGGCACTCGCCAACAGAGCCGCAGCGCATCCGGCCGGTGACAGGCGCGATCCAAGCACCCGTCCGGCCGCACAAGCGATCAGCACCGAGCCGGCGCCGACCAGCCCCCAGGCCGTCGCAACAGGCAGGGACACCACGGCCCCCGCCATCAGATTGTCGAGCCCGAGCAGTACCGCCAGTGCGGCGATGGTCTCGCCACCGGCAATTAACCGGACCGGATCGCGCCGGGCAAGACACAGACCCACGACCGCCAGGCCCAGAGTCGCCAGCAGAGCCGTCTGGAGCGACGCGGTCGGCATGGCCGCGGGCAGAATGCCATGCAACAGCGCACCGGCCATAGGGGCCACCAGTTCGACCCCGGCGAACCACGCAGCGAGCAATCGCAACCGGCCCGCCTTGTGACAGATCGGCGCGAGCGCCATCGCGACCGCGACATTATCGAGGGCCAGGAACGACCCCAGGCTCGTCGACCAGATCATCATGGGGTAACGCCTTCTGCCGGGGGCTTCAGACCATAGATCCGCAATACACCGCCATCGCCGCCAAACACCAAGGCGCCCGCTACGACGAAATTGCCGCAGATGGCCGGCCCCATGCAGTAGCCATAGCCGCCGTTTAATCCGCCGGTCTCCTGTCCCAGCCGATCCTCGAACAGCAAGGCTCCATCCCTGGCGGAAAAGGCATAGAGCGAGACCCAGGTGGTGCTCATGAACACCACATCATTGGCGATCGCTGGCGAGCTGAGCCCGGACTCGGTGACATTGGTATAGAGCGGCGGGACTGGGGTGGCATACCGGCTGACCGTGTGTCCCATATAGGGATGCTCGACCGTTTCCCAGACATCGGCCAGCGTCGTCCCATCCAGCGCACGCAGGAACGGTGTGGTTTCCGTGTCGATCCCAGGCGCTACAGAATGGTAATTGTTGCCGCCGACCCCGACGAAGACTCGGCCCGTGACCGGGTCGATGGCCGCGGTGCTGTAAATGCCAGAGTAATTTTCGGCATCTTCGGCATCGGACTGGCGGTTGGCGATGCGCGGATTGGGGGTGTTATCTGTCCCTTGTTGCGCATCTGGATGCGGATCGACGGTGGGAATCCGCCCCTGATCCACGGTCATATCGGTGAATTTCGGCAACAGCTGGCGCCAGGCCAGACAGTTCAGCGTGTCAGCATCAAGCACGAAAAACGAACCGTTCTTGCAGCCTACCGCGACAACGCTTCGCCCGTTTGCCAGGGTATAGAGGATCGGCGATGCGCCGATATCGACATCGATGTCGCTGTCCCGATAGTTGCTTTCGGGCGGGATCTGGAAGAACGTGACGAAGGCGCCCGTGCGGGCATCAAGCGTAACCAGGCCGTTCGACCAGCCCGGCGTCGGGACCGGACCATCGGGGGCGCCATTGCCAACCGGACAATAGAGCCGATCCAACGCTGCGTCATAGGCGATAGAACCCCAGACGGAACACCCCAAAGTTACTGGCGCGCCGTTGCGTACCTTATAGGGCGGCGGGATCTGGTCCAGCCCGGTCAGGACGGCTTCCGGCAGCTCGTTCGGCTGGTTGATATAGCCACACGCATATTGATTGGTGCAGAAAATCCAGACGACATTGCCGCTCCGGGCATCAAGGCAGAACACGAAACTATAGAGGGACGGATTTTCCCCCTCGCCGATGCCGACATAGACCCGTTCATTGATCACGAGCGGCGATGACCAGCCGGCGGCGGGCGCGGCTTCGGTCGTCGGATCGCTGTCCGGGTCGAAGGTTTGGACCGGCTGATTATGGACCATGTCGCGATTGCGCAGGTCGGTCACCCAGCGCAGCGCCAGCGTATCGGCGTCCAGGCAATATAGTTTGGCGTTGAATCCGACGAAATAAACCAGCCCGCCGACGACCGCCGGTGTCGTCCCCATGCCGCAGAAGCCATGGGTATCGCGCTCGTTCGGGTGGATGGCCCATTTGAAGGTGGCGACGACCGATCCGCTCGCCAGTTCGATCTTGTGCAGCATACCGCCCAGCGCCTGCGCCGTGCCCGGCGTATTGGCGACGCCGACATAGACGAAATCCCCCGACACCGCTGGCACCGACAAGATCGGCCCACCCAGCTTGAGCGTATGCAGGATGCCGAACTGCCCAGCCCGCATGGTCTTGACGCTGAGGGCGGTTCGCTCGGGCCCGACATAGCCGGTATGGGCAGGATCGCCGTGATACATCCACCAGCCGGTCGGTGTGGCCTCGATTGCCATGGATCAGATTCTCCCGGTACGCGCCCTCGATCGCGGGGCAGGGGTCAATAGGAGCGAAGCGTCAGACTCCAGCTGAAATCGGCTTGGCCGGCGGTGTAATGGCATTGCATGCAGCTATTGCCGCCGGCTCCGGTCGCGTCCCGCTGAGACTGAAAGAAGGTTTCGATCGCCGTGTTTATGGCGCCGGCCACCGGGAAAGGCTGGCCCGCGCCGACGGGATACAGGCCGCCGGCCTCTTTCGTCTGAAATTGATTCTGGGATACCGGCATGGCGGGCCATTGGGTTATCGCCAGCTGGTAGTAAGCCAGCGGTGTCCCCGCCAAGGCCGCCTGCCAGCGCGCATTCAGATCGGTCGTTCCGTTGCCGGCCGGCGTCGTCGGGATGGGGTTGAAGCGGGTGACTTGGGCTGGCGAGCGCTGATCGGGCGCGACCGGCCCCTTTTTGCCCGGCCGATTAGCCCAGCCTTGATCGGTCGGCGGCGTTGTGGTGCCGTTGTTCAATGTCATCGGAACATGGGGTGGCGTGCCATTGTCCGGCGGCACGTTGTCTACCTGCTCCAGGGTCGACCAGATCCATTGCGGGAAGGGGGACACTTTGCGTGCGATATGGAACGCAATCAGGCCAAGCTTTGCCGGGCGGCAAACCGGCGGTGTCGCGGTCGGATCGTAGATGGCGCCGTTGACCCAGTAATAGCGGCTTGCATCATCCTTGTCGGTCAGCTGCTTCCAGCCGGCCTTCAGCATCATGGCACCGGGTGCAGCAGGGGCAGCGCTGCCGATGGGCATGGCGATCGGCGCCTTCATTTCAGCCTGCGCCAGATTCCGCGCCAAATAGAGCCAGCTGGTCTGATCGTTATCGGACCCGCGGACGAAATCATATTGCGTCTGGTTATAGGCGATCTCGTAGTAGATGTAGTTGTTGTTCTGGTCGACCAGCGGAAATGAAAATGCCTGGTTCACCTCGCTCAGCAAAGAGCCCGCCTCGCTGATCCGGGTCATGACCTTCCCGCCGGCCGGAAGATTTGGGCACAGCGTGTTCGGCGGGGTCTGGCTCCAGGCGATCGGACGTTGCGTGCCGCCTGGGAACAAGGCGGTATCCGTAAGATAGCTGCCCCAGACCGCAGGATAGCTGCTCCCGGCCTTGGTCAAGGTGGCGGGGGCGGTGGGGTTCAGCGGCACGCCCCGCTGGCCTGGGCTGACCGGCCACATCAGGGCAACGAAACTTTGCCACGAGAAACTGTCGAAGAACGGCCGCGCCGCTTCCGGAGTCGCGGTGGAATGCGCCGGGACGGCAAGCGGCAAGGTACCGCTGAGCGCGGGCGGTGGTGGCGTGGTCTGTGCCAGGGCGGTATTGCCTGCGACCAACGCACCGACCACCAAACCGAGATGCATGCGCCAACGCCTGGCAGGTCCCGAGAAATTTTCCGACAAGCGATTCTCCATTACAAGAATCACGCATATAATGAAATTTTCTATTATCAGGGGATTAGCACGATACCATCAGGCCGACAAGATAGAATTACATAGTCGATTTGAAAGTTGGCCATGTGAGCCTCCTCTCAGGGGAAGCCGGTAACCGGAATTTGGCGGAGGGGAGGGGATCGGGTCTGCCGGCGACATCTCAGCGCCGATCGAACGGGAATTTTGCACCACTCACCCGAAAAAAGCGCACCGGCGTCTCACCCAGTCTCCTATGCAGGATGCTCTTCGTTCGATTGCCCGGCTCCCCCGTTGCCTCCGCTTGCAATTCATCGGCTTCCGACCGATCTTGCACATCATGGCGCAGAACGGGAACGCCGGGCGGATCACCGCGGTGCTCGGGCCGACCAATACCGGCAAGACGCATCTGGCAATGGAACGCATGCTGGGGCACGCCAGCGGCATGATGGGCTTTCCGCTGCGCCTCTTGGCGCGCGAGAATTACGATCGTGCCGTCCGGGTCAAGGGCAAGGCAGCGGTGGCTCTGGTGACCGGCGAGGAACGCATCCTGCCGCCCCATCCGGCCTATTTCATCTGCACGGTCGAAGCCATGCCGCTCGACCGGTCGGTCGATTTCCTGGGCGTGGACGAGATCCAACTGGTCGGCGATCGTGATCGCGGCCACGTCTTCACCGAGCGGCTGCTGCATGCGCGCGGCCGGCATGAAACGATGTTCATGGGCTCCGACACAATCCGGCCGCTGTTGCGCAAGCTGGTGCCCGAGGCCGAGATCGTCGAGCGGCCGCGCTTTTCCACCTTGACCTATGCTGGCCCGCGCAAGGTGACGCGCCTGCCGCCGCGTTCGGCCGTGGTCGCCTTTGCGGTGGCCGATGTCTTCGAAC